>JBDTDR010000192.1:0-4107 GCA_039922955.1 Candidatus Tumulicola sp.
GTGACGGGCAGCCGCGCGGGCGACTCTGGAGCAAATGCGGCAGCGATCCGCTCCTTCAGCGCCGTATGCGTGAGGCTGCTCGTATCGATAACGGCGCTGGCCCGCTCGCGCAGTGACGCCAGCATCCGCCGGTCGGAGGCGATCGCCTCGCGCAGCGATCCAGCCTGGTACTGCGGATGCCGTCGCCGCGTTGCGCTGAAACGCCGCACCAATACGGCGTCGCTCGCATCGAGAAACAAAAGCCGCGCGTTATGAGTACGAATGACGTCGTCGATCGCCTCGAACGGATCGCCCAGATTCCGGCCGCCGCGCACGTCGAGGGCGATCGCAATGTCCCGAATGCCGGCCAGGGCGAGCGATTCGACCGCGGCATCGAGCATCAGGGGAGGAAGGTGTTCGATGCAGTAAAAGCCCAAGTCCTCAAAGGATTTCATGGCTTGGCTCTGACCGGCGCCGGACGGACCGGCAACGAAAACGACACGCGGCGGATTCATATGAAGTTTTTTTCACCCGAACGAGCCAACGCGCTCATTCCCAAGCTCGCGCCGTTGATCGAGGAGCTTTTCGCTAAACGACGGGAGCTTGCAATCAAGCTGCTCGAAACCGACCCGGCCTTGCGCCACGTCGAGCAACCGCGCGCGCCGCGGCTAGCCGGCGCGCGATCCCCGTTTCCGCCGCCGCGCTTCGGCGACCTGAAATTGGAAGTCCATCGAATCATCCATCGCATCGAATCGTTGGGATGCGTGGTCAAAGACATCGATCTCGGGCTCATCGATTTCCCTTCGAGCCGCGATGGCGAGCCGGTTTATTTGTGTTGGAAAGCGGGTGAAACGAGCGTCGCCCACTGGCACGGCGTCGAGGAAGGTTTCGGCGCCCGCAAGCCGCTGCGTTCCTAGGTTTCGTCCGGGCCTACCCGACCGAGGCGCTGGCCTCAACGGGAACGAAATCTTCGGCCAATCCCTGGAGCCGAACCTCGCCGAATTCGGCGGTGTAGGCGCCGCTTTCGACGCCGGTGATCGCGCCGATCTCGGGAACGTCGGCAAGCTGCGGAATCTTTCCGCGAATTTCGTCGGGAATGCGCACTTTGTCGCCGACCGCCAGCACGCCCGCATCGAACAGCGCGTTGAGGCTTTCCAGCAGCATCGGGAGGGGTATTCCGTAGTCTTCGCTGACCGCGCCGATCGTGTGGGTTTCGCTGATCGCGCAGTTCGAGCACCCGCCCAAGTGAAAGCGTGCGAAAACTCGGCGCGCTCCGGCGTGGACCTTGAACGCTTCATCGACGGTCATTGCAGGGGTAAAATGTTGTTCGCTCACGGTGCTAAGTCGAGGTCTCCTCATCGGTCGGCGGCAGACGCGGCTGCGGTCACTTGCTGTAATCGGCCGGCAGCCCGGTCGAGTTGCAGGCGGCCCCTTGAAAAATGGACACGGGGAGTACGCCGGTAAGCCGGATTCTGTCCCCCGCGAGATCGTCGCGGGGGGACGACCATCTATCTGGGATGCGCGTTACCGCGCACCTCGGTGCGACGTAGCTCGTGCGGACGGGCCGTCCGCCTCTTTCGAGGGTTCGAGCGGTCTTGCTTCGAGTGGGGTTTACCCGAGCCCGCGTCACCGCGAAGCTCCGTGAGCTCTTACCTCACGATTTCACCCTTACGCCCCGCCGAAACGGGGGCGGTATGTTTCTGTGGCACTTTCCTTCGAGTCACCCCGACAGGACGTTATCCTGCACCCCTGCCCGATGAAGCCCGGACTTTCCTCACCCTTGCGGGCGCGGTCATCTAGCGTACTCCCCGCGGCCACTATACCACGTTCGCAACCGAACCGGTCGCACGTTGTGGAGGCAAGGAGACTCGAACTCCTGACCCTCACGCTGCCAGCGTGATGCTCTACCAGCTGAGCTATGCCCCCGCGACCCGCCCGTATTCACGCCGCCGGGCGCGACTCCTCCGGTTCCGCGCAGTAGGGTTCTCGCTCGGAGAAAACGAACATGCCGGGCCGCGCGGGGATGTAGCTCAGCTGGTAGAGCATCTGCTTTGCAAGCAGAGGGTCAGCGGTTCGAACCCGCTCATCTCCAAGCTCCCGGGTTTCGGAGGAGATTCATGAAGCAACTCGCCGTCTTGCTTTTTGCCGTGCTTGCGACCGCTTGCAGCGCTCCGTTTTCACAAACGGCAGTTACGCCGAGCGCGCCCCGGCCCGCGATGACTTCCGACGCGCGTTCCAGCCCGAGCCCGATCCAGCACGTCATCGTCATCATGCAGGAAAACCGCAGCTTCGACAATTTTTTCCACGGCTTTCCAAAAGCGAGCAGCGCCACGTTCGGATGGGGACACGGCGTTAAATACCCGTTGCAGGCGTTGCCGCTGAAGTGGACGCACGACATGAACCACTATCATATCCAGTTCCTGGAAGACTACGACAAGGGCAAGAACGACGGCTGGAACGATCAGATCTATGGGTTTCAAACCGGATCCGGCTGCTCGGATCCGCGGAATCATCCCGCTTGCTGGATATTCGTTCCCGGCAAGACGTATCAGAAGATGGCGTTTTCGTACGTCCTAAAATCCGACATTCAACCGTACTGGACGATGGCTTCGCAGTACGCGCTCGGCGATCATAACTTTACATCGAATAACGGCCCGAGCTTCGGCGCCCATCAATACCTGATCGCCGGGCAAGAGGGTCACGCTGCCGAGGTTCCCAGTGCGATGCCGTGGGGATGCGACGCGCCCAAGGAAACGCTCTACTACTTGCAGTACGGCGCGGCAAATCCGCCGGAGTTTCCGCCGGCGGTCGGCCACGAAGTGCTCGGCGGCGACCCGTGTTTCACCTATCCTAGCGTCGCCGACTTACTCGACGCCAAGGGTATTACGTGGCGGTACTACGTGCAGCCGGCCCAGCAGGACGGCTACTGGCTCTCGGCGTTCGACGCGATCTCGGCGGTGCGCAATGGGCCGGATTGGAAAAATGTGGTGTCGCCGGACACGGCGGTACTCAACGACATTGCCGGCGCCAACCTGGCGCAGGTGTCGTGGGTCATGCCGCACGGCGGAGCTTCCGACCACGCCGGCGGCGGATCGGGCGCGGGCGGGCCGGACTGGGTCGCGTCGATCGTGAACGCGATCGGCGAAAGCGCCTATTGGAAGAATACGGCCATCATCATCACGTGGGACGAATGGGGCGGGTGGTTCGATCACGTCGTGCCGCCGCAGTACGCCGACCCGGTGACGGGCGCGTACGAAGGGCTCGGCTACCGTACGCCGTTGATCGTCGTTTCACCCTACGCGCGCGCGCATTACGTCTCGAAGCAGCAGCACGAGACCGCCAGCAGCTTGCACTTCATCGAAAAAACGTTTGGCTTGGGGACCCTCGGCCTGGCCGACGCGCGCGCCGATGCCTACAACGACATCTTCGACTTCAGTCAGAAGCCGATCGCGTTCAAGCCGATTCCAACCAAGTTGGGTCCGCAATATTTCATCGCGCATCCGGCGACCGAGCCCGAAATCGACTACTGACCTGCTAAGGCGTTTTTTGAACGTTGGTGGGCCATCCTGGGTTCGAACCAGGGACCTCATGCTTATCAAGCATGCGCTCTAACCAGCTGAGCTAATGGCCCAAAAGCAAGACACGATTATAGCACGGGGGTCGGGCGGCCTCCTGCTCCCGTAGGAGTCGCGCCCGGAAGGCGGCGCGAGGCGTCTGCCGAGGTGGTTAGATCAGCGCGATCCATTTCTTCATGATCTCGTCTTCGTTCTTGAGTTGTTCCATCATCAGCGCTTGGAGCGCAGCCTGTTCGCGCAGGAGTTCGGCGCGCTCCGCGATTTCGAAATCGAACGCCGCGTGCTGCACCGCAATCTGCGCCTTCTGCCCGTCCGTCAGATCGCCATCGGCATCTGCGGCACCGTGGGATATCGCCGTCAGCGATCGCGGTGTGAGGCCGGCGCGATCCGGACGGACGGGAAGAAGCGGCCCGGTCATTCAGTAATCGATTGGATGAACTTTTTCGTAATGCCGTCGTCAGCTTTACCCTCCTTTGGGAAAAGAATAATTCCAGGCACAAGAGTCCCTCTTTGGGCCGGGTCGCAATAGAGGCCGCCGACGAGGGTGGCCACG
>JBDTDR010000193.1:0-3485 GCA_039922955.1 Candidatus Tumulicola sp.
CGCGTATGAGGGTGCGCTCGAAGCCAAGGCTTTCATCGGGAGTTACATTGCGTTCTACAACGAGGGTCGACCGCACTCGTCGCTCGACGGCCGAACGCCGGACGCGGTATACTTCAATCAGCCGACCAAAAGGGCGGCGTAACCGGCAAGGTCATCACATAACGGGAGCCGATTTCGTGTCTAAAAAACCGGCGCCACCTCTCTTATCGGAGCGGCCTACAACCTTAAACGAATGCATGCACTGATCCGAAAAGCGGTAATGGCAGGATGAGACTGAGGACCATCGCGCACCGTAGCGGCGCGACTTATTTCTTTGACTGCAGTACCAATCCGGCGCCTCCGGGCTCACCTTCCACGCTCGCGCTCTCTCCTTGCTTTTTAACTCCTACAGGTTCCTAGGCGCTGAGTTTCACCCTCTAATCATAAGCGTCCAAGGGTGCCCCTCGTGATGGTCCGCCGGAAAGACCCCATCTTTCTTAAGCGTTTCGCGATGTCCGCACATCGAGCACGCGTAATCGCCGCCCACCTGTATGCTTTGCCCTCGGTTCCAAAAACTTCTGCCATAATAGTGCTGCTTACCCCGCATCCCTGCGCGCTAACACGTTTGGTAGCGCTCGCGAGCTTTTGAACCCCTCCGCTTGCCAAAATTGAACCCCTCCGCAAGCTAAGCGGGGCCCCTCCGAACAAGCGTTCGTGACAAACTAACGCTAAACGGAGAGGGCCCTAGAGGCATGATTTCGATGGAACATTGGGAGAACGGCTGCGTTGCGTTCGCGATCGTGAACCTAAAAAGCGCGTCGTCAACGATCTTGGAATCTCGCCAAATACCGTGCGCAAATACTGCGGGTAAATGGAAGGTCCGAAGCCGCCGCGCTCCCAAAACAGCGCTTCCGCGTTTTTCGCAACGCCGATCAGCTCCGCGCAGCTGATCGTCGTAATCGCTTCCGGCCCCGATGGCTTTTTCGAAAATCGTCGGGTTGCTGGTCATTCCGCGCAAGCCCTGATCGATCAAACGCCCGAGCTCGCCGGAAGCAAACATGCTGCGGCGGAGATTGTCGAGCCAAACGCTTTGTCCGGCGCCGAAAAGTTGCTGCAGTTGGTTCTTCACGGGTGTCGTCTCCTAACGAGGTGCGAGTGCGAACGTATCGAGAGCGAGCTGCGCGATGTTGTCGGGCGTGAAGCCGAAGGCCTTAGCGATGGCGGCGGCCGGTGCCGATGCGCCGAAGTGATCGATGCCGAAGGCGATGCCGCGATCGCCGACGTAGCGCGACCATCCCAAGGTCGAGCCGGCTTCGATCGACATGCGCGCGGTAACCGCCGCCGGCAGAACTTGGTCTTTGTAGGCTTGCGGCTGACCGTCGAAGAGTTCCCAGCACGGCATCGAAACGACGCGCGTTTTCATACCCTTGCCGTCGAGAATCTTCTTGGCGTCGACCGCGAGCGAGACTTCCGAACCCGTCGCCATGAGGATCAGATCGGGATTTCCCCCATCCGCCTCGGCCAAAACGTAGGCGCCCTTCTCCACGTACGCGTCGCGCGCACCCAGGAACGGCAGCTTTTGACGAGTCAGCACGAGCACCCAGGGCGAGCCTTTCTCTTCGAAGGCAAGCTTCCACGCCTCGAGCACTTCCAGCGAATCGGCGGGCCGCACCACGAAGCAGTTGGGCGTCGCACGAAGCGTCGCCAACTGCTCGATCGGCTGATGCGTCGGCCCGTCTTCACCGAGAAACACCGAGTCGTGGGTGAAGACCAAGATGCAGTGGATTTCGGCCAGGCCCGCCAGCCGCACCGCCGGTTTGCAATAGTCGACGAAGTTGAAGAACGTCGCGCTGAAGGGCAGCAGAGCGCCGTGCAGTGCGATGCCATTGTTGATCGCCACCATCGCGTGTTCGCGCGTGCCGTAGTGAATGTTGCGCCCGCCGTAATTTCCCGGCGCGAAGTCGCCGCAGTTCTTGAGATAGGTTTTCGTCGACGGGTCGAGATCGGCGGAGCCGCCGACAAGTTCGGGCAAGCTTTCCGCGATCGCGTTCATCACTGCGCCGCCGGCATCGCGCGTTGCGAGGCTGCCGTTTTCGGCGTTGAACGTGGGCCACGGCAACTGCGCCGGCAGTTCGCCGCGGACGGTTCGTTCGAGTTGCGCGGCGAGCTCCGTGTTGGAAGTTTTCCAGCCGGAATATGCGGCTTGCCATTCCGCTTCGAGATCGGCGCCTTTCGCGCCGGTATCGCGGTAGAATCCCAGCACGTCGTCGGGCACGTAAAAATCGGGCTGCAGCGGCCAACCGAGCTCTTCTTTCGAAAGCTTCACGTTTTCGGGGCCGAGCGGTTCGCCGTGCGCCGAGTTGTTGTCTTGACGCGGGGAACCGTAGCCGATGTGCGTGCGCACCGCAATGAATGAAGGACGGTCGGTGACGTTTTTGGCGACGATGATGGCTTGGTCGATCGTTTGCACGTCGTTGCCATGCGCGATGTCGATGTATTGCGTGTGCCAACCGCTGGCGTCGAAGCGCGCGATCGGGTCGTCGGTGAGGGTGATGTCGGTCGGCCCCGCCAGCGAGACCTCGTTGTCGTCGTAAAAGACGATCAATTTGCCGAGCTTGAGGTGGCCCGCCAGCGAGATCGCTTCTTGGCTAATGCCCTCCATCAGGTCGCCGTCGCCGCAAATGCAATAGGTGAAGTGATCGACGATCGCTTTGTCTTCGCGATTGTAGACCGCACCGAGATGGGCTTCGGCGATGGCTATGCCGACCGCGTTGGCGATGCCCTGGCCCAACGGTCCGGTCGTTGCCTCAACGCCGGGCGTGCGTTCGGCTTCCGGGTGCCCCGGCGTTTTGCTGCCGAACTGCCGGAACGACTTGAGATCGTCGAGCGTGATGTCGAAGCCCGTCAAATAGAGCAGCGCGTAGAGCAGCATCGAACCGTGGCCCACCGAGAGCACGAACCGGTCGCGATTGAGCCAGTGCGGGTTCTTGGGATTGAAACGCAGCTGCTTCGTCCAGAGTGTGTAGGCCACTGCGGCGGCGCCCATCGGCATGCCCGGGTGGCCGGAGTTGGCTTTTTGGACTGCATCGACGGCCAAGAAACGGATGGCGTTGATGCGTTGCTCGTCGGCCGGGGAGTTCGGCATAAATGTTCTCCTACGCTCTTATACGTTTGCCTGTCTAACCCGATGACCTGCCTTGGCGATTCTCAAGCACAAGTCGAACCCGCGCTATCGCGAGAGCTTACGCAGCGCCGAACCTTTGTGTATCGCGATGTGGTCGGTCTTGTCGCTCTTGATTTCGTACTGCGGCTCGTCCGCGCTGGCGTGCCTCGTATAGCCTTTAAAGGTGAACTCCGAGGTCACGATTTTGATGATCTTCCCGGTGACACGCCCGGCTTCAGAGTTCCAGCTAACGTGATCGCCCAACTTGAAGCGCGGTTTCGGCATATTAATTATCTCCCGTTGTACGACGAAGGGCGGCCGACCTCACCGCGAGTGTCGAGCC
>JBDTDR010000194.1:0-7839 GCA_039922955.1 Candidatus Tumulicola sp.
TACCCAGCGCGTCGCCGGATTTTCCCACAAGCGTATCGGGATCGACGATCTCGTCGATCCGCTGCAGCGTGACGGAGACGTCGCGCGTTCCGAGACGCAGCCGAAACGCGTCGCCGGCCATTCCGGCGTCGCCGCCCAGCCACACGACGGTCGCCTGCATCGCATGCCCGAGCGCCGGGCCGTCACCCGGATAGCTCGCAACCGCGCCGCGGTCGACGAAGACGCGCTCGTCGAGAGAAATCGCGATCGCGTCGCCCGCCCGCGCCTCGGTCACGTCGTCGGGCCAGCGATGAATCGCGGTAACGACCGCGTCCGTCCGCAGCGGCCAGAACACGATCCGCTCCCCGGCGCGCAGCGTGCCCGCGTCGATACGTCCGGCGACGATCCGGTTTGCGCCGCGCCGGTAGACGTCTTGCACGATCAACCGCATCGGACCGCTCGCCTGGAGCGTGTGCGGGCGCAGTTTTTCGAGAGCTTCGAGCATCGTCTTGCCCTTCCACCAACCCCAGCGACGACTGCCCGTCGCGACGTTATCGCCGTCGCGCGCGGCGATCGGAATAATGTCGATCGGCGCGACATTGAGCTGATCGAGAAAGGTACGAACCTCGGCCTTCCGCTTTGCGAACGCCGTCTCGGGGTCGCTTGCGAGGTCGAGCTTGTTGATCACGACGAGCAGCTCTTTGAAGCCGAACCATTGCAGGAAGAGCGCTTGCCGCCGCGTCTGCAGGGTGATTCCCTCGTCTTCCGCGACCACCAGGATCGCGGCGTCCACTTCGGAGGCGCCGGTGAGCAGGTTCCGGATCAGTTCGCGATGTCCGGGCGCGTCGACGAAGACGTAGTCTTGATCCGGCATGCGCAGCCAGATGCGCGAAATGTCGAGCGTAATCGCTTGGTCGCGCTCCAGCTGGAACGCGTCGAGCAAAAAGGAGTACTCGATCGGGACGCCGCGCCGCGAACTCTGGTTCTCGAGTTCGGCGAGTTTTTGCGGCGTTACCTGCCCCAGATCGACCAGCATTCGTCCCAGGATCGTCGACTTGCCCGCGTCGACATCCCCGACCATGACAATTCTTACTTGTTTCACATGTATCCCGTCGTGCGTAGTCTTTCGAAAGCATCTTCGCTTTCGTTGTCCATAGTGCGGCCGGCTCGCTCGGGCTCGCGCGTTTTTTCCAGTTCGACGATGATCTCGTCGAGGGTCGACGCGGTGCTTTCGATCGGCACGGTAATATTGCTCTCGCCTAGCGAGCGGTAGCGCTTGCCGTCGATCGAAAGATAGAGCGGCACGTACGGGATGCCTTCCCGCCGCGTGTAACGCCAGATGTCGAGTTCCGTCCAGTGAAGCAGCGGGTGGATCCGAACGTGCGCGCCGTCCGGCACTTCGTACGGATAATAATCCCACAGTTCGGGCGGCTGCGTGCGCGGATCCCACGAGCCGTCGGCGTTGCGCGGACTGAAGATGCGCTCTTTGGCGCGTATCGCCTGCTCGTCCCGGCGAATGCCCAAGATGATGCCGCGATACCCTTCGCGTGCCAGCAGCGCACGCAGCCCGGCGCTCTTGCGCGCGGCGTGGCGTGCGCCGGGCGGCAGCGTGGGATCGACGGTACTCTCCGGCGGACACGCCTCGTTGAGTACCGGCAAACGCCACTCGCGCACCAAACGATCGCGAAAGGCATAAACTTCCGGGAACTCCATGCCGGTGTCGAGCAGCACCATCGGAAACGGCACGTCGCCCAGAAAGGCCTTGCGCACCATCCACAGCAACGCGGTCGAATCCTTACCGATGGACCACAGCATGGCAATCGGCGAAACGGTTGAAAACGCTTCGCGCAGGACATAGATAGTACGCGACTCGAGCGCGTCGAGATCGGAATCGGTAGCCGTTGGCATCAGCACTAGTATCGCCCCCGGCGGTCGACTTTCCTACCGATTTCCTACCGACGAGGGGGGAACCGCCCGGGCGCAGTAACCAGCGGCAAGCGCATCTTTGGAGGATCATCGTTGAAGGGTGTCATCCTCGCAGGCGGACTCGGAACGCGATTGCGGCCGCTCACCAAGGTCACGAACAAGCATTTGCTCCCGGTCTACGATCGCCCGATGATCTACTATCCAATCGAGACGCTGTGCCGCGCCGGCATCCGCGACATCATGCTCGTCACGGGCGGAAGCTCAGCCGGCGACTTTCTCCGCTTGCTCGGCAACGGCAGCGACTTTGGTCTGAACGACATTGCCTACACGTACCAGGACGGCGAGGGCGGAATCGCCGACGCCCTCAAGCTCTGCGAGAACTTTGCCGAGGGCGGGCGCATCGCGGTTATTCTCGGCGACAACCTCGTGCAAGACGACATCTCGCCGTACGTCCGCAAGTTCGAGAATCAGCAATCGGGAGCGCGGCTGCTGCTCAAAGAAGTGCCCGACCCCCAACGCTTCGGCGTTGCCGAACTCGACGGCGACCGCATCGTCGGCATCGTGGAGAAACCGGCCCTTCCAAAAAGCTCGTACGCGGTCACCGGGATCTACATGTACGATCGGCGCGTCTTCGATTTCATTCGCGATCTCAAACCGTCCGCACGCGGTGAGTTGGAGATCACCGACGTAAACAACCGCTACATCGCGTTGCGCGAGCTTCATTTCGACGTGCTCGAAGGTTGGTGGACGGACGCCGGACAGTTCGAAAGCCTCTATCACGCGAGCAGTCTCATCGCCAAAGAGCGCGGAGCGCGTGAGGAGGGCCGGTCGTGCTCGTCTTGAGCCGCAAGATCAATCAGTCCATCGCGATCGGCGACGACGTTCGCGTCGTGATCGTCGGCATCGACCGCGACCACGTGCAAATCGGGATCGAGGCGCCGCGAGAACTCGCGGTCCATCGCTACGAAGTGTACGAAAATATCCGCAAGGGCGGCGGCCCCCGTTAACTCACTTCGCAGCGAACTGGGCCGCGTGAAGGCGCGCGTAGGCGCCGCCGCGCGCGAGAAGCTCCGCGTGCGTGCCGACCTCGAGCACCTGGCCTCCCTCGATGTAGAGCACCTTGTGCGCGCGGCGAATCGTCGACAAGCGATGAGCGATGATCAGCGTCGTCCGGCCCGGCAACAGGCGATCGAGAGCTTGTTCGATCATGGCTTCGGAATGGCTGTCGAGCGCGCTCGTCGCTTCGTCCAGAATCAAAATGCGTGGATCGCGCAAGATAGCGCGAGCGATGGCGATACGCTGCCTTTCGCCGCCCGATAGCCGCACGCCGCGCTCGCCCACTTCGGTCGCATACTCGTCGGCAAATCCGCGAACGAACTCGTCGACGTTCGCTTCCCGCGCCGACGTGCGTACTTCTTCGTCGGAAGCCTCGATACGACCGTAGCGAATGTTGTCGAGCACCGATCCACGGAAGAGTTGCGGATCTTGCGGGACGATCGCGATCGCGCGGCGCAAATCGGCGAGCCGCACCGACGAAATGTCGATTCCGTCGACCCGAACGCACCCCTCTTGCGGTTGGTAAAACCGCGGCACGAGATTGACGATCGTGGTCTTGCCGGCCCCCGACGGCCCGACCAGGGCGACGATTTCGCCCGCTTCGATGCCGGCGGTTACGTGCGAAAGGGCGGGTTGTTCGCTTTCGCCGTACGAAAACGACACGTCATCGAACTCGATCCGCCCGCGTACGACCGGCAGCGGCCGCGCGTTGAGTTCGTCGCGCGTCTCGACCGGGAGATCCAATACCTCGAAAACGCGTCCGGCGCCGACGATCGCCTTGCTGATGTCGCCGAAAAATGCTGCCACCCGATTCATCGGATTCATCAGGTTAACGAGAAGCGCCCAGTACATGAAGACGGTACCGGTGTCGAGCCGTCCGCGCAAGACCTCGCTCACGGAAAGCCACATGATGAAGACGACGGCGGCGACCATGATCGTCGACACGACGACCGGCTGGGTCTGAATGAACTGCGTCAGCTTCATGTACGCACCGAAGAAGTCTTCGTTGCGCGTCGCAAACCGGCTGACTTCAAACTCCTCGCGCCCGAACGCCTTCACGACCCGCTGACCTTGCAAGATTTCGGTGAGGTTGGCGGAGAGATCGGCGATGCGTGCCTGCGCTCGATGGGTGCTCGCCGTAATGAGCCGTTGAAACTTTGAAACCGCGTAGGTGACTAACGGGGCGACGACGACCAGCGAAAGCGTCAGCAGCCAATCGAGATAGATCATGGTTGCAAACGACGAGACGAACGTGACCAGCGCGACGACCAGTTGCGGCACCGAAACGCTGACCGCGTCGGTCATCAGCTGCAGGTCGGTGCTGAAACGAGCGATCAGCTCACCCGGCCGCCATTTGTCGAATATTTGCAGCGGCAAGTTGAGCAGGCGCTCGAACAGGCGGATGCGCAGCCGCGCGATTAAGTGCTGGCCGCTCCAGGCCGTGAGATAAGTTTGATAGTAAATTGCAACGTTCGCAACCACCAGCGCGCCGAACGTGAAAATCAAGGCGACGTAGAGCGCGTGCAAATCCCGCGGGCGCCCAGTCGGCGGAGCGAGGACCTGATTGATGATGATCCTGAAGGCCGCCGGCGGAACGAGCGTCAGCACCCCCGCCAGCGCGCCCAGCAGCGTGGCTACCGCTATGCGCGGGTAGTACGGACGCGCTTCGCGCGCCAGACGATGGAGGATCGAGCGGCGGCTCATCGGCGGCACCGTCTTGCCGCCGCGGAGGCGTGAAACCTCCCGCGCCCGCGGGCGGTAGCTGATACTAGAATACGCAAGGGAAGCCCCGCCGAGGCGGCAGGGCGCGCGAAAATGCGAAAGCATTTTGGGGGAGACCAGGACCGCCATGGATTGCTATTTCCACTCAAACGTCCCGTCGATTGCACCGTGCAGCGATTGCACGAAGCCCATTTGCGCGACCTGCCGCGACGAAAACGGCTCGTGCCCGAGCTGCCGGCTCGCCGCCAAGGTCGAGGCCGCAACCGCCACCCGCCAGCAAATCGGTGGCCGAGTGCCGTCTCGCCCGCAGCCCCAACCGGCTCCGGCGGTCGTCTCCAAGGCGGAAGTCGCCGTCGTGGCCGACCCGCTCGAATCGCGCGCTCTGGTTGCGCTCGGGTACCCGCTCTGGCCGCTCGCGCTGTTGTCGCTGTTCGACCGTAAGCAATCGCGCTACCTCCGGCTGCAAGCCCTCCAAGCGCTCGGGTTCAACCTCGGATTCGCAGGCTTCTGGGGTCTGCTGACGCTGCTCGCCAACGTGCCGTTTCTGGGCTTCTCGGCGGCCGTCCTGATCCCGTTCCTGATTCCGCTCTTCTTGGTCGCGAGCGTGTACTACGGAATCAAGACGTGGAACGGTGACGAGGTGCGCGTGCCGATCATCAGCGATTGGATCGAGGAGCGTCTTCCGGCCGACCCCTCGGCGCACTCAGGCTGACGCGAACGCGCGATAGCGCCGCAAGAACTCGCGCGCCGCGCGCCCGTGATCGACGACCGGCTGCGGATAGCCGCCGGGCGAGGACAGATCGAACGCCAGCTGCGGCGAGTCGGCGCGCGCGCCTCGCCAGTTCGCCATCGGCACGCGCTCGAGTTCGGGGACCCATTGCCGAACGTAGACGCCGTCGGGATCGTATCGCCGGCGCTGCCGCTCCGGATTGTAAATTCGCGGATACTGGGCCATGTCGGCGCCGACCGCCGCGATCCACTGCCAGTTTCCGGTAGCCAGCGCCGGATCGTCTTCGATCAGCCGGCGATCCCAATCGTCCCGCCCGATGCGCCAATCGACGCCCAGATCGAAACATAGAAAGGCTGCCGCGACCGCGCGTACGTGCGGATGCATCCGGCCGGTTTCGTGCAGCTGCCGGATGCCGGCGTCGACCAACGGAAATCCGGTCGCGCCCGCGCGCCACGCCTCCAGCCCGGGGTGCGAGCGCGCGAACGAAAACTTCCGCATCTTCTCCTGCAGCGGCTCGAGTTCGCTCCGGGGATGAAACCACGACAGCTGCAGGAAAAAATCTCGGCGCGCCAGCGCCCGGAGGAAGAGCCGCAAAGAAAACCGTTCCTCGCTCAAGAGGAACGGGTCTTCCAAGCGCTGCCGAGCCGCAGCGACCGCGCTGCGCGCCGAGATCGCGCCGAACGACAGATGCGCGGACAGGTGCGACGTCCGGTCGTCCCACGGAGCCGTTGCAGCCACCGCATACTGGCCCGCGGACTCGCGCAAAAATCTTTCCAGCGCGCGGCGTGCGACCGCCGGGCCGGCCGCAACTTCACGTTCCGGCGAGCCGAATTCATCCGCCTGCGGCAACGCCTCGCCGCGCGCCGCTTCGTCGTCGCCCGCAAAGCGCACCAGCAGCGGATGTTCGTGCGACGCTACCGGCAGGCCGCGCCAAACCTCGTAATAAGGCGCAAAGGCACGGTAGCCTTCGCCCGCGATCGAGCGCGCCGCGGCGGTCTCTTCCGGCGCAATAGCGGGCGCGTCGTGCACGATCGACGCCGTCAGGCCGGCTTCTTCGAGCTCTGACTGCAGACGCTCGTCGGCATGCATCGTGCCGCCGTCGTACGCCGCGCTCCAGGCCGCGCCGGCGGCGCCGGTGGCGCGCGCCACCCCCTTGATCGTCGTCCCCACGGGCCCGCGGCGCACGATCAAACGGCTGCCGCGCTCGCGAAGTTCGGCGTCCAGCGCGCGCGCCGACGCACAAAAGAAGGCCGCCCGCCGCGGCGATCGCGCCAGCCGGGCCGCGAGCGCCCGGTCGATCGCCAGCAACGGTACGATGGCGCCTTGCGCCGCCGCGGCGGCGAGACCGGCGTGGTCGTCCAGCCGCAGATCGCGGGCGAACCGATAGATGAACGGGGCGTCCGCCATGCCGCGCGTTTCGGTTACGCGACGGGCTTCTCCGGTTAACCGGCTAGAGCCGGCTATTGGTCGTCGGCGCCGGACCGAAACGTAAACGCATCGTGATAGAGGCTCGACACGGCGCGGCCGTTTATCGAGCGGGGCGAATACCGAGCGTGCATTGCGGCGCGGCAGACCGCCTCGTCGAGGACCAGATATCCCGACGCCTTGGTGATCGTGCATTTCACCGGCAAGCCGCGCGCGTCAACGCTCACGTCAACCGCCGTCGTGCCCTCCGCGTTTTCATAGTACGCGATCGACGCCGGGCGCGGAACGATCGCGTTTTCGCCGCCTAGCGGAAAAACGTCGCGAATCACCACGGTCGAGGGCGCGACCGCGATCGATTCAGCCCGCTGCGCGGGCGGGGGCGCGGTCTCGGACGTTCGCAGCGCCGCAACCGAACGCTTATCGCGCTGCGACGGGCTCAAGGCCGCAATCACCGTCGCCGATGGGCTCTTGGAATGGTGCTGTGCCCCCGGCGGCACGGCGGCGCGAGCCGGCGGCACGGCGTTTCGAGCCGCCGGTACGGGCGCGGTGAGCCGCGGACGCTTCAAGGTCACCACGTTGTGCACGATGATTACGTCGTGCCCGACCGTCGCAGCCCGCGAAACCGGCCGCACCGGCGGGGCCAGCCGGCGTTCGAGCACGATCTTCTGCCCGTCGTAGCCGATCACGATCGGGTTTTTGGTTGTCACGCCGATGCGCTTCACGCCCGCGGCCACGAAGGCGTGCACGCCGATCGAGACGAGCACCGCCGCGGCCAGCGTCGAAAGACCAACTCTCCAAGCGTACCGCTTCGCGTGCACGCGATCGCGCAGCGCCACGCGAACGTCAGGTTCCCAGCCCTCGCCGTCGCGCGCCGAAGCGACCACCTGCATCGTGCGCTCGATGTCGCGCTCGCCCCCAAGCGCGGAAACGCATCGGCGGCAGCCCGACAAATGCCGGCGATACGCGTCGCGTTCGGCATCAGAGGCTTCGCCGAGCGCTAC
>JBDTDR010000195.1:0-8725 GCA_039922955.1 Candidatus Tumulicola sp.
GTCGACGATTTGGCCGGCGGAACGTTCACGGTGAACAACAACGGTGCCAACGGATCGTGGGCCTCGGCACCGATCATCAATGCCGGGCAGGCCGGAATCCTCACGATGGAAACCATCGTCAAACAGCCGGTCGTCCGCGACGACGATGCGATCGCGATCCGGCACATGATGAACTCGTGCCTGTCGCTCGATCACCGCGTCGTCGACGGCTACGTAGCCAGCGGCTTCCTCGCCGACCTCAAAAAACGCCTGGAAAACATGGGCCCCGACGGCGCCATATAGCTCTGAGCACGCGCGTTGCAGATTCGCAAACACTTTCGGTTCGAGGCGGCGCACGTGCTGCCGTTCCATCCTGGGAAATGCGCGCGGATGCACGGGCATTCGTATCGTCTCGAGGTGGCCATTCGCGGCCCGCTGCAAGCCGACGGGCCGGGGCGCGGCATGATCGCCGATTTCGATGACATCAAGCGGATCGTGCGCGAGGCGGCGATCGATCCGCTCGATCACCAAACCCTCAACGAGTTCATCGACAACCCAACGGCCGAGCGAATCGCGTTGTGGATGTGGCATCGCATCGAGCCCGCGCTTAGCGGCCTCGACGAGCTCGTGCTCTGGGAAACCTCCAACTCGTGCGCGGTCTTGCGTAAGTCCGACTTCCCCGGCGCTCGCGCGACCGATCGGTGACGCCGATGCTCGCTTTGGCGGAAATCTTCTACAGCATTCAAGGCGAGGGCACGTGGACCGGCACGCCGGCCGTCTTCGTGCGTCTGGCCGGCTGTAACCTCGCCTGCGATTTCTGCGACACCGACTACTCGACCAAATCCATCGCCGCCATCGACGAGGTGGTGCAACGCGTGCGCGCGCTTGGGGGCGACTGCCCGTCGGTGATTCTCACCGGCGGCGAGCCGCTGGCCCAAGCCGAAACGCCCGCGCTGATCGACGCGTTGCGGCGCGACGGGCGGCGCGTGCACGTCGAATCCAACGGCACGATCTACGCGCCGCTGCCGTCCGACGTTTGGCTCTGCGTCTCCCCGAAGGAACGGCTCGACCCGCGTATGGCGGCGCGAGCCAACGAGGCGAAGCTGATCGTGGACGGGCGCGTGCCCGAAGAACACTTGCCCTCGTTCGCGGACAAATCGTCGATCCTGCTGCAGCCCGAAGGGAATAAGCCCAAGAACGTCGCCATCGCGCTGGACTACGTCAAAGCGCACCCGCGGCGCTTTCGTCTCTCGCTGCAGACCCACAAGTTCATCGGAGCGCCGTAATTTCCCGATGATTCTGCTCGCCTGCGCCGTCGAACGAGAGCTGACCGCTTGGACGCATCGGCCGGGGGTCGAGACGGTGGTCACCGGCGTAGGGCCGGTCGAAGCTTCGTGCACGGTCGCTCACCTGCTCGCGCAGCGACGCTACAAACTGGTCGTGAACGCCGGCATCGCCGGCGCGCTCGCGGATGCCGCGCGAGTCGGCGACGGCGCGATCGTCGCCGACGACGCATTCGAGTTGGGGCTCGAAAGCGGCCACCCGATTGTTCTCCCGGCCGGGCAGCGGGTCGTGGACCGGGCGCACTCCGATCCCGTGCTGGTCGGGCAACTTCACGCCAAGGGGTTTGCGGCGCTCCACGGCATAACGGTCGCGCGCGTCACGTCGAGCGAAGAAACCGCCGCCCGCCTCGCGGGTTTGGGCGTGCAAGTCGAAACCATGGAAGGTTTCGCCGTGCTCCGCGCCGCCGAGCGGGCCGGCGTACCGGCGATCGAACTGCGCGGCATCTCCAATCGGGTCGGCAGCCGGGAGCGCAGCGGCTGGGATTTCGACGCCGGCCTGGCCGGCCTGGAGCGCATCATGCGGGCCTTTTTCGACCTGATCGACGTCGCCGGCGGAGCGACGGCGTGACGGCGTTTACCCTGGCCTACTCACCCTGTCCCAACGACACGTATGTCTTCGCGGCGCTTACCAACGGGTTGCTCGAGGACGCGCCGGCCGTGCGCGTGCATCTTTCCGACATCGAGGAACTCAATCGGGCGGCGGCACGCGCCGAGTTCGAGCTGATCAAGGTCAGTTACGGCGCGATTCCATACTTGACCGACCGCTATCGGATCCTGCGCTCGGGCGGCGCGCTCGGCCGCGGCTGCGGTCCGCTGCTGGTGGCGCGACCGGCGGGGTCGCCCGCGCTGTTTAGCGAGTTTGCCGGACGGCGGATCGCCATCCCCGGCGAGCGCACGACCGCGTTCATGCTGCTGCAGATGGCGCTCGGCCGCCGGCCGAAAACCGAGGCGATGCGCTTCGATCGCATCATTCCCGCGATCGTCGCCGGTGAAGTTGACGCCGGGCTCGTCATCCACGAATCACGCTTCACCTACCGCGACGCGGGCCTGATTTCGATTGCCGACCTGGGCGAGTGGTGGGAAAACCGCACGCTCCTGCCGATTCCGCTCGGCGCGATTCTCGTGCGCGACGACGTTGATGACGCGGCGGCGCGTTCGATCGACGAAGCCATCCGGCGGAGCCTCGCCTTTGCTCGCGCGAACGAACCGGCCGTTATGCCCTACGTTCGCGAGCATGCCGTCGAGATGAGCGACGAGGTCGTGCGACAACACATCGCGCTGTACGTCAACGAGTTCACCGACGACATCGGGGAAGCCGGCGCCGAGGCCGTGCGTGCGCTGTTCGCCCGCGCTCGGGATGCCGGCGTTCTCAACCGCGCGGTCGAGCCGCGGTTCGTGTAGACCGATGCGACGCGTCTCGTTTCTCGCGTCGGCGGCCGCCTTCACGGCCGCTGCCGGCGCGCTCCCGGCCGTGGCCGAGCCGTTGCCGGCGGCGGCTCTCGAACTCGGCGATGACGTCTTCCTGCGCTCCGCGTGGCGCGATCTGGGCGCGCGCAGCGTCGGCGTCATCGCGAATCAGAGCGGCGTGACCTCGAGCCTGGAGCCGATCGTCGACGCGATCCGCCGCCGCGGGAACGTGCGCATCAAGGCGATCTTCGCCCCCGAACACGGCTTGCGCGGCGATCGCACCGCCGGCGCGGCGGTGGGATCGTACGTCGACGCGCAGTCCGGGTTGCCCGTGTACAGCCTCTACGGTGCGACGCGCCATCCCAGCGCCGCGATGCTCGACGGAATCGACGTCTTGCTCTTCGACATTCAAGACGTCGGGTCGCGCGCCTACACGTACGTTTCGACGATGGCGTACGCGATGCAAAGCGCGAAAGCGCACGGGAAGGAGTTTTGGGTGCTCGACCGCCCCAACCCGGTCGGCGGCACGACGGTCGAAGGCCCGGTGCTCGAGCCGGCGTTTGAATCGTTTATCGGTCTCTATCCGATCGCGATGCGTCACGGCATGACCGTCGGCGAACTGGCGCAACTGTTCAACGATCGTTTCGGCATCGGCGCAAAGCTGCGCGTGGTCGCCATGAACGGCTGGCGGCGATCGATGATTTGGCGCGATACGGGTTTGCAGTGGGTGCAAACCTCGCCCAACGTTCCCGAGTGGCAGACGACCTTCGTGTATCTCTGCACGGGGCTGATCGACAACGCCGGGATCAACAACGGCACCGGTTTCACCAAACCGTTCTTCTTGGCGGGCATGGCCGGCGTCGATGGGGCCCGTCTCGCGGCGCGCTTGAACGCCCGCGACCTGCCGGGCGTCTGGTTTCGCCCGGCCGCCTGGACGCCGATCGCCGGCTTTTGGAAGGGTCGCGAACTGGGCGGCGTGGAGCTGGTCGTTTTCGATCCGCGCCGGTTTTTCGCCGTCCGCACCGCCGTCGAAATTCTGGTGGCCGTGCGCCGGCTCTTTCCGACGGTCATCAAGGTTGACGCCGCCGCGCTCGACCGCGACTGGGGAACGTCGTCGCTGCGCCGGGGCCTGCTCGACGGATCGTCCGCGGAGGCGATCGTGGCGGGCTGGAGCCAAAGCGTCGCCGGCTTCAACGCGCTGCGCGCCAAATATCTGCTGTATTAGGAGCCTAGGAGTTTGTCTGAGCGAGGTTGCGAGGTCGCCGGCGCTCGCGGTGCCGAAAGACGCTTCGTGCTCCACCAACGTTTGATCGAGGCGCTCGGACGCGACGCGGTCAAGACCGCTCCGGAAGATCTGTCGGTTTACGCCTTCGACGCCTACACCGACGGCCGCTTACCCTCGGCGGTCGTGCTGCCGGCCTCGGTACGCGACGTCAGCGCGGTCGTAAAAATCGCCCGCGACTGCGACGAGCCGATCGTGGCGCGGGGTGCGGGCACCGGCCTGTGCGGCGGTGCGGTACCGGTGCGGGGCGGCGTCGTTATCGCATTTACGCGGATGAACCGGATTCTCGAACTCGACGTAGGCAACCGGCGCGCGCGCGTTCAAGCCGGCGTCATCAATCTCGACCTTTCCAAGCACGCCGCTGCGAGCGGTCTCTTTTACGCGCCCGATCCGGCCTCGCAAAAAATTTCGACCATCGGCGGAAACATCGCGACCAACGCCGGCGGACCGCACTGCCTTGCGTACGGTACCACCGTAAATCACGTTCTCGCGCTGGAAGTCGTCGACGAACGCGGTGAAGTCTTCACGACCGCGCGCGACGAACCGGGTTACGACCTGACGGCAACGTTGGTCGGAAGCGAAGGAACGCTCGGCATCGTCACCTCGGCGTGGGTGCGGCTGTTGCGCGTTCCCGAGGCCGTGCGCGTTTGGGTGGCGGCCTTCGGCGACATCGATTCGGCGTCCGCGGCCGTCTCCGCGATCGTGGGCGCCGGAATCATCCCCACGGCCCTCGAGATGATGGATTCGGTCATCACCCGCGTGGTCGAAGCCGCCTTTCATGCCGGCTATCCGACCGATGCCGCGGCGGTGCTGCTGATCGAAAACGCCGGCTTTGCCGACGACATGGACGCCTGCGAGGCGGCGATTCACGCCATCGTGACGCACCACGGCGCGATTTCCTGGCGAAGCGCACGCAGCGGCGCCGAGCGCGCGGCGCTCTGGGCCGGGCGTAAGGGCGCCGCCGGAGCGACCGGACGCATCGCGCCCAACTACTACACGCAAGACCTGTGCGTTCCGCGCAGCAAGCTCCCGCAGGCGCTGCGCGCCGTCGACGACGCGGCAAGCACGCACGGCGTCACCGTCGGCAACGTCTTTCATGCCGGCGACGGAAACCTCCATCCATTGCTGATGTACGACAAACGCGACCTCAAGCAGGTGGCGGCGGTGGTGGAAACCGGGAACGCCATCTTGCAGGCGGCGATCGACCTCGGCGGCACGATTAGCGGCGAGCATGGCATCGGCTACGAAAAGCGCGACGCGATGACGCGCGTGTACTCGACCGCCGATCTGGCGACGATGGCGCGGGTACGCGACGTCTTCGATCCGCTGCGCGCGCTCAACCCCGAGAAGATTTTTCCGCGCGGAACGCGCTGCCCCGAAATCGCGTCCGCATACCCGCCGGCGGCGGCGGGATGACCGTATCCGAACGCGTGGTTCCAAAAACCGCGGACGAACTGCGCGACCTGATCGCGGGCTGCGATGCCGACGGGCGCAAGCTCCTCATCGTGGGCGGAAACACGTTGTGCGGAATGGGCTTCCCGCCCGAGCGGGCCGATCTCACGATCGAAACCGGCAAGCTCACCGGCGTCGTCGCCTACGAACCCGCCGATTTAACGATTGCCGCGCAAGCCGGGACGTCGGTTCAAGCCATCGCGGCCCTGCTCGCAACGCACCGGCAGTTTATCCCGTTCGATGCGCCGCGTCCCCAGTATGCTACGCTGGGCGGCACGCTAGCGGCGGGATGGCTGGGGCCGCGCCGGCATCTGTACGGAAGCCCGCGAGATTACGCGATCGGCTCGACGGTCGTGCTGGCCGACGGCACGGTCGCGCGCGCCGGCGGGATGGTGGTTAAGAACGTCGCGGGATACGACATGAGCCGCCTGTACGTGGGTTCGTTCGGGACGCTCGGCGTGCTCGTGCAGGCAAATTTCAAGACGCTCGCCGCTCCCGGGCGGGCGCGCGTGTTTTTGGCACGGCTACCGGAAGGTTCGCGCGCCCGCGCAATCGCTCAACTCGGCTCGTTGACGGTGCGGCCGGCGGCCGCGTTCTGGATCGACGGCTTTCACAAAGCCGTCGACGGCGACGATGGCGATGAGGGGCGATTGCTGGTCATGCTGGAGGGCAGCGATGCCGTCCTCGAACGCGCCACCCGCGACCTCCGTTCCGGGCTCGGCCGCGCCGGCGTACCGGAAACGCGGGTCGTCGATGCCGGCGCGCGGGAATCGTTCGAGCGCGCGGTCGACGCCTACATCGCGACCCTGGGCGAACGCTCGGTCACCTATCGGCTGTATCCGTTTCCCAGCGATTCCGAAAAGATCGCCGTTTCGCTGCGCGAGCTGGCTCGGCGTTTCGAACTGCGCGGCGAGACCATCGTCGACGTCATGAACGGCGACGTCGTTTTTCGCGTAAGCGATCTCGACATGCGCGCGCTCGGCGCCAAGATCGAACCTTTCGACGACGCGCTGCACGCGGCCCAGCCGCGCGCCCAAGTGGTTGCGAGCGAGCATCCCCACCGCGCGTACCTGCGCGTATGGGGCGAAGCGCCCGCCTCGATAGAAAAAATGCGTTCCTTGAAGCTGCGCTTCGATCCCAATCGCACGCTCAATCCCGGCCGGTTCGTCGGCGGCATTTAGTTCTGAGATAAGACGCTTCGTGCACGACGAAATTGCTTGGGCCGTCCGCCACGTGCTCGCCAGCCCGCCGCGTCTGCGCTATCTGCTCGGCGAGGGTTTGTCGCTCCCGATGCCGATGCTGCGGTTCCTGCGCCGCATCGTCCCGCAGGCATCGCGGGAACTGGAAGGCATCCGCGCGTCGGCGCTCGCGATTCCCGACCCGCGGCTGCGGGCGCAAGCGCTTGGGAGCATCCAAGGGAAAGCCTATCACGTCGCCGGCGGCTGCATCCTGGCGACGTTTCTCCCGGCTCGCGACGCGCGCCGCTACGTCGAGATCGTCGCACCGCTCGAATCGATCTACGACTATCTCGACAACCTCTGCGACCGGCATCCGGACGTCCCGATCGAAGCCTACCCGGTGCTGCATCGCGCCATCGCCGACGCCCTCGATCCCGGCGCACCCCTGCGCGACTATTACGCGCGCGGGCCGGCCGGCGACGACGGCGGATACCTTCGCGGGCTCGTCGCCCGCACGCAGCGTTCGTTGGCGCAGCTCGAGGGGTACCAAGCGCTACTGCCCGCGTTTTCCGAGGCCGCCGCCCTGTACGCCGAAATGCAAACGTACAAGCACTATCCGCCGGTCGAACGCGAACGGGCGTGCAGGGCGTGGTTCGAGCGCCGGCGGGACGCGCGCTTGGCCGGCCTCGAGTGGTACGAGTTTGCGTGCGCGGCCGGATCGCAGTTTCAAGTCTACGCGCCCCTGTTTGAGTGTTTTGCGGGGCGAACGCACGCCATCTCGGCGACGTACGCTGCCTATTTCCCGGCGGTCGCCGCGCTTCACGTTCTGCTCGACTCGTACATCGACCAAGCCGAAGACCGCGAACATCGCGAACTCAATTTCGCGGGGCTGTATCCGACGCCGCGGCGGATGCTCGAACGCGTGGAATGCCTGGCCGAAACCGCCCGCCGCCGGTTTGCGGCGCTGCCCGATCCGGCCCATCACCGGTTCGTCCTGCGGGTGATGGCGCTCTTCTATTTGACGCATCCCAAGGTCTACGAACAAAACCTCGAACGCGAGGCCACATCGCTCCTGCGCGCGATCTAACCCCCCGTTTCACCCCGAGCGGACTTTTCCGGCTCGGCGGGTAATATGTGCCCGCTTAGATCGTGCTGCTGCGAGGAGAACGCGTACATGCAACTCACGTTAAGGACCGTTCGGGGGCTGGCCGGAGCCGCCGCGGCGCTCGCGTTGTACGCCTGCAACGCCAACGCCGATTTTCACGCATCGCCCGGACTGCCGAATGTGAACTCACCGTCGGTCATCGGGCAAGGCCAGCGGATCCACCGCAGCGCTTCGGGCGGCAAGATTCAACACGTCATCATCATCGTGCAAGAGAACCGCAGCTTCAACAACCTCTTTTACGGGTATCCCGGCGCCAAGACGGCCCAGTACGGCCACGACTTTTACGGGAACAAGATCAAACTGTTGCCGGTCGGGCTCGAAACCTAGTGGGATATCGACCACAGCTCGAACTCGTTCTTAGAGGCCTGCAACGGCACCGGCAGCATCCCGGGGACCAACTGCCGGATGAACGGCTTCAACCGCGAGTGGGTCGGCTGCGGCTCGAACTGCCCGAACAAGAATCCCCAGTATAGCTACGTGCCGCACTCGGAAACCAAACCGTATTTCGCGATGGCCAAGCAATACGTGCTGGCCGACCACATGTTTGCGTCGAACTTTGACGCCAGCAGCTTCATCTCGCATCAGTACATCATCTCCGGGCAGGCGGAATCGGCCGTCAACTACCCCTCTAGCGCGTGGGGCTGCCCGGGCGGCAAGTCCGACACGATTACCACGGTCGGACAGCAGCGCCAGATTCCATCGGGTTATGAGGTGGTTTGCTGGGATCCCAAAACTCTGGGCGACGAACTCGACGCTGCCCACCTCCCGTGGGCCTTCTATACGGCTACGGTCAGCGGAGACTTGGGTATTTGGAGCGCCTACCAGGCCGTCAAGCACATTTACAACGGTCCCGACTGGGGCAACGACATCATCACGCCGCAAACGCAGTTCTTCAGCGACGTTGCGAACGGGAAGCTGC
>JBDTDR010000196.1:0-15304 GCA_039922955.1 Candidatus Tumulicola sp.
AAAAGGAACCGGTCCACGAATTTCGATCGGAAACCGCGCGATCGTCGAACTCTTCGGCCGCTATGCAGTGCTGAACGAGGGCAGCGCGGGAAAGCGCTTCACCGACACGACGTACGGCTTAAACCGGAAGTCGACGGCAAGCGTTCTCCGCGGCCTGTTTACGGCGGACGGAACGGTAGCGAACTACGGCACGAAATCCCAGTACGTCGCGCTGGACTCGTGTTCCGTGGAACTCCTCCAGCAGACGCAGCATCTGCTGCTCTCGTTCGGCATTAAGTCAAAGCTTTATACCGATCGTCGAACGACGCTTTCGAGTCTCTGCCCCGACGGCAGGGGCGGCCTTGCGCCTTACGCTGTCGTTCAGATGCACTCGCTGCGCATCTCGCGATCTTCGCGGATTGTCTTCGAACGCGAGATCGGGTTCCATGCTCGATCGCACAAAGCGCGGGCGCTTTCGGATCTTAACGGCTCGGTTACGTGCTATGCGGACCGGTTCTCCGACGAGTTCGATTCGCTCGAGCCGATCGGCACGCGCCAAGTCTTCGACCTCACGGAGCCTGACTCGAAGCATTTCATCGCAAACGGCTTACGGGTACATAATTGCTCCGAATACGTTTTTATCGATGACACCGCGTGCTTTGCCCCCGAAACGCGCATCAGTACGCTGGGGGGATTGCACTCGGTCGAGGACCTCTTTGCGTCGCAGGAGGCCGGTAACGAGGTCTTCATCACCACCGATCTTCACTCCGAGCACGACCATCGCCGCGTCGCCGCGCATCGCCGGGCGTACGTAACGCGCGTCGGCGAACGCGACGTGTTCAAGATGACCTTGGCCGACGGTCGCGTGATCCGCACCACCGGCGACCACAAGTTCCTCACGCGGGACGGCGCGTGGAAGCGCATGGACGAGCTCGTCCCAGCCGTCGATCGTATCGCAATTAGAGAATCGGCCAACACGATCGCGTACTGCTCGACGCCGCAGGAAATCAAACGCTGGCAGATGCTCGGCTGGCTGACGGGTGATGGCGTCTTTAGCAAGGACACCGTCGCGCTGGCGTTTGGACCAAGCGAACGGCGCTCGGCGGAAGCTCTGGTTCCCGAACTCAACGAACTCAAGATAGAGTGCGCGGTTGCAAACGGCGCAGGCTGGACTCGCACGAGCAG
This sequence comes from Candidatus Tumulicola sp., assembly GCA_039922955.1. Lineage (GTDB taxonomy): Bacteria > Vulcanimicrobiota > Vulcanimicrobiia > Vulcanimicrobiales > Vulcanimicrobiaceae > Tumulicola. The sequence continues at coordinate 1,165 of JBDTDR010000196.1, forward strand.
TATTTACACGCAGCGCAACGGCGTGATGCAGACCGCAAGCTCTCAGACGTCGCTCGTTAGCCGCCTCGACCGCTTCTATGGATTCCACCAAGCCACCGCCGTCGACAAGGACGTTCCGATCCGCGTCCATCACGTTGCCGAGGATCTCAAAATCGCTTATCTTCAAGGCCTCTTCTCCGCGGATGGCTGCATCCGACCAAACGCCAGCGCCACCGAACCGGAAGTCATGTTGACGTCCTCATCCCCGCGGCTCTTGCGCTCCGTGCAGTTGCTCCTGAGCGACATGGGCATGACGTCGCGAATTAACTGGGCGCATCCTTACGGTCGAAAGAATCCCCAGGGTCAGCTTCATCTTTACGACCAGCAAGCCCGGAGCTTTCTCACGCTGGTGGGCTTTCCGTGCTCCCAAGCCAAGGAAACCAAGGCCAAAGAGATTCTCTCGCGCCCGTTTAACGGCGCGCGCAAGAACCCGCGGGCGCCGAAAGTCGCGTCGATCGTTCCCGATGGAAAGACGATCGTCTACGACATCACCGAACCCGCAACGCATTCGGTCATCGCCGAGGGCATGATCGCGCACAACTGCAACCTGGCGAGTCTCAACCTCGTGAAATTCCTCAACGACGACGGCAACTTCGACGCAAAGCGCTTCGCGGAAGCCGCGCGCGTTTGGACGTCGACCCTCGAAATGTCGGTGACGATGGGGCAGATGCCGTCGAGACGCATCGCCGAAAAGAACCACGGATACCGAACGCTCGGTCTCGGCTATGCTAATCTTGGTACGCTGCTCATGCGCATGGGCTTGCCGTACGACTCGGAGGAAGGTTTCGGCTGGTGCGGTGCGATCTCGGCCCTCATGACGGGTGCCGCTTACCGCACGTCGGCCGAGTTGGCGCAGAATCTGGGACCCTTCGCGCGGTTCGAAGCTAACCGCGAGTCGATGCTGCGGGTGATCCGCAATCATCGCCGCGCCGCGCACAACGCGCCGGACGCGACCTACGAACAGCTCAGCACAAAGCCGGTCACGCACGCGCCGACGCTCTTCACGCAAGAAACGTGGGCGCTGGCGCGCTCGATGTGGGATGACGCGCTATCGATCGGCGAAGTCGCCGGCTTCCGCAACGCGCAAACCGTGGTGATCGCGCCGACGGGCACAATTGCCCTTGAGATGGATTGCGACACGACCGGCATCGAACCGGACTTCGCGTTGGTCAAGTTCAAGAAGCTCGCCGGCGGCGGCTACTTTAAGATCGTCAATCAGTCGGTCGATGCGGCGCTTCACAAACTCGGCTACTCCGAAGATCAGATTGCGGCGATCGAAACCTATGCCAAAGGCACCGGATCGCTCGAAGAGGCGCCGCATATCAACCGCGCGACGCTCAAGGCCAAGGGTTTTGACGACGAGGCGGTCGCGCGCATCGAGGCGGTGCTTCCGAGCGCCTTCGAGCTGCCGTTCGTCTTCAACAAGTTCGTGCTGGGCGAAGAGTTCTGCAAGGACAAGCTCGGCATCTCCGAAGAGCACCTCAACGACTGGAACTTCTCCATGCTGCGCGACGGCCTCGGTTTTACGACGCAGCAAATCGAAGAGGCGTCGGCCCACATTTGCGGTCGGATGACCGTCGAGGGGGCGCCGTACCTCAAGGACGAGCATCTAGCGGTCTTCGACTGCGCGACGCCGTGCGGCCGCTACGGATCGCGTTACATCCGCCCGCTCGCGCACGTCGACATGATGGCGGCCGCCCAGCCATTCGTGAGTGGAGCCATAAGTAAAACGGTAAATGTTCCGCAAACCGCCACCATCGCCGACGTCAAAGAGGCGTATCGCTATTCGCACGATCACATGATCAAAGCGGTGGCGCTCTATCGCGACGGTTCGAAACTCTCGCAGCCGCTGGCCGGCAGCTACGACCTCGGCAGCGATGCCGGTGAGGAACAAGCGGCCGCGCTGCCGCAGCCGTTTACCACGCCGATGCAGGTAGCCGAGAAGATCGTCTACCGCTACATCGCCAAGCGCCGCCGGATGCCGGAGCGCCGAAGCGGCTATACGCAGAAGGCGGTCATCGCGGGTCATAAAGTCTACCTGCGAACCGGCGAGTACGAAGGCGGCCAAATCGGCGAGATCTTCATCGACATGCATAAGGAAGGCGCGGCCTTCCGCTCGCTGATGAACAACTTCGCCATCGCAATTTCACTCGGATTGCAGCACGGCGTGCCGCTCGAAGAGTTCGTCGACGCGTTTACGTTCACGCGTTTCGAACCCAACGGCCCGGTCAGCGGTCACGACCACATCAAGATGGCGACCTCGATTCTCGACTACATCTTCCGCGAGCTCGCGGTCAGCTATCTCGGCCGGTACGACCTCGCGCACGTGCAGCCGTCGATGCAGATGGACGCCATGGGGCCCGAACCCCACGACGATTTTATCGCCGAGGAAGAGGGCGACGTCCGGGTTCGCCCCGCTGGCGTCGCGGAAAAACTGCACCCGGTCAGCACGCATCTCCACCCCGGTCAAACCGTGCCGCCGTCAACCGCGCAGCCGGTCGCTAGCGCCGCAACCGTCGCCATGCAGCCCGCCGCTCCGTCGCAGTTATTGGGTAGCGCAGCGTCGTCGTCGGGAACCGCTACCGCGACACTCGCCAAAACCCATGCGGTAAGCGCCTCCAAAGCCAAAGGCTACACCGGCAACGCCTGCTCCGAATGCGGACAACTCACGATGGTTCGCAACGGCGCCTGCGAAAAATGCGACTCCTGCGGCGCCACGTCGGGATGCAGCTAGCGGGCACTAGGGCTTCGTTTCCACTGCGAGATCCGTAGCTGCTCTCCCCAGGCTCGCCGGGCGATTCAACGATTATCGGGAGGTCACGTAACGCCTTGAGCGCCGCATCCACGTCCTCAGGGGCGGCCCAGACGGGGGCTTGTAGGGTCGGCCTGCGTTGCAAGCAGGCATAAATGGGCCGTGGTGGTACATTGCTCCAAACGTAAAGGTTCTGGGTAGATTCCCGAGTCTTCTTAATCTATCGTCGAAGGAGTCGCTTCGGGAACCGGATTCACCCCAGGGCAGGGAGCGTCCAGCATGTTCAACCCTTGGAAATCGCCATTTTCCGCTTCCGCATCGGCCACCGCCGTTGGCCGCCGAGGTCTCACTGATAACGGCGAGTTAGGGGATGCCGCCGTGGAAGACCGCAATCGCGACGAGTCACAGCAATCCGACCCGGCTATACTGCGGGTGAGAAAAGCATTAGCCGAGCTCAAGGGCGCCGCTCGGCAGAACGGCGCGGGGCAAAACGGCGCGCGGCCGGCGGCAACGCCACTCCAGAGCCCGGGTAAGGCAGACTCGCTCGCCGCACCGGCCGCGAGCGATCAAGAGCTGACGGCGGCCCAACGCCTTGTCGCCGAGCAACGCAAAGCCGCCGAAGCGCTACTCTTCGAGGCGTACGTCCTTGAGGAACGCCTCAAGAACGAGGCTCAAGCGACCGAAGCGGTTACGCAATGCAAGGCCGCTAAAGAAAAGGCCGCGGCCTTAGCGACCCAGGAGCAGCAAGCCGAACAACTGGCTCGATCTGCGTCCGAACGTCATAAGACTTTGGCGGCGAAACGCCTAGACGCCGACAACCTCGTTGCTAAGACGCGCGCCGACGCCGAGGCCGCGAAAAACGAAATCGCGCAGCTTCAACAGCGCTTGCGCGGAACTCGGCTGTCGGCGGAGCAGCTGCTGGCATCGATTTCTCAACACGAAAAGCTTGCGAAGGAGTGCGCGGAAAAAGAGGCTGCGGCTCAAGGCGAAGCGGCCGAGGCCACGGCGCGCGTCGGCGCATGCCAAGCCGCCTGGGAAACGGCCGAGAACGAGTCCAAAGCCGCGCAGGAGCGCGCCGACGCGTTTAAGGGCGCGCTGCCCGCAACGACTCAAAATCTCGCCGGAATCAACGACGTCGAGAACCTCGCGGCGCGGATCGCCGAACAGGCCGGGGAACTTCGCCGAGGGTCGCTAAAAACGAACCCGGCCTAAACCGGAAGCTAGCTTCCGCCCTTCCGGCACGTGATCGTGACCTTCGTTGACTTCCCGCTCGCGTCGGTGCTGGTGGACTCGTCGGTGGTCTCGGTATTGCTGACCTTCGTCGTGACGTCCGTACCGCTGCTTCCGTCGAGATTCTTGGTCGTCCAGGTCATCGTATTGCCTTCCCAACCGGGCGCCGTGCTGATTCCATAGCCGCCCGAGCTATCGACGCCTACGCCGACCCACTGCTTGATCGAGCTGTCGTAGGTTACGTAGTTCCGCCCTTTGATGGCATAGGTGCGGTACTGGTCGAACGGGGGCGCCGTATCCTCGCTAACCATCCAGGCGCCGCCCATCCCAACTTTGGTCGTGCTGGTGTCGGGCCGTTGCTTGCCGCGCAACATCTGGGTGCACGACCACGTGCCCGTCAAAAACATCATCGAAGAGAAATCCGCGTGGTGCACGGGAACCGGTGTGGGGGCCGGGTCCGGTGAGGCGCTTGAGGCGATTGGCGCGGTGGCTAGGCCAAGAATAAGGGCGGCGCAGCCGAGCGCAACGAGTCCGGGGTGCTTCATGGAAACCTGCCTTCAAGGAAAGTAGCTAGGACCGGACTTCTGTCGCACGTCGGAAAGCAACTCCTCCCTTGCCTGGCGTACCGCCACCCGAGAATCCCGGGTTTAGGCCTCGATCTTCGCAGCGAGGCAAGCCTTGCAAAGGCCGTGCAGGCTCAGGAGCGTTTCGCGAACTTCGATTCCATAGCGGCGCGAGAGTTCCAGGACGCTGCGCCTGGGCGGCACGTAATCGACGTCGTCCACCTTCCCGCACGAGTCGCAGCGGAAGTGCGCGTGGGTATCGGCGACCACTTCGTAGTAGGCGCTGCCCGCTCCAGGCAGCACGATCTCCGAAACCAAGCCCAAGTCCCGCAACCGGGTTAGCGCCCGATACACGGTCGTAAACCCGATGCTGCGTTTGCGTCGCCGGGCCAGCTCGTGCACGTCACCCATCGTCAGGTGCACGCCGGGGCCTTGCTCGAGGACGATGTCGTGGACCAAGCGATAGTTCTTAGCTAAGTTGGGTACCTTTGCAGGAGCGTTCACAGCGCTTGACATTGTAGCACGGAGTGCTAGCATGGGGAAACTGATAATCACTTTCACTACGCGCCAAGTCTTCGACCTCACGGAGCCTAACTCGAAGCATTTCATCTCGCGGACCGCGATGGCCCACTGAAAAGGACATCCATGAGCGACGAAGACCGCATTTTAACCACGCGGCAGGGCCGCCCGCTGACCGACAATCAAAATCTGCGCTCCGTCGGCGAGCGTGGTCCCGCGACCCTTGAGAACTACCCCTACATCGAAAAGATCACGCACTTCGACCGCGAGCGCATCCCCGAGCGCGTCGTTCACGCGCGCGGCACCGGCGCGCATGGCTACTTCGAATCGTACGGGAAAGTCGGCGACGAGCCGGTCGCGCGGTATACGCGCGCCAAAGTTATGAACGAAGTGGGTTACAAGACGCCGGTCTTCGTGCGCTTCTCGACCGTCGTCGGCAGCCGCGGCGCCCCCGAAACGGCGCGCGATCCGCGCGGGTTCGCGATCAAGTTCTACACCAAGGACGGCAACTGAGACCTCGTCGGCAACAATTTGCCGGATGGTTCACGCGTTCAAGCCGGACCCGGTTACCAACGCCGAAGAGCCTTGGCGCTTTTACGATTTCGTGAGCAACTCACCCGAAACGCTCCACATGATCACGTGGGTCAAGAGCCCGTGGGGGATTCCCGCTACTCTGCGCGAGAGGACCGGCTCGGGCGTCAATACGTACAAGTGGATCAACGACCGCGGCGACGCGCATCTCGTCAAGTACCACTGGGTTCCCAAAGCCGGAGTTCGAAATCTTACCGCCGATCAAGCGGCGCAGATTCAGGCCAAAGACGTGGGCCACGCCACCCGCGACCTCTACGAATCGATCGAGCGCGGTGACTTCCCGGAATGGGAGCTGCGGGTGCAGTTAATGCCCGACGGAGAGCATTCCGAACTCTCCTTCGACCCGCTGGACGATACCAAGGTCTGGCCGGAAGATCAATTCCCAAAACGGCTCGTCGGACGGATGGTGGTCGACCGGAATCCCGCCAACGTGTTTGCCGAAACCGAACAGATTGCGTTCGGTACCGGGGTATTGGTCGACGGGATGGACTTCTCGGACGACAAGATGCTGCTCGGGCGAACGCTCTCGTACTCGGACACCCAGCGCTATCGCGTCGGACCGAACTACCTGCAGCTGCCGATCAATCAAGCGCAGGCGCCGGTACATACCAACCAGCGCGACGGCCAAATGGCGCGGCTGGACGCTAGCGGAGAGAACCCGCACGTGAACTACGAACCCAGCTCCATGGGCGGTCTTCGCGAAGCGCCCAAGCCGGCGCACGCCCACGAGGAGCTCGTCGCGGGGGACTGTGGAACCGCGCCGATTTCGCGCACCTGCGACGATTACGCCGCCGCCGGGGAACGCTACCGAACGCTGGCGGACTGGGAGCGCGAGGACCTGCTCTCAAACATCGGCGGCGATCTCAAGAAGTGCCCGGAGAACATTTAACTCCGCATGGTGTGGCAATCTCTACCACTGCGACGCGGACTACGGCACGCAGGTCGCCCGCCGCGCCGGCATCGACCTGCAGCGAGCCCTCGCGCTGCCGCTGCTGCCCAATCATCCCGGGCCGGGCAAAAACCGCGCGTCGCGGGCCGGCGAAAAGACCAACGGGTCAGCCGGCGTGAAGCAGCCCTCCGGCGTCGGAGACTAAGGCGCGTCGTCGCTATCGCTCGAGCAACACGATGCCGTCGCGATCGCTGATAACCCGGTAGGTTCCGTCGGTGACCGCTCGCCGGACCTTCGGAAAAATCCGTTGCGTCCAGGTCGCGGATACGTACCGGTCGTCGTACACCACGTACCGCGGATGCAGTCGTAGGCCGATCGAAGCCTGCGGGAAAAACCCGAGGTGCGCGTAGATCTCGTCATACGAGCCGACGCTGGCGGATTGCGGGATGCGCGCGATAGCCGCGTTCGTCGCGGCATCGCGGGCGTCGGGCCAGCGGAGAAAATGTCCCAGGTGGAGCGGGCTGAAAAATGCCAGGGTAAGCGCGCAGATCAGCGCGCTCGCACGAATCCAGCGTCGTCCGGCGAGCGGCCTTTCCTCGAGCATGCGTGCGCCGCAGATCGCGAATGCGACCAGGACGTACGGCACCCACGCTGCCGCGTAGTGCTGGCCCATCGTATAGGTGAGCGGCTCGCGCGATGCCAGCACTTCCAGAAAGCCCGGCAGCGCCAGCAGCACCACCGGCGAACGCAGTGGAATCAGCGCCAGCGGGACGAAGGCTTCCAACAGATACGTTGCCCGGCCGGCGAATTGCACCGGCAGCGGGGCGGCCCGCGCGTACTCGCTCCAGGCGTAGAAATGAATCGGAACCCACCCGCGCGCCGCGCCCGCCAGCGGGCGTACGATCGCAAAGTAACCCGCGAAGACCGCGCCGGCAGCAGCGATTGCCGCAACGCAAAACACCAATCCAGCCCGCTCGCCGCGCCGCACAAAGTACGCGCACCCAACCGCTCCCAGAAACGCCATCGCCGGCGCCTGGTCTTCCTTGATCGACAGCACGACTAGCAAGAGCAGCGTCGCAATGCCGAAACGCCGCGCGTCGACGGCCCACAGCAGCCACGCGACCGCAGCCGGCACGAACGCCGTTTCGTGGAAATCGGTGAACGTCACGCCCTGCAGGGGCGGGTAGAGCAGTGCGATGCAGGCCAGGGCCGCTGCCCACCCATCGCTCGTGCGCTTGCGCGCGATGGCGTAGAGCGCCGGGGCGATCAGCGCGGTCGCGACGGCTTGTATAAAGACCAACGCCAGCGCCGAGTGCGTCAGCCACAATGCCGGCGCGCACAAATACAGAATCGGCGAAAAGTGGTACGCGAAGTGTGACGTGCTTTCCAGCGTGTTGTGGAATCCCTGGAACGCGCTCGAAATCGTCTGCGCGAACAGTCCCAGGTCCGCTCCCGAGTGAAACGTTCGGTAACGGTCCGCGCCGAGCACGAAAAAAATGCCGGCATACGCAACGGTTGCTGCTGCGACCGCGCGCGCGGGCGAAATGAACGCCGCCGTCCGCATTGAGCGCCTTTCGACGCGCCGTTGCCGGACCGCTTTCGCCGTCTTCGCAGCTCGCCGGAAGGCTGCGCTGCCCGGCATTCGAACTCGCATACGATGCGAACCTGGATCGTCGGCGTCCTTTTAGCCGCCGCGCTCGTTGGATTGCCGGCGAGGTCGCCTGCGCGCACGCTGCAGATCGCGGACATGAGTCGCATCGTGAACCTGGAAGAACCGGCGATTTCGCCCGACGGACGCAGCGTGGCCGTGATCGCGATCGCTGCGGATGTGCGACGCGCCGCCGAGGTCAACTCTTTGGATCTCGTCAGCGTTGCGACCGGGCGGATGCGAACGCTGCTACGCGGCCACGACGTTTCGGTCCCGCGCTGGTCGCCGAACGGATCGCTGCTCGGCTACCTCGCGCGTCGGGCCGACGGCGCCGTGCAGCAGGCGTATCTTCGCCGGCGTAATGGTACGGTGCTCCAGCTCACCCACGCCGAAGGCGACGTCATTGACTTCGCTTGGAGCCCCGATGGGCGGCGGATCGCCTACGTCGCGGCCGACGTTCCCGCGAATCGAGCCGCGCTCGCCCAGCACCACGACTACTTTTTTGCAGGCAACAACGACTACACGGCGACCGCGCTCACGCCCCCCGATCATCTTTGGGACGTTGCCGCCGGCGGTGGCCGGGCGCGCCGCTTGACGTCGGGTGCGTGGACGATCGCACCGACCGATCCGGGCGGCATCTTCTCACCGCAAATCGCTTGGACGCGGGATGGCCGCGACATCACCTTCACGCGCGTGGCGAACACGTTCGGCGGCGACGACGAGAACTCGACGCTCTGGCAGGTTGGCTCGCAAGGCGGAGCGCTTCGTAAACTCACCGCGCGCGCCGGCCTCGAACTCGCGCCATCGTACGCGCCGGACGGATCGCGTCTCGCCTACTGGTATCCGCTCGACGGCAACTTCTTGGCCGAAAACACCGTCCGCACGATCGCCGCAGGAACCGATGCGGCCCTCGCGCCGGCGCTGGACCGAAACGTAGCCGGATCGTTGTGGTACCCCGACAGCCGGCATTTGCTCGTGTGCGCGAGCGATCGAACGCAGACGATCGCGTGGACCGTCGATCTGGCCGGAAGCCGCCGCCCGTTCCCGCTCGGCAGTCTCAACATCGTCTGCGATCCATATTCCAGCAGCACCTTCGACGCGGGGATTGCCGCCGGCATCGCATCCAACGGCGGCGTGGCGTTCCTCGCTACCGATGCCACGCACGCCCGCGAACTCTACTATCTCGCTCCGGGCTCTTCGGCGCCGCGGCGGATTACGCACGTCAACGACGTTCTCGCCGGCGTGTCGCTGGGGCGCATGACCTCGCTGGATTGGTCCGGACCGGACGGGTTTGCCGAAGATGGGGTGGTCACGTACCCGCCCGCCTTCGATACGATACGCGCGACTCGCTCGAACGCGAAGTTTCCGGTGGTGCTGCTGATTCACGGCGGTCCCGGACTCTCGAACGATCTCGAGTTCGCGTGGGAACAGTGGCCGCTCGCGCAGATGATCGCATCGCGCGGATACATCGTGCTGCAACCCAACTATCGCGGCAGCGACAATCTCGGAAACGCGTACATGCTCGCGATCGTCCGCGATACGGCGGATGGCCCCGGCAAGGACGTCATGGCCGGTTTAGCGGCGCTCGAAAAGTTTCCGTACGTTGATGCGACGCGCGTAGCGGTCTCCGGCTGGTCGTACGGCGGCTTGCTCACCACCTGGCTGATCGCTCACTATCACGTATGGCGCGCGGCCGTTTCGGGAGCCGCCGTCAACGACGAGACCGACGAGTACAATCTCTCGACCTCCAACGTGCAAAACGTGTACTATCTCGGATCGTCGCCGTACGCGGGCGACGGCGCGCGCATCTATGCCGAACAGTCGCCGATCACCTATTACAAGGACATCACTACGCCGACGCTCATCTGGGGAACGACGCTCGACCCGGTGGTACCGATTCCCCAGTCCTACGCGCTCTACCGCGCGCTGGTGGACAATCACGTCCCGGTTCGCTTTCTCGTCTTCCCGGCGGCTACGCACGGCCCGAGCAATCCGGTCCAGCAAGCCGACCTCACCCGCCTCTGGCTCGATTGGCTCGATGCGCACGTTTAGCGGCTTCGCGTCATCCATCCGGCGCTGCGAAGCGTTGAAGGGAGTATGAAAGCCTTTCTCGCGCTCGTCGTTGCGCTGAGCCTCGTCGCATTTGCCGGACCCGTGCCGGCCCGGGCCGCGTCCGCGTCGCAGCGCGTCGTCCTGGCAGGCGGATGCTTCTGGGGCATGCAGCTGGTCTTCGGATCGCTCAAAGGGGTGCGCTCCGTCGTTGCCGGGTATTCCGGCGGGAACCCCGACACGGCGCATTACGATATGGTCAGCACGGGAACGACCGGTCACGCCGAATCGGTGGAAGTCACCTACGATCCGTCAACGATATCTTTCAAACAGTTGCTGGACGTCTATTTCATCGTCGCGCACGATCCCACCGAGCTCAATCGTCAGGGTCCCGACGACGGCCCGCAGTATCGCTCGGAGATTTTTTACACCACGCGCGCGCAACGCAGCGAAGCCGCCGCGTACGTCGCTCGTCTCGAGCGCCAACGACTCTACTCATCACCGATCGTGACGAAGATCGCCCCGCTGCACGGCTTCTACCTGGCTGAAAGCTACCACCAAGACTACGCCGTCCACAATATGGAAAACCCATACATCGTCGTCAACGACCTTCCAAAACTCCACGATCTCCGCACAAAATACCCTGCCCTCGTCAAACCAGGCGCCCCCCAGACAAACTCCTAGCTGGGGGCGTCGTCGACGTGCGAGGCGTAGGAGCGGGGGTCGAAATACCAACCCGGCAGCGACGACGGGAAGGTGATATCGTTGAAATCATAGTCGACGGTCGCGTCCTTGCCTAAGTATTCCGAATCGGCTTCGAGCGTCGGCGTGCCGTGAATGTGCGTGACGACCGGCATGTTGTTCATCCATCCCATCGTGACCGTGAAGACCATCGGATAGACATGCCGGCTATCCTCCTCATAGAGTTTGTCGGTTGCGACCACTTCCTGCAGTTCCAACGTCTTCGTGTCGACATACAGGTCGCGTAGCCGGTTTCGGTCGGGGTCGCGCCGGGGCTGTAGCGTAACGTGCGTGAGGTTGCCTTGCGCGATTACACCGGTCACCCGGTAATCGAACTCGCCCATGACCGTAACGCTCGCAATGACCGGCGGCATGCTGCCGGTTGGCTCCGGCGTCGGGACGAACGTGCGCGGATTGTCGTGGGGATGGATGGGCGCCGATTCAAAGAGGTCGGCGGTGGGCGGCCCCGGATCCCAAGGTTCGTTGAACGACGGTCGAAGAAACTCAAGCGTTCCACGCGCCGAGCCGCGGTACACTTTGCGTCCGAGCGCGGCGCGGTCGTACGTGCGGCACCAGACGTGGTAGGTGTAGCTGTTCACCAGATCCGGGTAGCCGTCGTCGAGCGTCTGCTTGCGCACCAGCGTGTACGTAACGTAGGGCGGTGGCGGGCGGTGCGAGCGAAACTGCCGCCGGATCAAGTATAGCAGCCGGTCCGGCGAGGGGAGCGGAACCGGCGTCGCGCTCGGTTTCGGCGACACCTTAGCTCGCCAGGCCGGTGCCGGCGTCGGCGCGGCGCCTGTCGGTACGGCGGCAGCGGCGACGCCCGCCAGCAAAACGAAGAGCCCAGCCAGGAACGATTTCACTCCGTCGTTTTTGATGCGCGCCCTCTCGCAATCCTGGCAGGCGTAACGGCATGATGGACGGCAGCCCCGCCGAACCAGCCTACGTGCCTAAAAATCGGAACCGCAACCGGCGCCGGCGCGGATCTACGACCGTCGCCTTCGCCGCGCTCGCGTTGCTTGCGGCCGTTGCGGCCTGGTGGCTGCTGGTTCCTCGAAATGCCCACCGGGCAGCGCGACACGTGGTCGCGGTCCAGCCCGCCGAAAGCACCGCTCCCGCCGAAACGCCGCTTCCCGCCGTTACGCCCCCGAGCGCCGAACCGCCCGCCACCCCCGAGCCGTCGCCGGCGCAATCACCGACGCCGCTGCCGTTAGCGCCGGCATCGCCGCGCACCGCGCCTGGCTTGAATTCCGGGGCCCCAAAACTTGCTTTGATCGTCGACGACTGCGGCCAGTGGATCGACACGGAGCGTGCCTTCGTGGCGCTCGGCGTTCCGCTGACGCTGTCGGTCTTGCCCGACGTGCATTACACGGCGACGATCGCGAAAGAAGCGGCCGATGCCGGAAAGGGCGTCATGCTCCATTTGCCCATGGAGACGCTCTCGGGGCTCAATCCTGGTCCGGGCAAGGTGACAACCGAAATGACCGACGCGCAGATCACGGCCCAGGTCGAAGACGACCTCTCGCAAGTGCCGCTGGCCCAGGGCGTGAACAACCACGAGGGCAGCAAAGGCTCCGCCGATCCCCGCCTGATGCGCGACGTTATGGACGTCCTCGTAAAGCGCGGGAACTTGTTCTTCATCGACTCGCGCACTAGCGCCGCATCGGTCGGGGAGCGCACCGCCGAAGCCGCCGGCGTCCCGACGGCGGGGCGCGACGTCTTTCTCGATAATGAGGCGTCGGTCGCCTACACCGAAGCCCAGTTGCGTGAAGCTGCGGCGATCGCCAAGCGCACCGGCAGCGCCATTGCGATCGGTCATCCGCGGCCCACGACCCTGGAAGCCGTGCGCGCGCTGATTCCCGAGCTGCAGGCCGCGGGGATTGTGTTCGTCCTAGCGCAGGATCTCGTCTCCGCCGCCGGCCGCTAAGTCAGACGGACTCCAACCGGCTAGTCTTCGACGCCGATCCAGCGCTCCGCCCAAAGGCCGATCGCATCGAGCGGGGCGCGCAGGTCGTGCCCGCGAGCGGTGAGTTCGTACAGCACCCGCACCGGCGAGCCCGGCTGAACCTCGCGACGAATGATCTCGGCCGCTTCGAGCTCCCGCAGGCGCTCGGTCAGCAGCCGGTCCGAGATTCCCGGGATCGCCGCCAACAGCTGGTTAAAGCGCCGCGGGGCGGGCAAAAGCACCCGGATGACGGCCCCCGTCCAACGCCGTCCGATCAGCTCGATGGCTTGATGAAAGCGCGGGCACAGGTCTTGGCCGCCGTGAGGTGCCGCGTCGCCGCGGCTACTATCTATTGCTTGGTTACTTGACATAAGTTTTAACCCGTGATACCTTTGGACTAAAGCTTACTATAAATACGTTGCTTACGCAAGGTAAGGACTACCTGAGGTCATCATGAGCGCTGCATTGCTTATCATCCGCCTGATCGTCGGTCTGGGGATAGCCGCCCACGGGTCGCAAAAACTCTTCGGCTGGTTCGGAGGCTACGGCATCGCCGGTACCGGCGGCTTCTTCGAGGGGCTCGGCTTCCGGCCTGGCCCACTTTTCGCCTTGGCGGCCGGACTGGGTGAGGTTACCGGCGGTCTCCTGACGTTTCTTGGGCTCGGGGGCGCCTTAGGGCCGGCCATCATGGTTCTCGTGATGCTGGTCGCGATCGTCTCCGTCCACCTTACCAAAGGCTTCTTCAGCGACAAAGGTGGTTGGGAAGTGGCGGCCCTCTACATCGCGGGCGCGCTCGCCGTCGCTTTCGCCGGCAGCGGCGCGTACTCGCTGGATCGCATTTTCGGGCTCTCGTTCCTAACCGCCGAAACGCAAACCTGGTACGCGTTGGCCGCAGCCGTCGTCCTCGCGGCCCTGAACTTGGTCGCGCGCAGGCCGGTCAAGGCGCCGGTCAACCCCTAACCATCGTCGGCACCCGCTCGCGGTGGAACCGGCAACGGCGTTCGGCGTGGAAGCGGCGGCCCGCTCCACACCGGTCGCGGCGTTGGAACCGGCTCGGGCGTAAACACCGGGCGCACCGGCACCGCTGCGCCGGATGAGTCAAACGGCGCGGGCGAGGCGATCGCGGTAGCGCGCGGCGTCCGCACGTCTAACCGCCGCGTCTGCTCCTGGTAGC
>JBDTDR010000197.1:0-5149 GCA_039922955.1 Candidatus Tumulicola sp.
CTACGAGTTCGTGCGTGATCGGGATGCGGAGTTCTTTGGGCGGGTCGAGCGGCTGGTGCGCGCCGGGCGCTTCGACGCCGGCGTCGCGGCGATGTGGGTCGAGCCCGACTGCAACATCCCGTCGGGCGAGTCGCTCCTGCGCCAGTTGCTGGCCGCGCATCGCTTCTGCGTTGAGACCTTCGGCGTCGAGCCGGCGATCGCGTGGCTGCCGGATACGTTCGGGTTCGCGCGCACGCTACCGACGTTGCTGGCGCACGCCGGCATCGCGTACTTCGCAACGACCAAGCTGCAGTGGAACGACACCACGCGTTTCCCGCATCCGCAGTTTCGCTGGCGGGGGCCCGACGGCGCCGAGATCATCGGGGCGTCGTTGGACGGGATGGACGGCGGGTGCGAAGCGCCGCGCGTGCGCACGGCCCGCGAACGCGGCGAGCCGCTGGTCGTCGGCTACGGCGACGGCGGGGGTGGCCCGACCGCGCAGCAGCTTCGCGACGCACGCGGCGTTGGGCGATGGGAGCGCCCGAGTGCGTGGTTCGCCCGGTTGGAGGCCCGCCGCGACGCCTTACCGCTTCACGACGACGAGTTGTACCTGCAGTATCATCGCGGCGTATACACCACGCACCACGACGTGAAGGCCGGGAACGCGGCGCTCGAACGCCGGCTGGCGCAGGCGGAGGAACGGGCGGCGTGGTGCGTCGCGGTGCGCGTCGCGCCCGTGGCACTCGACCGGGTCCGCGCGGCGCTGCGCGAGGCGTGGCGCATCGTGCTGCGCAATCAATTTCACGACGTGCTGCCGGGCACGTCGGTCGGGGCAGTTTACGACGACGTTCGCCGGGAGTACGCGCATGCCAACGACCTCGTGGACACGGCGCTCGCCGCGACCCGAGCGATGCTTCCCCGCGGCGCCAACGCGCCGCCGGCCCGCGCGCTTTGCGAGCCCATCGAGAGCGCCGAGGGGTGGGAGTTCCAAAACGCGTTGCTTCGAGCGCGCGTTACGCCCGCGGGCGAGATCGTGGAGCTGGCGGTGCGCGGCGGTCCGACCGTCGTCGAGCGCGCCAATCGTTTGACGACCTATCGCGACCGGCCCAAGAAATGGGAGGCTTGGAACATCGACGCCGGATACGAACGCTCGGCGCGCCCGGTGCGGCCGCAGCCGCCGCGGTGTGCCGATCGGGCGCTCGATATTCCGTTCGACGTGGGTGACGGCTCCCGCGCGACGATGCGCCTATCGCTGGCCGCGGGCGAACCGTTTCTGCGCGTCGACGCGGTCGTCGACTGGCGCGAGCGCCGTTGCCTGCTGCGCGTCGAAAACCACCTTCGGCTCGGCGCCGAGGAGGTTGCGTACGGCGCTCCCCACGGCATCGTTACCCGCAGCACCCGCACCGATACACCGGAACGCCGCGCGCAGTTCGAAGTGCCCGGACAGCGCTTCGCCTTCGTTCGCGACGGCGCCGGCGGCGGGCTGGCGTGTTTTGCGCTCGACACCTACGGCTGGAACGGCCGCGCGCTCGCCGGCGGCGGCGTCCGCCTCGGCCACTCGCTGTTGCGCGCCACGACCTGGCCCGATCCCACTGCCGACCGCGGCGAACACCGGCTGTCGTGGGCGTACGCGCCGACCGCCAACGCGACCTACGGCGAAGTAGAACGAGCCTGGCTGCGCTTCGCGTTCGAACCGGACGTGCGGCTTTTCGAAAGCGACCACGACGCCGTGCTGATCGTGGCCTGCAAACCGGCCGAAGACGGCGACGGGGTGGTGCTGCGCGTCCGCGAGTGCGACGGTGCGGCGCGAACGGCGCGGATCCGCTGCGGCGGCCGGATGCGCGAGGCGCTTGCGGTCGATGCGCTCGAGCGGCCGGTGCCGGGCGCCGCCGGCATCGAAGGCGAGTCACTGGTCGCGCCGATGGGCGCCTTTGCGCTGCGCAGTTTCCGCGTGCGCTTCTAGTGACAAACTCCTAGTGGACGCGTCGTCGCGGCGGATCGGCATCGTGCTCTTCGACTTGGACGACACGCTGCACGACGATACCCGGGCGTATCAGAGCGCCGCCCATGAGGTCGCGGGCGAACTCGCCGCCGAGCACGGCATCGATGCGCTCGCGCTCAAAGCGGCGTACATCGCCGCCGCCGAAGGATTTTGGAAACGCTTGACGGCCGACGCGCTGCAGATCGAGCTCGCCGGCGTCCGCCAACGCCTCTGGGCGAGCGCGCTCGAGAGCGTCGGCGTCCGCGATCCAAACGTGGCGCGGCGCTCGGCGCGACGGTACAACGACTATCGCAAGAAGCACTACACGCTCTTTCCGGGTGCGGCTGACGTGCTGCGGCGCCTGCGTACGCGGGGCAAACGGTTAGGCCTGGTGACCAACGGCTTTTCCGAAACGCACCGCGAAAAAATCGCGCTGCTGCGCATCGGCGAACTCTTCGACGCGATCTTCATCGCCGACGAGGTCGGCATGCTCAAACCCGATCCGCGGCTCTTCGCCCACGCCTGCGCGACCCTCGGCGGCGCGCCGTCGGACGGCGCGATGGTCGGCGACCGGTACGAGCGCGACATCCGCGGTGCCGGCGAAGCCGGGCTCTTCACGATCTGGCTCAACGTCCGCCACGAGCCGCTCCCACCGGCGGCCCGGCCGCTTCCGGACGCGACCTGTGCGACCATCGCCGGCGTCGGCCGCGTCTTGGACGCGTTGCGATGAGCGCGAGGGATCGGCCGTGCGGCCCGCTTGGGCGGCCGGAACCTTCGGCCTTCCGAAGGGGTCTCTAAGGGTTCGTATGACCTCGGGCCTCGATTCCATCGTCATCAAGGGCGCGCGCGAGCACAATCTCAAGAACGTCGATCTCGTGCTGCCGCGCAATCGGTTGATCGTCGTGACGGGGCTTTCGGGCTCGGGGAAATCGTCGCTGGCTTTCGACACGATTTACGCCGAGGGCCAGCGCCGGTACGTCGAGTCGCTGTCATCCTATGCCCGGCAGTTTCTCGGGCAAATGGAGAAACCCGACGTCGACTACATCGAAGGGCTCTCACCGGCAATCTCGATCGACCAAAAGTCCACCTCGCGCAATCCGCGTTCGACGGTCGGCACGGTCACGGAAATCTACGATTACCTGCGCCTGCTCTACGCGCGCGTCGGCACGCCGCACTGCTACAACTGCGGGCGCGAGATCAGCACCCAGTCGAGCGAACAGATCGTCGACTCGATTCTGGAACTACCCGAGGGGACGCGCATTTCGCTGCTCGCGCCGCTGGTTCGCGGCCGCAAGGGCGAGTATGCCAAGCTGTTTGAAGAGGCGGCGAAAGAGGGCTTTGCGCGCGTTCGGGTGGACGGCGAGATCAAAGAGCTGCGCGAGAAGATCGTGCTCGACAAGAAGCGCAAGCATACGATCGAAGTGGTCGTCGACCGGCTCGCGATCAAGCCCGAGATCCGCAAACGCCTGACCGACTCGGTCGAAACGACCTTGCGGCTTTCGACCGGGATCGTCACCGTGCTGGCGGATAAGCGCGAGCTGACCTTCAGCGAGGCGTTTGCGTGCGTGTATTGCGGCCTGTCGTTCGAAGAGCTGGCGCCGCGATTGTTTTCGTTCAACTCACCCTACGGCGCGTGCCCGGATTGCAGCGGGCTCGGCGAGAAGATCGAGATCGACGCGTGGAAGGTCATCCCGGACCGGAGCAAGTCGATTGCCGACGGAGCGATCGTGCCGTGGAGCCGCAGCCTAGGGACCGGGAAGTATCCCTCGATGAATCCATATTATCTACAGCAGCTCGAGCGCGTGCTGCGGCGTTACCGCGTGAAGATGACAACCCCGGTCGACGCGATGCCGGAGGACGTCGTCGACGTGATTCTCTACGGCGCCGATCGCGAGCAGACGTTCGCCTACACCTCACGCGCGGGAAAGACCTGGGAGTATAAGGCGTCGTTTGAAGGCGTGGTCAACAACCTGCAGCGCCGGTACGCCGAAACGTCGAGCGATTACGTGAAGGAAGACATCGAGAAGTACATGTCGGCTTCGACGTGCAACGTGTGCAAGGGCGCGCGCCTCAAGCCCGAAGCCCTGGCCGTGACGCTCGGGGGCGTCAACATCGACACGCTGACGCGGATGCCGATCGAGCAGCTCGAAGGCTTCTTCCGCGACCTGCAGCTCACGCCGCGGCAGGAGCAGATCGCGCACCAGATCGTCAAGGAGATCCGAGCTCGGGCGGGCTTTCTTTCCAACGTCGGGTTGACGTACCTGACCTTAGCGCGTTCCGCCACCACGCTGTCGGGCGGCGAGTCGCAGCGGATCCGGCTGGCGACGCAAATCGGCAGCGCGCTGGTCGGCGTGCTGTACATTCTGGACGAACCGTCGATCGGGCTCCATCAGCGCGACAACGGACGATTGCTCGCAACGCTCAAGACGCTGCGCGATCTGGGCAACACGCTGATCGTCATCGAACACGACGAGGACACGATGCGGACCGCCGACGTCGTGGTCGACATCGGGCCGGGCGCGGGCGCCGAAGGCGGAGAGATTCTCACCGTCGGCACGCTTGCCGAGGTTGTCGCCAATCCGAAATCGGAGACCGGCGCCTACCTGTCGGGCCGAAAATTCATCCCGGTACCGCGCCACCGCCGGACGCCGCGAGGCTGGCTCGAGGTGCGCAACGCGCGCGCCAACAACGTTGCCGGAATCGACGTGCGCTTTCCGGTGGGCGCCTTCTGCGCGGTCACGGGCGTGAGCGGTAGCGGGAAATCCACCTTGGTCAACGAGATTCTCGTGCGGGCGCTCAGCCAGCATCTGCACGGCCAGCCGCCCGGCGGAACCTACGGCACCGTCAAAGGCGCCGGGCAGTTCGATAAACTCGTCGTGATCGATCAGTCGCCGATCGGCCGAACGCCGCGCAGCAATCCCGCCACCTACACCGGAACGTTCGACTACATCCGCGAGATATTCTCGAAAATTCCCGAAGCGCGCATGCGCGGCTACGCCCCCGGCCGCTTTTCGTTCAACGTCAAAGGCGGGCGCTGCGAGTCCTGTCAGGGCGACGGCATCATCAAAATCGAGATGCACCTTTTGCCCGATGTTTACGTGCCATGCGAAGTGTGTCACGGCAAAAGATATAATCGCGAAACGCTCGAAGTCCATTATAAAGGCCACAGCATTTCCGACGTGCTCGACA
>JBDTDR010000198.1:0-4424 GCA_039922955.1 Candidatus Tumulicola sp.
CACATCGAAAATGTCGCCGAACGATCCCGGCCCGAATCCGAAGTCTCCCGGACCGGGAGCGGCCCCGGCGCCGTTGGTGACCGCGCCGAAGCGATCGTACTGCGCTCGCTTGGCCGGATCGGAGAGCACCTCGTAGGCTTCGTTGATGGTTTTGAAGCGCAGTTCCGCCTCGGACTTATCGTCCGAAACGTCGGGATGGTGCTTGCGTGCAAGCCGGCGATAGGCTTGCTTAATCTCGTCCCCCGACACGCCGCGAGCGACGCCGAGGATCTCGTAGTAATCCTTCGTGGGCATGAATTTCGTTTAAGTTTGCTCGACGTCGGAGAGGCGTTCGCTCAGGCTTTCCGCGGTTCCGGACGCTAGCGCGACCAAACGCCCGTAAGGCATTCGCCGCGGCCCGAGGATCGAGAGCATTCCCAGCGCGTTGGGCCCGAAGCGATACGGAACGGTAACGACGGAGAGGTCGGCGAGCTCCTCGCTGCCGAGTTCGTGGCCGATTTTGACGCTCGGCGCCTCGGCGCTCATGGCTTCGGCGACGATTTGATAGAGCGTCTTCTGCTCTTCGATAATACGCAAGATGGAGCGCAGCTTGCGCAGGTCCTGGAACTCCGGCTGATCGAGGAGGTTCTGCGCGCCGGCCGATGCGATCGTCGGCTGCTCGCTCGAACGCGCCGACTGCAGCGCAGCCAGGACGGCACTGCGCAGATCCTCGTGGGCGCCGATTTCTTCGGCCGCCGCTACGACGTCGCTTTCTCCAACGTCGCGCAGCGGGCGGTTCGCTAAGCGATCGTTGAGCGCGTTAGAAAACCGCGTGAGATCGTCGGCCCGCATCTCGGCTGCGAGTTCGAACAGGCTCTGGGCCGCGACGCCTAACGACGTTACGACGATCGCCACGCCGGTGCGCGGCGAGAGCCAAATCAACTGGATGTGTTTGAACGTCTGCGCTTCTTGGTGGGGTTTCGTGATGAAGGCCAGATTGTTCGAAAGCCGCCCGAGCACGCGCGTCGTGCTTTCGATGATGTCGTCGAGTTCGCGGCTGGCGTCGTGCAGTTCGTCCCGAATCCGGCGGCGGTCGTCAGCGCCGAGTTCCTCGGGTTCCATGAGTTGGTCCACGTAGGTGCGATAACCCGCGTCCGACGGAATCCGGCCGGCCGACGTATGCGGCTGAACCAAATAACCGCCCGCTTCCAGCTCCGCCATTTCGCTGCGGACGGTCGCCGAACTCACCCCGAGGTGATATTTTTGGGTGAGCGTCTGGGATCCGACCGGCTCGGCGGTCGCGATATATTCGTATACGACGGTGGCAAGGATAAAGGCTTTGCGCTTGTCGAGACCCCCCGGCTCTTCCCTCATAGCCTCTTACTGTAGCACTCTTGGCGTTGGAGTGCTAGGAGCTAGCGCGGCAGCGGCTTGCTCGATTGCTCCGTTGAGTTCTTCCCAGCTCAGGCCGCCGACCGAGACGTACGACACGTTTCCTTGCGGATCGAGGACCAGCGTCACGGGGACTTTCGAGACGCCGTACGCCCGCGAAATGGCCCCGCTGGGGTCCTCGACGACCGGGAGCGCGATGTTCCAGAGCCGGAAATAGCTGGCCGCGATGTCGTGCGGTTCGGACGATACCGTGAGCACCGCCAGCCGATCGCCGAACGAGCGCTTCGCCCGAACGAAGTCCTTCATTTCGGCGGTGCACGCGTCGCACCACGTCGCCCAAAAGTCGACCACCACGACGCGGCCGCGCAGGCCATCGAGATACTGCGGGCCGTGCGGCGCCGGAATTGCAAAGTCCGGCGGCGGCGCGTTGTAGCGGATCCCCGCTAGCCCGGTGCTCGTCGTCGCGGTCAGCACCGCGAGCGCGAGCACGCTCCAACTCAACACGCTGGAACGTTCGGCAGGCGCGAGCGAGCAGCCTCGTTAAAATCGTCATCGTTATGAGCAGTGAAACGACCGCTATCGAAGCGCTTTTTGAAGAGAAGCGAAGCTTTCCGCCGGCACCCGATTTTGCCGAGCAAGCAAACGCCAAACCCGGCATCTACGCGGAGGCCGACAAAGACTATCTCGAATTTTGGGCGTCCTGGGCGCGAAAGCTCGAGTGGATGAAACCGTTCGCGACGACGCTGCAGTGGAACGAGCCGTATGCGAAGTGGTTCGGCGACGGGGAACTCAACGTATCGGTCAACTGTCTCGACCGCCACGTTCGGGCCGGAAAGGGCGACAGGGTCGCCTATTACTTCGAAGGCGAGCCCGGCGACCGCCGCGCGGTGACCTACCGCGAGCTGCTCGACGAGGTCTGCCGTTTCGCCAACGGGTTGCGCCGGCTCGGCATCCGCAAAGGCGATCGGGTCGCGATCTACATGCCGATGATCCCGGAACTCCCGGTGGCAATGCTCGCATGCGCGCGCATCGGCGCGCCGCACTCGGTAATTTTTGGCGGATTTTCGCCCGAGTCGATCGTCGATCGGGTCAACGATGCCGGCTGCGTCGCGCTCATCACGGGCGACTCGGGCTGGCGCCGCGGCCACAAGATCCCGCTCAAACGCAACTGCGACGTCGCGATGGAGCAAACCCCGTCGATCGAGCACTGCATCGTCGCCAGCCGGATCGATGACGAAGTCTTCATGCACGCGGGACGCGATCACTGGTGGAGCGAGATCGTCGCAGGTCAGCCCCCGTCGTGCGAACCCGAGCCGATGAACGCCGAAGATCTGCTCTTCCTGCTGTATACGAGCGGCACGACGGCGAAACCTAAGGGCATCAAACATACGACCGCCGGATATTTGACGCAATGCGCCATGACGCACGAACTCGTCTTCGACTTGAAAGCCGCGACCGATATTTTTTGGTGCACCGCCGATATCGGCTGGGTTACCGGCCATTCGTACGTCGTGTACGGCCCACTCGCCAACGGCGCAACCAGCGTGATGTACGAAGGCACCCCGGATTTTCCCGACAAGGACCGCTTTTGGGACATCGTCGAGCGCTACAAGGTCACGATTTTATACACCGCTCCGACGGCGATTCGTACGTTCATGAAGTGGGGCGTCGAGTATCCGGCCAAACACGATCTCACGTCGCTTCGGTTGCTATCGACGGTGGGGGAACCGATCAATCCCGAGGCGTGGATGTGGTACCGGGAGTGGATCGGAGGCAACCGCCTGCCGGTCGTGGATACATGGTGGCAGACGGAAACCGGCGGCATCATGATCTCGCCGCTCCCCGGCATTACGACCCTGCTTCCGGGCAGCGCGACGCACCCGCTGCCGGGCATCGCGGCCGACATCGTGAACGATCGCGGAGAGTCCGTGCCGCGCGGCGGCGGCGGTTACATCGTCCTCACGCGGCCGTGGCCGGGGATGTTGCGGGGCATTTGGGGCGACGACGAACGCTACGAACAAACGTACTGGTCGAAGTTTCCGCACAAGTACCTCGCCGGGGACGGCTGCCGCCGCGATGCCGGCGGAAACTACTGGTTCATGGGGCGCATCGACGACGTGATGAACGTCAGCGGGCATCGCATTTCGACGACCGAGGTCGAGAGCGCGCTGGTCGATCACCCGAAGGTTGCCGAAGCCGCCGTCTGCGGAAAGCTCGACGACATGACCGGACAGGCGATTTACGCGTTCGTGACGTTACGCGGCGGCAACCCCGGCTCGGCCGAACTAGCCGACGAGCTTCGCGACCACGTCGGCGAAAAACTCGGCAAATTCACCAAGCCGAAGTACGTCACGTTCACGCAGGAACTCCCCAAAACGCGCAGCGGCAAGATCATGCGACGCCTCCTGCGCGATATCGCCGAGGGGCGCAGGCTGGGCGACACGACTACGCTGGCCGACTCCGACGTCGTGCACGAACTCCAGGAACGCGCTAAAATCGAAGTCAGGCTAGCCGAGTAGCGAATCGGCGGCCAATGCGGCCGGTGCAAAGAATTCCGTGAGCTCGTCGAGGTGATCGATGCGCTTGGCCGGCGGCAGCGCGGCCAGAATCGTGGCGCCGTAGCGTGTCGAAGCGGCGCGCCCGTCGAGCAGCGCCACGACGCCGCGGTCGGTCGTGCTCCGGATGAGCCGCCCGAAACCTTGTTTGAGGCGCACCGTTGCCGCCGGAATCATGTAGTTCTCGAAACCGTCGAGCCCGCGCGCTTCCAACGCGCGGATGCGGGCCATGACCAGCGGGTCGTTCGGCGTTGGGAACGGCAGACGGTCGATGATCACGCACGAAAGCGCCTCGCCGACGACGTCGATGCCTTCCCAAAACGTTCCGGTGGCGAACAGCACGGCGTTGGGCGTTGCGCGAAACCATTCGAGCAGCCGCGTGCGCGGCAGCTCTCCCTGCAAGCGAACCGGGAAGGCGAGGCGTTCGCGCAGGAGCGCATAGACTTCGCGCAGCCGCGCGTAGGAGGTGAACAGCACGAAGGCGCGCCCGCGCGTCCG
>JBDTDR010000199.1:0-5229 GCA_039922955.1 Candidatus Tumulicola sp.
CCGTTTCGACTCGGTGCCGCATCGGTTCTCGGCGGCCTGCTCGCGCTGGGCGGGTGCGGCGGATCGAGTTCCGCGACGTCTGCTCTGCCGGCGCGCGCCGGTACCGTGCAGGTGCGTTTCATCGAAGGCGCGCCGTCTCTCGAAGCGCTCGTCGGGGGAGTGCCGACCGACATTGGCGCGGCCTATCTCAGCGTCAACCGCACGACCGTCGCATCGTCTTTTCCCTACGGCACGACGACCCAGTTTTTTCCGTTTTCGGCCGGTACGCTGTCGCTCGAAGCGCTCGATAGTCTGGGGTATTCGGTAGGTCCGCTCAATTCGCCGGTTCTGGCGGCGGGCAAGCGTTATACGCTCGCGCTCGTGGGAGCGTATGGGGCCTATCGCGTTCTGGCGTTCGAGGAGCCGCAGACCCGCGGCGCGGCGCTGGCCGTCTACGCCGCGTCGCCGGCGCTGCCGTCCGCCGATTTCGGAAGCTTTCGGGCATCCAACCGGTCGAACTTCAAGAAGCTCGCAAGCGTGCGGTTCGGCAACGTCGCGACCGTGGCGCTGGGCGCGTCGGTCTCGAACTTCGGGGCCTACGTCGGCACCGGAGTAACGCCGGTACCCAACGGCGCCATAACGGTTCAAAGCGTTGACTCGTTCGATTCGCGCAACGCGCTCCCGTTCCACGACGGGGCCCGGCTGTCACTATTCCTTTTCGACCCGCGAGCCGGAAGCTCAAACGGCCCCGTCTTCGGGAGCCTCGACTTATGAAATACTTAACGCTCGTCTGGCTCGTCGCGAGCGCGGTCGGTGCCGTTCTCGCGGTTGCCGGATGCGGCGGCGGCGCGCATGGTCCGGCCCCGGTTGCGCTGTCGTCGCCGCCATTGCCGACGCCGACGCCCGCCGCGCGGCGGCTGTACGTGGACCACGACGGAACGTTGTACGAATACGCGCTGCCGCTGACGCCCGCTTCGAAGCCGCAGCGCACGTTGCCGGAATCCCCCGGATCCGGATTCGCGCCGCAAATCGCCGTCGATCCCGGCGGGAAAATCGCGATTGCGAGCGCCACGAATATCCGCGTGTTTCATCCGCCGATCGTTTCATTCGCGCCGTCGGCGGCTCGGCTGACGATTACGCTGACGCCGGCGATTACCGAAATGGGGCCCGGCGGGGCCGACCTGGTCGACCTCGAGTACGACCCGAATGCGAACCTTTGGCTGCTCAATAATCTCGGCGGCGAGGTAGCGGAACTCGCCGCGCCGATCTCGGCGTCGAGCGTCGCGGCGCTGACCATCGGCTTTGGTGCGCCCGGCAGCAAAACAGCCGGCTACTCGGCATTGATCCAAGCGCGCTTCGACGTCAGCTCCGCACTGTACGTGTACGCAAATCAATCGGGAACGCAACGCTCGCGCGTGTTTAAGATCAGCTTTCCGTATGCCAAGCCGCCGTCTTCGATCGGTCTGGATCTGGCTCAGGCGGATTTCGTCGATCCCAGCCAATATCTCCCAACGAATCCGAATCCGGCACCGCTGTTGCTCGGACAATACGTCGGTCCGCTGTCATCGCCCCCGCCGGGTTTGCCGCCGCCGCCGCCGGTTAATGAGCTGTCGCAGTTCGCCCAGCCCTTCAATCCCGTTCTCGGCGTGTTTCCCGACGCGACCGCCAAAACGATTGTCGGCGCGCTGATCGCCGACCCACCCCGCCGCGCGTTCTATACCCTCGACACCGCTACCGGCAGACTCGACGCTTACGATTTGCCGCTCGCGACCAACGCGCGGCCCAAAATTTCATTAGCGTGCCTCGGCGGCGTGACGACCTGCGACGGCAAGGCCGAGCATCTGTTTCTAGCGCCGTAAAAAAAGTGAGCGCCGCGTGGGCGGCGCTCGGAGCTTCTCTAGGCCGGCATGTCCTTCTTATGCTCTTGATAGATCAGGGTCGGCGCCTCTTTCTTCTCGATCACGTCCTTGTTGACGATGCATTTCTTGACGCCTTGCAGCGACGGCAGCTCGTACATGACTTCGAGCATCGTCTCCTCGAGGATCGAACGCAGCCCGCGCGCGCCGGTTTTCCGGCTCTGCGCCTTGATGGCGATCGCGACTAGCGCCTCCTTCGTAAACTGGAGGTCCACGCCGTCCATGTTCAGGATCTTCTGGAACTGGCGCACCAGCGCGTTGCGGGGTTCGGTCAGGATCCGCCGCAGAGCCAGTTCGTCGAGCGCGTCGAGGGTCACGACGATCGGCAGGCGGCCGATGAACTCGGGGATCAATCCGAACTTGAGCAGATCTTCGGGCATCAGCTGCTGCAGAAGCTTTCCGACGCGCAAATCGCGTTTGCCCTCGGGCTGCGCCCGGAAACCCATGTTGTTGGCAGCCACGCGCGACTCGATGATGCGCTCGAGGCCGTCGAACGCGCCGCCGCAGATAAACAACACGTTGGTCGTGTCGATCTGGATGAACTCTTGATGCGGGTGTTTGCGGCCGCCTTGCGGCGGAACGTTGGCCGTCGTACCTTCGAGAATCTTTAGGAGCGCCTGCTGCACGCCTTCGCCGGAAACGTCGCGCGTGATCGACGGGTTCTCGCTCTTGCGCGCGATCTTGTCGATCTCGTCGATGTAGACGATGCCCTTCTCGGCGCGCTTCACGTCGTAATCGGCGGCCTGGATCAGCTTGAGCAGAATGTTCTCGACGTCTTCACCCACGTAGCCCGCTTCGGTGAGCGACGTCGCGTCGGCCATCGCCAGCGGCACGTCGAGAATCTTCGCGAGGGTTTGCGCTAAATAGGTCTTGCCGGAACCGGTCGGACCGACGAGCAGAATATTGGATTTCTGCAGCTCGACGTCGTCCGCGGCGCTGCCGGCGTTGATGCGCTTGTAGTGATTGTACACGGCCACCGCGAGCGATTTCTTGGCGCGCTCTTGACCGATTACGTACTGGTTGAGGATGTGATCGATTTCTTTGGGCTTGGGGATATTGCGAAGGCGAAGGTTCTCGTCAACGTTCTTGTAGAGCTCCTCTTCGATAATTTCGTTGCAGAGCTCGATGCACTCGTCGCAGATGTAGACGCCCGGGCCCGCGATCAACTTACGCACCTGCTCCTGCGATTTTCCGCAGAAGCTGCACTTGAGCTGACCTTTTTCATCTCCAAAGCGGAACATGGTGCGGCCCGGTTTCCTCCCTCGACTTGAGGCTATGCCGGCGTCGGCAGGCTTCGGCGATCTTCGAGAATCGTGTCGATTATCCCGTAGTCCTTGGCTTCCTCGGCCGTCATGTAGTAGTCCCGGTCGATGTCCCGGAGCACTTGTTCGAGCGGTTTTTTGGTCGTTTCTTCGTAGATCCGCGCTACCGTCTGACGAGTCGCAATCAGGTCGCGGGCGGCAATTTCCACGTCGGTGGCCTGCCCGCCGATTTGGGACACCCAGGGTTGGTGGATCAGAATCTTGGCGTGGGGAAGGGCGTAGCGCTTGCCGGCGGCCCCGCCGGTCAGCAGTATCGATCCCATCGAGGCGGCCATGCCCATGCAGATCGTGGCCACGTCGGGCTTGATGAAGCGCATCGCGTCGAACGTCGCCAGACCTGCCGTCACGCTGCCGCCCGGCGAGTTCACGTACATGTCGATGTCCTTGTCGGGATCTTCCTTTTCCAGGAAGAGCAGCTGCGCGATGACGAGATTCGCCAAGTGATCGTCGATCGGACCGCCCACGAAAACGATTCGGTCCTTGAGCAGGCGCGAATAGATATCGTACGCGCGTTCCCCGCGGGCCGTCTGCTCGACGACCATCGGAACCAAGTGTCCCATAGTGTGCTTACTCTTTCATCATTTACGAACGGCGGTGCCTACGCTTGTGCTTGTAACTACGACGGCGCCTCGGGGGTTTCTTCGCCCGGGGCGCCCGCGCCGCCGGTGGTGACCTCGGCATTGTCGATGAGGAACTCAAGCGTCTTGCTCCGGACGATGCCGTCCATCAACGACAGCACGCCGTTGCCCAACGCCTGGCGGACCTTGGCAACCGGCTGACGGTACTGTCGCGCGAGCGCTTCGAGTTCCTCGGCAACGTCGGCCGGCGTGGCGGCGATGTGCTCGGTCTTGGCGATCTGCTCGATGAGCAGCGTCCCTTTGACCTGCATCTCGGCGTCCGCGCGATACTCGATGCGCAGCGTATCCTCGGTTTTTCCGAGCGTTGTGAGGTACTCGTCGAAGGTCGTTCCGGCCCGTGTCGCTTCCGAGGCGACGTCGTTCATGAGCTGCTCGACTTGCGCGTCGACCATCGTCGCGGGAAGCGGAAAGTCGTGCGCTTTCAGCAACTTTTCCATCACCGCGTTGCCGATCGCGCGGCGCTCGCGCGATGCCGAAATGGCCAGCAAACGCCGGCGTATGTCGCCGCGCAGGTCCGCAACCGTGGCGTTGTCCGAGACGGTTTTGGCGAATTCGTCGTCGATCGCCGGAAGGTCGAACTGCTTGATCTCGTGCAGAGTCACGGCAAAAACGGCCGTTTTTCCGGCGAGCTCCGCCTGGCCATAGAGATCGGGAAACTGCGCTTCGATGTCCTTGGTTTCCCCCGCGGTCATCCCAGCGATGCCGGCCACGAAACCGGGAATAAAGCGCCCCTCGGAAAGCTCCGTCACCTGCCCCGAAGCGCTCCCGCCTTCGAACGCCGTACCGTCGATTTTGCCTTCGTAGTCGAGCGTGACGACATCGCCCAGCTGGGCCGCCCGATCGACCGGCACGAGGGTGGCTCGTTCCTTGGCCAACGCCTCCAAGCTGCGCTCGACGTCGGCATCGGTCACGACCACGGCCGGGCGCGTGGCGACGACCCCCTTATACTCGCCTAGCGCGATCGCGGGCCGCACTTCAACGGTCGCTTTGACGCGCGCGGGCCGGCCATCGACTTCTTCGAGAACTTCCATCTTCGGCCGGTCAACCGGCTCCAGGTCGTGCTCCCGCACCGCCTTGGCGTAGACTTCCGGGAGAACTTCTTCGACTGCTTGGTTGGTGATCGCCGTCGACCCGTAGTTTTGCTCGAAGACCTTGCGCGGCACCTTGCCCGCACGAAAGCCCGGCAAGCGCACGTTTTTGGCCAGTTTGCGGAACGCCCGATCTTCGGCGGCCGCCAGCTCCGCGATCGAGATCGGGATCTCCAGTTCCACCTGCGTGGGTGCCAGTCGGGTGAGTGTTGATAGGCTCAGGGCGTGCTTGCTCCCACGAACGGCTGATGGGTAAGGATTTTTGGAGCGGAAGACGAGATTCGAA
>JBDTDR010000200.1:0-8917 GCA_039922955.1 Candidatus Tumulicola sp.
AGCTTATTTTTGCCGAAATCATTTCGTCGAAGCCGGCGGCGACGCGCCCGACCCAGTCCTCGCGGATAGTACGAGGCTGGCGATCGCCGCCAGGGAAAGCGCCGCAAGAAGCAGCGACACCTCGACGCCCATTTCAAAATACCGCTGCGGCCAGAACGACAAGATCACCTCGCCCGCCTTCGGATTGGGAACCAGCCACCCGTTTGCGTAGCCGTTCGCGACGACGTGCCGCAACGGCAAGCCGTCCTGGGAAGCGGTCCAACGATCGTCGTAGGAATCGGAGAAGACGAGCACGTTGCCAAGCGCGCGCACGAGAATCTTCCCGGGCCGCTGATTGAGGATGAGCGCCGTTCCGGCCGTTCGCCGGGCCGGCGGAGCGAGCCGAGCACTCGCGACGATGAGCGATTGCACGCCGGCCGCATCGTGCGTCGGAGCCGGCGCACGGCCGCAATATCTCAGTTCGAACGCGTGCCTTCCGGCTCGCAACGGCAAGCGCGCCAAACGCACGAGCCGCTCCGTTTCGTCGGTTGGCGTGCGCCCGGGCGAACATGGTCCGTTTCGCCCGTCGACCGATACCCGAAGCGAAAGCTCGTGTTTTACGTCTTGAACGTGGGCAAGCACGTCGTACGTACCGTCGTGAGGAATTCGGGCCGCCACGTAGGCGGGTGCCGCGACGGGCGAGGGCACGAATAGCACGTGGTCCCGGTCTCCGCCAAAATAAGACGTATCCCAGCGGTTTCCCGCCATCGCTAGGTAGGGCGTAGCGATCGAGCGACGCGTGCGATAGATCCACCCAAACGCGCCGAAATACGTCTCGGCGTCGCGAAGATGTGGGTTGTCCGACGCAAACCGAAGAGTTTTTATGGCGCGTGCATTTGGATTTCCGATTTTCCCGAAATCTCGAAAGTTCAGGGCGACGTCGAGCACCTGCCCGCTAAAGTCGACGTTCGTCTGGTAGACGTTTCGGGAATCCGGGGCGTACAGTTGAACGTAGACGCGCCGCGGAGCACTAAAGAACATGCGAAACGATATTCCGGTCGCGCGGCGAGGCACCGGCGGGAGCGCGAACATCTGCACGTCCTGAACGCCCGGCGGAACCGTGGAGAAGAATCCGTGACCGCCGTTGGCGGCTTCGGTCTCGACGTTCGCCTGGGGACGGGGCAGCGCGATTCCGTCGTCGGGACTCGAGCGGAACGTCGCCGCTGAGATGACCTCTTCGGACCGGTCGGATGCCGGCGAGGCAACGGTTGCCGGACGCGCGCACGATGCAGCCGCCGGAGCCAGGGCCAACACGTCGTACGGGCCGGAGCGCGGTGAAACGCCGAACACGCAGTCGGGTGCGTATATGCGAGTCACGGGGTGACCGAAACGCCAAAGCGAACGATCGTTCGACGAGGCTTCGAACACCGCTATTCGGCCGGCGCCCAACGCCTTCTCCAGGTATGGCCGGCCGCGCTGTCCCGTCAGCCGCACGCCCGCCGTCGGCACGCCGATCGCATGCACCACGAGATGCTTGACTCCCGCCATTTTCAGCAGCATCGCCTGAGTTTGCGCGTCGGTGCCGTCGGGAACCAACTCGTCGAGCGCCTTAAGCAGTTCTTGCGTGCGATCGTACGGCGACCATTTCACGCCCGCACCCATCGTCATCCCCGGAAGGAAGCGGATTTGGGGTTCGTCGGAGCCTTCGAAATAGTAGTCGAAGATCGCCGGGTGATAGTAGTAGCTCGGTGAGTTCGGGACGAACAGCGTTCGGTATTCCTCGTTGCCGGGAGCCCGCGCGGACGCCACCGTGACGCGTTCGCCCGCCGTTTCGCGAAAAGGTCCGATCAGCCCGAAAAAGTTGCTGTGGACGAAAAACCCCTGACCGTAGGCGATGACGATCAGGATGCCGGGGGCCAGCAATCCGCCGGGCAAACGCCACCGAATGCCACGTGCCGACAGATAGACCGTCATCGGGACGACCAGCGCCATGACGAACATCAGGTGCTGCGGCGTACGCAGGAAGAGACTGTACGGCAAGAACGCCCTAAAGATTGCAATAATCGCCGGCCCGACGACCGGATTTCCGCCGAGCGGGACTACCGCGGTTAGCACAAACATCACGCCGAGGACGACCAGCAACATCGACCGGCGCTTGGTCAGCGCCACGACGCACAACCCGACGAGCGCGGCGTAGGCCAGGAAAAAGGCCGGCGCCCCTCCCCCGAGCGCGTGCAGATAGAAATCTCCGGGAAAGGCCAGCATCGTCGAGGTCATCAGCGGATTCGAGAACTGTTCGAGCGTCGCAAACGCGGTTTCGATCGGCGAGGTCGCGACGACCGTATGCAGGGCGCCGCCGGCGACCGCGACGGGAAGAATCCAAAACGCGCAAAGACCGACCGCTGCCGCCGCGAGGGCCGCGAGGCGCAGCGCCGACCGTCCCGACCAGCGCAGCGCGAGACACACCGCCCACATCACGGCGAGCGTAAAAACGAACACCTGCGCCGAGGCCACGATGACCGCAAGCAGAAGCGCCGACGCCAGTGCGTACGCCAACCACATGCGGTCGCGCGCGAACACGGATCGCACGGCCAGTCCGATCGCGATCGGACTGAGCGCGTCGGAGATCAGCGCGCTTTGATCCCCCGCCACGATTTGGTTGTACGCGTACGGCGCGAGCGCGAAGAGCAGCCCGCCAAACGTTGCGAACGCGCCGTCGCGGGCGCCGGGCTCCTCGCACGTCAGGGAGAGCAGCAGAAAACGCATACCCAAGCCCGAGACGAAGACGCTCAGGAGAACGAGCGCCTTGCTGACGAAGGCCCCGGTGAGACCGACGTATCCGGGTAAGCCGAAGAGCAGGCTGGTAAAGACCGTTGCATAACGATACGTGACGTACGACCCGAAGCCGTAATCTTGCCACGCGAAACGCTGCATCGAAGCGAGGCGGCGCAACTCGGCCGGATCCGACGGCAGCATCCAGTCCCAATGGTGGCCGACGGTTCCCGGCGTCAGCAGGAGGCCCGCGAGCGCTATCAGCGACACGACCGCATACATGACGATCGCAGCCCTCCACCCGGAAAGACGGGAATTAGTGACCACGAGCATCGCCCCGCTCGTTGGCCGCACGCGAAGGCCTTCCCTTCTTCCTACATAATGCGCGATTCATGATCGTTCTCTGCCGACACGGATCGACCGACGCAAATATCGCGGGGGCATTTCTTTCCAAAGGCGATCCGCCGCTCAACGCGCTCGGTCGCTCGCAAAGCGAACGCGCGCGCATCGCCCTACGCGAGATGGCATTTGGAGTCGCCTTCACGAGCCCGATGCGTCGCTGCGTCGAAACGCTCGCGCTCGTCGCGCCGCACGTCGAGTTTCGTTGCGAAGACGCTTTGCGCGAAGTCGACTTCGGCGAGTGGGAGGGCCGCACGCTCGAGTGGCTCGAGATGCACGACCCCGAGGGCGTCGCGCGGCGGCGCCGAGATCCGGTGACGTTCCGGCCGGCACGCGGGGAAAGCTTTCTCGACGTTTCGCGGCGCCTGCAACCGTTTGCGACCGCCGTGCGCGCGCAAGCGCGCAAGAGCATCCTCCTCGTCGGCCACCGCGGCACGCTCGGCGTGCTCGAACGTATGCTGCGCAACATCCCGCTCGACTCGCGGGAACCCGCTCCGTTGGAACCCGGAGAATACCACATCGTGTCCTAGGAGTTTCCTAGCGCCGTTCATCCGGCTGGAGGCACGTCGCCATCGTCGTTCCCAGCCACGCTTTCCCGTCGGGATCCTCGAAGAACTCGCTCCAATAGCGCATCATCGTGATGCCGGCGTGGTGTCGCCCGCGCATGTCGGCGATCGGCTTGCCTTCGAACTGGTCCAACAGCAGGGACGCAAAGTTGATCCCGGCCGCCGTCGTCAGCGCCAGCGTACCCGAAAAACGCGGATTCATCTCAATGATCGAAAAACTACCGTCTTCGCGCAGCATGCCCTGCACGTTGGCGGGCCCGGCGATCCCCGTCCTCGCGACCACGTCGCTCGCGATCGTTTCGATCCCCGGATGGTGGTACGTACGCCCTTTTACTGAAACGCCGGCCTTGATGGCGATGCGTTCGCGCGGAACCGCAGCAACTACGCGACCGGGTTCGGCAGCGAAACAGTCGACGGTGAACTCGGTGCCGTCGACCGCGTCCTGCACGATCAAGTCGAATCGGCCGCGCGCGGCTTCGTGCAGCGCTTCTTCGCTTTCTACGCGCTGCGTTCCGACCGAGCCCGAACCGCGCCTCGGCTTCAAATACGCGGGAAAGCGCGCGGAGCGCATCTCCGGCGCGTATGCGACCGTCTTTGGCCCCGCGATGCCCAGACGCTCGAGGAACGCCGCGAACGCCAGCTTGTCGCCGGCGTTGAGCACGATCTCGCGCGACGGAACCGCGACGCGGCAACCGAAGTTTGCGAACTGTTCCCGCGCCGCCTCGAGCGGCAAAAATTCGCGCTCGACGATTATCGGAATGAAGAATTCGATGCCGAGCCGGCGCACCGCATCCAAGCAGGCCGGCACGAAGGCCGGATCGTCGGCCGGTGGTACGCGAACGAACTCGTCGACGAAGGCCTTGGTGGCGTTGAGATCGTCGAGATCCACGATCGCGACGAACGATGCGCGACCATCTTCGCGCAAGGCCTTCACCACCGACTGCGCGGTAACGGTTCCGCCGGCGGATATCATGACGCGCATCAGTAGTGCATCTCGTTCCAGCGCTCGGGATGATCGCGCAGCCAGTCCCACTCTCGCGCCAGGCCGTCGCGCAGCGTCGTGGACGGGTGGCGGCCGAGCAGCCGTTCGGTTTTTGCCGGCGACAGGTGCATCACCGCGAGTTCGGCCGGCAGGCGCATGCGCCCGTCGACGAGCGCGGAGCGCTCGCCCGGGCGAACGTCTTCGCGCACGGGCTTCGCTTCGATCTGCGTCACGTCGCAGACGAGCGCAGCGAGATCGGATATGGAGGTCGCGACGCCGGTGCCGACGTTAAACGACAGCGCGCCGGTCAGAGCGGTCTCCATGCATGCGCGGTGCACGTCAACCAGATCGGCCACGAACACGAAGTCGCGACGCTGGTCCCCTTCCCCGAAGATCACCGGCGCCTTACCCTCGAGCGCGCGCTTGAGAAAAATCGTCAGCACCCGGCCATACCATTCGCGCGGGCCGTAGACGATGCCGTACCGCAGCGAAAACACCGGAAATCCGTAATCGTTAGAAAATACCTGGGCATACTTTTCGGCCGCAAGTTTGCTCGCGCCGTAGGACCAGTTCGGATCGTGCGGATGTGCGTCTTCGTCGGCCGGGGGCGCAACCGCTTGACCGTAGATGCAGGCCGACGACGCGTTGATCATCCGCTCGACGCCGGCCACGCGCGCGGCTTCGAGCACGTTGAGCGTCCCAATCAAATTCGTGCGCAAGTCGCCGACGGGGTCTTCCATGCACTTGGTGATTTCGAGTTGCGCCGCTTGATGCGAGATGGCGTCCTTGCCGCGCGCTGCTGCGACGATCGCGTCGCGGTCGAGGATGTCGCCCGTCACGATTTCGACGTCGTCGATCGCGGCGGCCAAATTTTCGCGCGTGCCGCTCGAGAAGTTGTCGAACACCGTCACGCGGTGTCCGTTTCGCAGCAGGTCGTCCACGAGATGCGAGCCGATAAAACCCGCACCGCCCGTGATCAAAACCGATTTATTGGGCGCCAAGTCTCTCCTCCATCGAAAACAACGCGCTCGGAGCGCGGGACCGGACGGCCCGTTGGGCCGCAGAAAACGGTGAGGCTGTATTTGAACCTCCCCGTGGAAATATCCGCCTCCTCGGAGTCCGACAAACTCCTTGACGGGCGGCACGCGGCATCGCTCCTGTCGTAAGAGTAGCAGCTTGAGCTGCGCGCATGGATGCGCGGCAAAGCCCCCGAAGAGGAGGCGCGGACCTTCGGTCCTTTTTTTGGCTGCGCCCAGGAGTGCCCCGAGCAATGAACGTCCCCTTCGTCGACCTCAAGGCGCAGTACGCGTCGATCAAGCCCGAAGTCACCGCGGCCATGAACGAGGTGCTCGACACCACGAGCTTCATTATGGGCCCGCAAGTCGGCCGTTTCGAGGAGGCGTTTGCTCGATACGCCGGCAGTCGTTATTGCGTCGGCGTCGAGTCCGGTACGGCGGCGTTGAAGGTCGCGCTGGAAACGCTCGGGATCGGACCTGGCGACGAGGTCATCGTCCCAGCCAACACCTACATCGCTTCGGCAATCGGCGTTTCGGCGGTGGGCGCCGCGCCCGTCCTGGTGGATATGAACGACGCCTATCTCATCGACGACGCCGCGATCGAGGCGGCGGTCACGCCTCGCACCAAGGCGATCATGCCCGTGCACCTTTACGGGCAAGCGGTGCCGATGCAGCCGATCCTCGACCTCGCGCGCCGTCACGGATTGCGGATCGTCGAAGATGCCAGCCAGGCGCATGGGGCGTTTTGGGAATCGCAACGGGTCGGAAGCGTCGGCGACGTCGGCTGTTTTAGCTTCTATCCCGGCAAGAACTTAGGATGCTACGGCGACGGGGGAGCCATCGTCACCAACGATGACGCGGTGTACGAACGCGCGAAACTGCTGCGCGACTTCGGACAGAAAAAAAAGTACGAGCATCTCATCAAGGGCGACAACTGCCGCCTCGATTCGATTCAGGCCGCCGTTCTCAACGTCAAGCTGCGTTACATCGACGCATGGAACGGCCGCCGCCGCGAGAGCGCGAAGCGCTACGACGCGCTGCTCTCGGCCGCCGGATTTTCGACCCCCGCGCGGCTCGCCGATGAAGGACACGTTTACCACCTGTACGTGACCGAGGTTTCCGATCGCGCGGCCGTCCAAGAACGCCTCGCGCAACGCGGCGTCGCGAGCGGAATCCATTATCCGGTTCCGATTCATCTCCAGCCCGCCTATCGAGACCTCGGACGCGCGAAAGGCAGCTTTCCAAAGACGGAGGGGGCGGCCGAGCGCATCCTCTCGCTGCCGATGTTTCCAGAACTCTCGCCCGAGCAAATCGAGTACGTCGTCGAAACGCTCGTCGAGGTTGCCGCGCCCGCGCACCACGCGGCCCGCGCCTGAGGTCTTCGGAGGCGTGTCGAGCAAAGAACTCAACGTCGCGCTCGTCGGGCTCGGTTACTGGGGCCCGAATTTGCTGCGCAACTTCGCCACTTCGACCAACTGGAACGTCGCATGGATCCTCGACGTCGACGAGCGCCGCCGGGGCCGAATGCAACGCCTATACCCGACCGGCCGCGCCGGCGCCGACCTCGACCAAGCGCTGCAGGACCCGTCGGTGGACTTAGTCGCGATCGCGACGCCACCCGCGCTGCACTATCCGATGGCGATGCGCGCGATTGCGGCGGGCAAACACGTATTGGTGGAGAAGCCGCTCGCCGAAGATGCCTCGCACGCGCGAATGCTCGTGGAAGCGGCCGAAAAAACCGGCGTGAAACTCTTCACGGATCATACCTTCCTCTACGCCGGCGCCGTCGAGGCGATGCGCCAGGGTCTGCTCGGCGGCGACCTCGGCGAAATCTACTACGCCGAATCGTCGCGCGTCAATCTCGGACTGTTCCAACAGACCAACGTGATCTGGGATCTCGCGCCCCACGACCTCTCGATTCTAAACCACGTTTTCGGGGAGTTGCCCGAAGCCATCGCTTGCCACGCAATGGCCTACATTCATCCGCCGGTCTGGGACGTCGCGTTTCTGCTGCTGCGCTACGGCAGCGGCCGCATGGCGCAAATCCATCTGAGCTGGCTCTCGCCGGTGAAAGTGCGCCGGATGATGCTCTCCGCGAGCACGCGTATGGTCGTCTGGGACGACGTCGATCCCTCCGAGAAGCTGCGCATTTACGACAAGGGCGTCGTTTCGAATCCGACGAGCGAAACGCTTTCGCAGCAAATGGTGAGCTATCGTCTCGGGGACGTCCGAATTCCGATCATCGATAGCCGCGAACCGCTCGCGAAGCTGGCCGACGACGTGTACGAAAGCATTCGAAACGGAACGCCGACGCGGATCGGCGGGGCGGTCGGTTACGACGTCGTCCGTTGTATCGAAGCCGCCTGTACTTCGGTCGAACTCAACGGCGCCTGGGTTTCTCTCAAGGCTTAGGATGCTCCTGACAGGTTGCATCCGCGCGCCGGGCGAGCGGAACGGCAATCGCCAAAACCACCAGCGTGAGGACGATCCCGGCGGCTTGCAAGATGCCCGGCAAGTAGATCAACCGTTCCGAAGCGACCGTTGCGTCCCAGGCCATCATCCACCCGTTGGCAATTTCCGGCGCAACCAGCCGTCCGCGATCGATGGCGCGCCAGCCGGCGTCATAACCGCTAGCGAAAACGAATACCGAACGGCGTTTCGGAGCCGGTTCTGACGGCGCACACGCGCGCTCCGCGATTGCGGTAACGTCGCCGCCGGCGGGGAGCAGCGTCCCGGCTCCGCCGAAACGCGCGACGGGATAGGGTTTCCACGTACCGAGCACGGCCGCCGCCGCCAAGCCGGCACGAAGCGTCGCACCGCGGGGGAGCGCGCCCGCCATCACGCAGCCGGCACTCGCCGGTAGATCGAAAACGAACGGCCGCCCCGAAAGCGTCCAGACGAACGGATAGATGCTGTCGGGCAGCCAGGCGCGATAGCGCCATCCGAGCGTGCCCGCGACCCAGTCCAGCCGCGGGTCCGCAGTCAGCGCCGAGGCGCGCAGCGCCAGCCGGGCTGCGCCGGACGCGTCCACCGCGACCTCACCGCGGGCGAGTCGGGAGTAAAGCCGCGCCGTCGGATTGGCCCGCGCAACGTACGTCGCACCCGCGCTGCCCGGAAGTTCGTACAAGTTCGACAAGGCCGTTCGGCGCAGCCGCACGAGCCGGGGCGTGCGATCCAGAAGCTGCCCCAGCGCCGCGTCGCTC
>JBDTDR010000201.1:0-9539 GCA_039922955.1 Candidatus Tumulicola sp.
GCCAAGCGCCTCAAGCTGCACGTCGGCAAAGCGCTGGTTACCGAGTTCAAGAACGCGGAGACCCGCGTCGAAATCGGCGAAAACGTCCGCGGGTCGGAAGTCTTCGTCATCCAGTCGATTTGCAAGACTCCGGACGGCAAAAGCGTCAACGACGCCCTCATGGAGCTGTTGTTGATGATCGATGCGCTGCGCCGCGCTTCGGCGGCGCGCATTACCTCGGTCATTCCGTACTACGGCTACGCCAAGCAAGACAAGAACACCAAAGGCCGCGAACCGATCTCCGCCAAGGTCGTCGCCAACCTGCTCAAGGTGACGGGGTCGAAGCGCATCGTGACCATGGATCTCCACGCCGCCCAGATTCAGGGGTTCTTCGATATTCCGGTCGACAACTTGATGGCGATGCCGGTGCTCTGCAACTATTTGAAAAAAGAGGGTCTCTGCGACGACAAGATCGTCGTGGTTTCGCCCGATGCCGGTGGCGTGCATCGCGCCGAGATCTTCGCCAAGCGTCTAGGCAGCTCGCTGGCGATCGTTTTCAAGCGGCGCCCGGAGCCCGATATTGCCGAAGTCACCGACATCGTCGGCGACGTCGCCGGCCGGATCGCCGTGATCGTGGACGACATGATTTCGACCGGCGGCACCCTCGCCAAAGCCGCCGAGGCGATCAAAGCGCGGGGTGCGACACAAGTCTACACGGTCGCGTCGCACGGCATTTTTGCCGGTGATGCGGTCGACGTCCTCGAAAGGTCCGGCATCGAAAAGGTGATCGTCACCAACACCATTCCCCTCGAAGACGTCGCGCTGCACCCAAAGTTCGTGCAGCTCTCGATCGCCCAAACGTTCGCCGACGCGATCAGCCGGATAACGACGAACCGGTCCGTCTCGGAACTTTTTACGGGTGACGAAACCTCGAAATTGGACCCATCGGCGCTACTGTCCGATCCCGTGGCGATGAGTCCGGAACCCGCAGCAATCAGTTAGGAAGGCAACTCACGTGGCTACCAACGAGCTCAAGCTCCCCATCGAAACCCGCGCTAAGGTCGGCACGACCGGCTCGAATGCGCTACGCCACGCCGGCAAAATCCCGGCGGTCGTGTACGGCCACGGCGCAGCCCCCGAACACGTGGCGATCGACGCGCATGCGTTCGAAGAGCTGCTCCATCACGGCGGCCGCAACGCCATCGTCACGCTAACCGGCGGCGAAAAGAAAGGCGAAACGGCGCTCGTCCGCGTCGTTCAATACCACCCCGTGTCGCATCGCGTCCTCCATGCCGATCTCCAACGCGTTTCCGCCAACGAAACCATCGGCGCCAAACTTGCCGTGGTCACGGTCGGCGTCGCACGCGGTCTTAAAGAGTCGGGCGGAGTGATGGACGTGGTGACGCACGAGCTGGAAATCGAGGGTCCGGCGAACAGCATCCCGGAGAACATCGAGATCGACGTTTCCGAGCTGGGACTTCACGAACACATCACCGCCGGCGACGTCAAACTGCCCAGCGGATTCAAGATGCTGACCCCGCCGGAAACCACGGTCGTGGTAGTCGAGCTGTCGCGCACCGAGCGCGAACTCGAAGAGGCCGCCGCCGGACCGCTCGAAGCGGCCGAACCCGAGGTCATCGGCGCCGTTCCGGAACCCGAGGCGAAATAGCGCCTGGCCGAGCAAAGAGCTCCGCGCCTGGTCGTCGGACTCGGCAATCCCGGAAAAGAGTACGCGACGACGCGTCACAACGCCGGCTTTATGGTTGCCGACGAGGTGGCGCGCCGCTGCGGCATGACGAGTTGGAAGAAGAAAGACAGCGCCGAGCAAACCTACGATTCGGCTCGCCGCATCGTCGTGATAAAACCCACCTCGTTCATGAATCTCAGCGGCACGCCGGTTCGCTTGATTTCATCGTGGTACCGCACGCCCCCCGAAGAGGTCTTGGTGGTCGTCGACGAGATGGATTTGCCGTTCGGCCGGCTGCGCATGCGGCCGTTCGGAGGGCACGGCGGCCACAACGGACTGCGCTCGATCATCGCGACCATCGGCGAGAACTTTCCACGTCTCCGGGTGGGCGTCGGCCGTCCCGAATACGACTCGATCGATCACGTTCTCAGCCCGTTTAACCCGGATGAAAAGCGCAAACTGCCCGCGATCGTCGCCGCCGCCGCCGACGCCGTCGACTTGTGGTTGAACGAAGGCTTGGACCGGGCGATGCAGTTTGCCAATACGTGGGAAGAAAACGCCGGCGCTTGAGCGGCGCGGCCGATATTTACGGGCAGGCGCTGGGCACGCCGTTTATGGCCGCGATGCGCGCCGCCGCACTCGGATGCACGTTGAGAAACAGGCCCGGCAGCGTCTCCGGGCAAACCTCTTCCATGCGCTGATCGGTTGCGCGAACGATCGCGCGAACTGCCGCCGCGCGATCCCCGGTCAACGCCACGGCATAGCGGTCGGCATCCAGATCGTAGGATCGAAGCGCGGCGTTGCGCACCGGCACGGCCGCCAGATAGACGACGGCAAGAAGCGCCCCAACCAGCGCGAACCGCGAAAGCGGATCGTCGTCCCGCCGGAAACCGACGCGATCGGCGAATATCACGGCCACCGCCGAAAAGATGATGACGATTCCGCCCTCGATGAGAGCGAAGAAGAGCGGGTCGGCATGAATGACGTGCTCGATTCCGTAGGTGACCCGGTACACGATTTCCGGAACGCTGCTGGCGGCCACCAGCGACCGGCTGAGCACCACGCGGTGCGACGAGCCGAACCCCAAAACCACCGCGCTAGCCAGCGGCGACTCGAACCTCGTTTCCACGAACGCCGGGGCGTCGGGAACTCCGCCGCGCGCGAGCGCTGCGCCGATGCCGGCCTGAAGCGCGGCCGACGCCGGCTGCACCCCGCGCGACCCGGGAACTTGAAAATACGGGCTCGCGTACGACCACGCAATGGCGACGCCGAGGACGATCACGACCGCGTACGCATACCATTGATGCGTGCGATCGACCAGCCAGAGCACGACGGTGGCAATCATGCCGGCGATCAGCATCGCGAGCAACGTCTCGGCAATCCAAAACAACGCCCACAGACGGGTAAGTTCGATGGAAAGGTCCATCAAGCGTTCGACCCGGTAGAGATAGAAAGCCGGCAGTACGGCAGCGGCGCGAGCGACGAGCGCGAGCGCCGCACCGAATGCAAATCGCACCGCCCACTCCGTGCGTAAACGCCGGCGCAATCGGTCGCGCAGCGCGGCCGCCGCTCCCGACCGCCAAAAGTACGCCAGCGCCGCCGCTTGAAATACGGCCATCAGCACCCATCCGGGAAGGCTGAGATCCGCCAGCCGCTTTGCCGCCGCCTGACGGTCGGGGTCGGCGAGCGCGGAGGCCGGCAGCGTCAGCAGCGCGTGCTCCGAAATTGCGCTGACGCGCCGGTCGAGCTCGTTGGGCCGATTGAATGCGGCCGAAACGATTCCGAACCCCGCGACGAAGAGCGTCACTGCCGCGAGCGCTCCGCACAGGATTCGCCGACGTTCGAGCGCCACCATCGCGTGGAGTTTCGAGAAAGCTCCTCCCCGGCCTCCGAACGAACGCAGGCAAAACTGCCTAGCTCGACGACGAAGGAGACTCGGTCCCGGCCGTTGCGCTTGCTGTAATACATTGCGGCATCGGCCGTTTCCAGCAACGCGCTCGAACTCGAGGCGTCGTGCGGGTGGGTCGCGACGCCAACGCTTGCGGTGATGCGCAACGGCAATCCGAAGTCGTGTCCGCGCACGGCATCGCAAAAGGCCTGCGCGCGCGCGATCGCCCGGCTCTTGCTCGTGCCGCGCAGCAGCGCGCAAAACTCGTCGCCTCCGTTGCGCGCCGCGAAGTCCAGATCCGCAACGAGATGTGCTTGGAGCAGCGCGGCCATCGCCGCGAGCACGGCGTCGCCGGCAGGGTGTCCGAACCGGTCGTTGACCTCCTTGAAGCAATCGGTATCCACGAACCACAGGCACAGAACGCGGTGCTGCAGCGGCGCCGCTCGAGATCGGGCGACCTCATCGTGAAGGTGACGGCGAAAAGCCCGCGGCGCGAGCAATCCGGTTAAGCCGTCGTAGGTGGCATCGGCCCGGTCGGCTTCGCGCTCGAGCGCGATCGCAAAAGGCATGACGGCATGTTCGATCGTCCGGACGATCGCATCGCTGGGAGGCGCTCGGAGCAGGTCCGGCGACGCAACGTACACGACCGCGCGCAGCGCGCGGGCATCGATCATCGGTACGGCGATGGCGAAGCGATCGGTGGGCAAAAGCGCCGCGCCGTCGGCCGGCATCAACGCGCGGCAGCCCGCTTCGGCGGCCCTGACCGGGAGCCGGCGGAGGTCGTCTCGGCGCAGCGCAAGGCGGCCGAAATGTTCGACGCGCGCGCCGCTTGCATAGATGCACGTCAGCTCGTCACCGATGGGGACGAAGACCAGCACGCTGTCGAGCTCGGCGACGGCTTCGCGGATCGCGCGGTCGAGCGCCGCAAGCACCGCGCCGCTCGAACGGCGCGACGCATTCAGGAGCGACGCAACGGCGTCGCGCGTGCGCCGTTCGCGCAGTTCGTACGCGTGCGCGCGAACGACGTTGGCTTGCGCGGCCCGCCGCACGCGCCACAACGCGGTTCCAAAAACGGCGAGAAACGAAGCCCAACCCAACCCAAGTGCGAGCGTTGCCGGTGCAGACACGACATCCGCGGTGCCCCAATCCGCAGTCCGCAGGACGCCGAAACGCTCCGCCGCGCCGGCGTGGCGACTATTCTTTCGGTAACGGTCGGGCTGGATTCCCCGCGACGCGTTCGCCGGGCTTGACGTCGCGGGTGACTACCGCGCCGGCACCGGTCAACGCGCCGTCGCCGATCGAGATCGGAGCGACCAGCGACGAGTTCGAGCCGATGAATGCGTGGCCGCCGATGACCGTCGGATTCTTGTTCTCGCCGTCGTAGTTGCACGTGATCGTCCCGGCGCCGATATTGGTTTCGTCGCCGACCACGGCGTCGCCGAGGTAGGCGAGATGCCCCGCCTTGACACCGCGAGCCAGCTTGGACTTCTTGACCTCCACGAAGTTTCCGACGCGCACGTCGTCACCCAGCACCGACTCTCGCCGTACGTGCGCGTAAGGGCCGATAACGGCGTGGTTGCCGACGACGGAATCGATCACGACGCTCTCGCGAACGGTGACGCCGGCGCCCAGCTTGGCATTCGAAAGCCGCGCGCTCGGCCCGATCGTGCAGCCCTCGCCGACCTCCGAGAGCCGCGAAATCGCGCTGTTCGGATAGACGACGGTGTCGCGGCCGATCGTCAGCTCGGGCTCGAGGTAGGTCGTGGCGGGATCGATGATGGTGACGCCGTCGCGCATGTGCCGCTCGCACAAACGCGCGTTCATCTCTTGACGTGCCAGGGCGAGTTCGGTCCGATCGTTGATGCCCAGCGCGTCGAGATGATTCTCGGAAAGTACGGGCAGCACGGATCGGCCCCGCGTCACGAAATCGTCGACCGTGTCGGTCAGATAGTATTCTTTCTGCGCGTTGTCGTTTTTCAGCCGCGTTATCGCCTCGCGCAGTTC
Source organism: Candidatus Tumulicola sp. (assembly GCA_039922955.1). Taxonomy (GTDB): domain Bacteria; phylum Vulcanimicrobiota; class Vulcanimicrobiia; order Vulcanimicrobiales; family Vulcanimicrobiaceae; genus Tumulicola. The sequence goes on from JBDTDR010000201.1 coordinate 5,559, forward strand.
GCGCTCGCCGAATGCGTAGATCCCGGCGTTCATTTCATCGATTTCGAGCTCGTCGGGCGAAGCGTCGCGGGCCTCGACGATCCGCGCGATATTCCGGCCTTCGCGAACGATGCGCCCAAAGTTCGACGGCAGCGGCATCTTCACCGTAACCAACGCCATGCCCGCGCCGGGCCCCTCACGCGACGGTCCGAGGGAAGCAACGACGGCACGCAAGAGTTCTTCGGGTATCAGCGGCATGTCGCCGTACGCAACGACGATGCGCCCGTCCTCGCGGGGCGGCAGCTCGTCGAGCGCGACCTTGACGGCGTGGCCGGTCCCGCGCTGCACCGGCTGCACGACGCCGGCTACGCCGAGCTCCCCGATCCGCAGCTCGAGTTCCGGGCTGGTCACGACGCGAATCTCGTCCACGCCGGCGGCCCGCAGCGCTTGCAAAACGTACCAGAGCATCGGACGGCCACAGAGCTCGTGCAGCACCTTCGGGTGCACGCTCTTCATGCGCGTGCCCTTGCCGGCCGCCAAAACGATCGCGCGAATCACGCGACGGGTTCCTCCACCGCCGTAGCGTCGAGCGCCGCTTTCCATTGGTCCTGTTCCCGTTTGGTCGGCGTCCCGACGAGTTCGAGCGCGCCGCGCAGACGCTCGCGCACGACGTCGCGCCCCAGCAGCTCCATCGAATCGTAGAGCGGGATCGACGTCGGGCTGCCGGTGATCGCGACGTAGAAGGGCCGGGCGACGTCGCGAACTTTCTTTCCGAGGAGGTCGGCCACGCGCTTGATCGACGCCTCGATGCCGGACACGTTCCACTCCGCCAATCCGTCGAGGTCCGACAAGACGAGCGCCAAGGCTTGGCGCACCGCCGCGTCGTCGAGCTTGCCGCCGCGCAGATCCTCGACGCGCACCGGCAAGCGGCCCGCGAACAGAAACGCCACGAGCAATCCGAGGTCGCTCAAACGTTCGACGCGCGGTTGCGCGAGGGCCGCGATGCGGGTCATTCGGTCGGACGAGGCAGCGGCCCACTCGCGCACGCGGGCGGCAAACGACGCCGGGTCGTGCCGCTCGCGAATGTACCGGCCGTTCAACCAATCCAGCTTCGCCACGTCGAAGACCGGGCCGCCGACGGGAATGTGTTCGATCTCGAAGCGCCGCACCAGGGTCGCCAGATCCATCAGTTCGCCGTCGCCCGCGTGCGCCGCATTTGCCAGCAGGCCGAGAAAGTTGACCAACGCTTCGGGTAGGTACCCCATCGCTCTATAGAAGAGAATGCCGGTCGGGTTCTTGCGTTTGCTCAGCTTGCTCTTATCGGGATTGCGCAGCAACGGAAGATGCATCAGTTTCGGCGGATCCCAGCCGAAATACGAATACAGCAACAGATGCTTGGGCGCGCTCGAGACCCACTCTTCGCCGCGAAAAACGTGGGTAATCTCCATGAGGTGATCGTCGACCACGTTGGCGAGATGGTAGGTCGGCAAACCGTCCGACTTCATCAGCACCTGCATGTCGACGCTCTTCCATTCGAACTCGATTTTCCCACGGCGCAGATCGTCGACCACGCACGCGCCTTCGCCGGGTACCTTCAGGCGAATCACGAACGGTTCGCCGGCCGTCGCGCGGCGCGCGATCTCTTGGCCGGAATAGGTTAGGCACAGTCCGTCGTAACGCGAAGGCTGTCCGGCGGCACGCTGCGCGACGCGCATCTCCTCCAAGCGTTTTGGCGTGCAAAAGCACTTAAACGCGTGACCCGCCGCCAGCAACTCGTCAACGTAGCGGCGGTAGATCGTCGATCGTTCGCTCTGACGATAGGGCCCGTGCGGGCCGCCGACGTCCGGTCCTTCGTCCCATGCCAGGCCGCACCAACGAAGCGCGTCGAGAATCACGGCTTCGCTTTCGGGCGTGCTGCGTGCCCGGTCCGTGTCCTCGATGCGCAGAACGAACTCACCGCCGTGCTTCTTGGCAAAGCAGTAGTTCATCAGCGCTACGTAGGCCGTCCCGACGTGCGGATCGCCCGTCGGCGACGGCGCAACGCGCGTGCGGATCAAGTCAACCGACGAGTTCGCGGCGGCGGCCGCACTCGCGTTCGACGAAGTCGACGATCAGCGCGAGTGGCGCACCCGGCGTAAAGATCTCGCGGACGCCCGCCTTTTTGAGCGCCTCGGCGTCTTCGGGCGGAATCGTTCCGCCGCCGAAAAAAACGATGTCGCCGGCGTCTTGGGCCTTGAGTTGTTCGACCACGAGCGGGAAGAGCGTCATGTGGGCGCCCGAAAGAATCGACAACCCGATGCCGTCGGCATCCTCCTGAATTGCGGTCTGCACGATCTGTTCGGGCGCTTGGAAGAGCCCGGTATAGATCACTTCCATCCCCGCATCGCGCAGCGCCCGTGCGATCACTTTTGCGCCGCGATCGTGTCCGTCCAGGCCGGCCTTAGCGATGACGATTCGTAGCGGTCGGTTGCTCATGGTTCCTTTCGTTGCGTAACTGACTGAGACGCAGCGCCTCTTCGAGTTTACTTCGGACTTCCGAAAGCGTGCGGCGTGCGCGATGGCGTTCGATGTCGGTTGCAAAACGCATACGATCTACCGCTAAAAGACCGAACGCTCGGTGTAACGTCCGTAGACTCCTACCATCGCATCGACGATTTCGCCTTCGGTGCAGTAGGCGTTGACGCAATCGATGAGGGGCGGCATCAAGTTGTCCTTCGGATCGCGGCACGCTCGTTGGAGGCGCTCCAGCGTTTTCGCAGCGGTTGCCGCGTCCCGGCCGGCGCGCACGTTTTGCACGGTCCGCGCTTGTTCGCGCTCCATTTCCTCGGTGATCTTCAGCAAATCCATCTCGACCCGATCGCCGTGTCGCACGAATGCGTTGACCCCGACGATGACGCGATCCTTGTTCTCGATCGACCGTTGGTAGCGGTAGCTCGCCTCGGCAATTTCCTTTTGAAAGAACCCGGCTTCGATCGCTTCGACCACGCCGCCGTATTCGGCGATCTGCGCGAAGTACGCTTCGGCCTGACGTTCCATTTCGTCGGTAAGGGCCTCCACGTAGTAGGAGCCGCCCAGCGGATCGACGACGTTTGTAACGTTGGTTTCGTACGCCAGCACCTGTTGGGTGCGCAGCGCGATCTCGACCGATTTTTCGGTCGGCAGCGCGAGCACTTCATCCATCGAGTTGGTATGCAGCGACTGCGTCCCGCCTAGCACCGCCGCCATCGCCTCGAAGGCGACCCGAACGATGTTGTTTTCCGGTTGCTGCGCCGTCGCGCTGCAGCCGGCAGTCTGCGTGTGGAAGCGCAACTGCCACGACTTCGGGTTCTTGGCGCCGTACTTCTCGCGCATGTGCCGCGCGTAGATGCGGCGCGCCGCGCGGAACTTCGCAATTTCCTCGAAGAAATCAACGTGCGAGTTGAAGAAATACGATAGACGCGGTGCGAACGAGTCGACGTCCATCCCCGCGGCGACGCACGCCTCGACGTACGCGAAGCCGTCGGCCAGGGTGAACGCCAGCTCTTGCGCCGCCGTCGATCCGGCCTCCCGAATATGATAGCCGGAAATCGAGATCGTATTCCACTTCGGCATCTCGCGCGTGCAGAACTCGATCATATCGACGATGACGCGCATGTGCGCGCGCGGCGGAAAAATCCACTCTTTTTGCGCGATGTATTCTTTGAGAATATCGGCTTGAATCGTGCCGCCGAGCTTCGCCCGCGGGATGCCTTTCTTTTCGGCGGCCGCTATGTATTGGGCGACGGCAATCGCGGCCGGGCCGTTGATCGTCATCGACGTGGTGATGTCGCCCATGTCGATGCCCTCGAAGAGCGCTTCCATGTCGGCCAGCGAATCGATCGCCACCCCGCATTTACCGACTTCGCCGCGCGACTGCGGCGCGTCGGAGTCGTAGCCCATCAAGGTCGGCATGTCGAAAGCGACCGAAAGACCGTGCTGCCCCTGTTCGAGCAGGAAATGGTAGCGCTCGTTGGTCTGCTTGGC
>JBDTDR010000202.1:0-6554 GCA_039922955.1 Candidatus Tumulicola sp.
TGTGCGGCGGCGATTGACCAAAGCGTCTCGCCGGGCTGCACCGACACCGTCGTGTAGTGCGCGGCAGTTGCCGCGTAAAGCCGGACGCTGGAGAGCGCCGGTAGCGCCACCATGAGGCTAAGCGCCGCCAGTGCGATCACCGGCATGAGCGTCAACCGTTTCCGCCTACCCACCGTTTTCGTCTCCTCCTCTATATTGTGGCAAACGAACGTTCGATCACGATTTTACCCATATTTTGTGCCAAACGCCTGTTCGTCCACAAGATTTTACCACGACCCCGCCAAGCGCTGTCAAGCATTCCTCGAACATACGTTTGCCTTCGACCGCGTACGTATGATAAGGTGATAGGCGACGATCGTGCCATACGCCTGGCATTTTGGGATGCGGGGCGTTGAAATGGGGAGCCATGGGGTTACGCGCCATCGAGAAGCCGGCGACGCAGCGGCAGCAGTGCATTCTGCAGGCAATCTCCGATTTTAAAGCCGAGCGCGGCTACCCGCCCTCGGTCCGCGAGATCGGCGAGCGGGTCGGTCTGTCGTCCTCATCGACGATTCACGCCCATCTGAAGGCCCTTGAGAAGCGCGGGCTCATCTCCCGCGATCCCACCAAGCCGCGGGCGCTGCGTTCGGATTTCGGGCCGCCGCCCTCGTCGGCCGCCCACGATGCGGTCGTGATGCCGATCCTCGGTAAGGTCGCCGCCGGCGTTCCGATCACCGCCGCCGAGAACGTCGAAGGCGAGTTTTTGCTGCCGGCCGGCTTCCTGCCGCGGGCTTCGAATGCGTTCATGCTGCGCGTGAAAGGCGATTCGATGATCGAAGCCGCCATTCTCGACGGCGACCTGATCGTGGTCCGGCCCCAACGCACTGCCGACAACGGCGAGGTCGTGGTGGCCATGCTCGACGGCGAAGCGACCGTCAAGCGCTTCTACCGGGAGGAGAGCCGGATCCGGCTCCAGCCGGAGAATCGGACCATGGCGCCAATCTACGCGAGCGATGTCGAGATCATCGGCCGCGTCGAGGCTGTCGTCCGCCGGCTCTAAAGCCTTCGCCTGGTTCGAGCGCCGCGCCGTGCCAGTGATGCGCCGGCTTGGAGAGCTGGCGTTCGTCGCGGCGGTGCGTGAGGCACTGCCGTGGAGCTTCATCGGCCTGGCCGCCGCATTCGCCCTCATCCTCGGAGTCCTACTCCAGCGCGCGGCTTTTTTCCCGGGCCTGTCGCTGGGTCTGCGGCTAGCGTCGGCGCTGCTTCCGGCCTTCGGCGTCATGGCGGCGACGCTGGTCGTCCTGCTGGCGCTGCGGTTCGCGCGGAAAGCGGGATACGCAGCGACGCCGGTGCTGATCGCCGGGGTCGCGTGTTTCGGGGTGGCATTGCCGCGCCCGTTCGGACCCGATCCGATTACGTACTTGCGGGTGCTGGGTGCGTCGGGACTGTTTATTGCGATGCTGGCGTGCGGCGTGACCGGAGCGTGGATCGCGTTGCTGATGCGTCGCCCCGGCATTTCGCCGGTCCTCGCGCAGTGGGCCGGTGCGGCACTAGCGGTCGGCACGTTCGCGCTGCTGCCGGCTGCGCACGTTTCGCTCGCAGCCTCGATCGGCGCGGCGATGCAGCCGATATCGCGGCTCGGCGACACGTACGCCGCGCTGGTCGCCATCGTGCTGGTGCAGACGTTGCTGTGGTCGGCGGGCGTTCACGGGCCGGCCGTGCTGGCTACCGTGGTCACGCCGGTTTATCTCACGATGCAGATGCAGAACACGCATGCCTTCGGCATGCACGCGCCGTTGCCGTACATCGTCGTCACGTCGCTTTTTCTGTTCGTCTTTCCGGGCGGCGCCGGCGCGACGTTGCCGCTCGCGGCGCTCTTGGCGATATCGCGCGTTCCGCGCTTGCGGCGCGTCGGCCGCGTGACGTTGCTGCCGGCGCTGTTTAACATCAACGAACCATTGATCTTCGGCGCGCCGGTGGTCTTCAATCCGTACCTGGTGATCCCGTTCGTAGCGGCGCCGTTTGCGTTGGCAACGCTGACGTACGGCGCGGTCGCGGCCGGATGGGTATCGCGCGCGGCATTCTACGTGCCGTCGTCGGTTCCAACGCTCGTGTCGACCTATGTCGCCACGCAGGACGTTCGCGCGGTCGCGCTGGTACTCGTCAACCTCGCGATTGCGACGCTGGTGTACTACCCGTTCGTGCGCGCCTACGAACGCCATCTGGACGTTTCGGCCGCCGTGCCGGGGGCATCGGTGGAGATAGTGACGACCCCATGATTGCCGATTTGTGCGAGCGCTTCGAAATCGGCGGCCGGGTGCGCGCGGCCGCACTGCGCGCGCAGGCGCGCACCGCCGCGATCGCTTACGACGCCCAGCGCATCGTCGCCGCCAACGTTTTACAAGCCTTCGTTGAAGAAGGACTATCCGAAAGCGATCTCGCCGGATCCACGGGCTATGGCTACGATGACGCCGCGCGCGCGTGTTACGAGTCGCTGTTGGCGCGCGTCTTCGGCGCCGAGCGCGCGCTCGCGCGACTTTCGATCGTGAGCGGGACGCACGCCATCGTGACGGCGCTGGCCGCGTGTGCGCCGCCCGGCACGGCGATCGTGTCGATTTCGGGCCGACCGTACGACACGTTGCGCAACGCGATTTGCGATGCGCCCTATTCGCTCGTGCGGCAGGGGACGGAGTATTCCGAGATCGCGCTGCGCGAGGACGGAACGATCGACGTTCCGGCGGTGACCGCGACGCTGACGGCGCGCGCGGTTTCCGCCGTTTTCATCCAACGCTCGCGTGGGTATGCGCCTCGCCGTTCGCTGCCGATCGCGCAGTGCGAACGAGCCATCGCCGCCGTCAAAGCGATCGCCCCGGATGTGGCGATTTTAGTGGACAACTGTTACGGCGAACTGGTCGAGGCGCGCGAGCCGACCCACGTGGGAGCCGACCTCGTGATGGGTTCGCTGATTAAGAATCTCGGCGGATCGATCGCTCCGGCGGGCGGCTACATTGCCGGCCGCGCCGATCTCGTAGAACGCGTCGCGGCGCGGCTGTACGCACCCGGGCTGGGCGGCGGTCTGGGCCCGTCGCTGGGTTTCGGACGCAGCTTCGTGCAGGGGCTCTTTCTCGCACCGCTGGTCGTCGAACAATGCCTGCGGGGACTCGATTTTTCGGCGGCGCTGTTTGAAGAACTCGGGTATCGCGTCGATCCGAAACCCGGCGAGCCGCGCACCGACATCGTGCAGGCCATCCGTCTCGGATCGCCCGACCTGCTCGGGCGATTTGCGCGGGGCCTGCAGGCCGCGATGCCGGTGAACGCCCGCTTTCGCCCGGAGCCGGGAGCGGTGCCCGGATACGCCGACCCGGTGATCATGTCGGGCGGTGCGTTCGTCGCCGGCGCGACGATCGAACTTTCGTGCGACGCCCCGATGCGCCCGCCGTACGACGTGTATCTTCAAGGCGGCGTTGCCGCCGCGCACGGCTATCTCGGCGCCCTGTTCGCGGCGCGCGCGCTGGATTCGTGACCGGCATTTCGAGGTTTGTCGCCAGGAGGCGCCGACGGGCGTTAGAGAAGGCCTGGCGTCGATGTACCTGCTCGAGGTTCTCAGCGGCCCGCTCGACGGCAAGACCTGGACGTTCGAGCGCGAGATCACGATCGGGCGGGACGATGCCGTCGCCGGCGCCTGTATCGGCCTCGACCGCTACGTCTCGCGCAAACACGCCTTGCTCCGAATCGACGACGGCTTCATCCTGCTTACCGATCTCGACAGCCGTAACGGGACGAAACTCAACGGGCACGCCGTGGTTGGCGAGGCGCAACTCGCGCTCGGCATCCCGTTCATCGTCGGGCGAACGGTGCTGCGGGTAACGCGCGCGTAGTGGCACGCTAGGTTCGCCGGATGCAAACCGCGACCGACATCGTGCAGGCGCGCGCGCTCTTTGACCGCTTGCCTCGTCCGCTCGGCTTCGTGCCCACGATGGGCGCGCTCCACGCGGGCCATCTCCAACTCATCCGGGCGGCGCGTGCCGGCTGCGCGGCGGTCGGCGTCTCGGTGTTCGTCAACCCGCTGCAGTTTGCTGCCAGCGAAGACCTCGCCGCATATCCGCGCGACGTTGAGGGTGACCGAAAGAAACTCGCCGGCGCCGGCGTCGACGCGCTCTTCGCGCCGGACGCCGCCGCGATGTATCCATCCGGATTCACGACCTTCGTGGACGTCGGACGGGTGGGCACGACGTTTGAAGGCATCGTGCGGCCGGAACATTTTCGCGGCGTCGCGACCGTAATCGCCAAACTGCTGCACGTCGTGCGGCCCAACGCGCTCTATCTCGGGCAGAAGGATGCCCAGCAAACCGCGGTACTGCGCAAGATGGTTCGCGACCTCGAGTTTCCGGTTGACGTCGAAATCGTGCCGACCGTGCGCGAAAGCGACGGCCTCGCGATGTCGAGCCGGAATGCCTACCTCAACGCCGAGCAGCGCGCCGGCGCCGCCTCGCTCCATCGCGCGCTCGTTGGGTTGCGCGAAACCCTCGAACGGGGCGGAAGCAAGGCCGATGCCGTCGCCGCAGCGCGCTCGATCCTGAGCCGCCTCGCGGTGCCCGACTATTTCGACGTCGTGGACGCCGACACGTTCGAACCGGTCGCCGGCCTGGAACCGCCGGCGTTCGTCATCGGCGCGGCCCGTTTCGGCGGCACGCGGCTGATCGACAACCTGCACGTAACCGGGAGCGATCCGGGAAACCCCGCGTGAACGGCGCGCGCATTTTCCTGGGCGTCACCGGCGGGGTCGCCGCGTACAAGGCGGCCGCGCTGACGAGTACGCTGGTGCAGCGTGGGGCGATCGTCGACGTGGTGATGACGGCCGAGGCGGAACGCTTCGTCGGCCCGCTCACGTTTTCGTCGCTGACCGGGCGGCCGGTGTACGCGTCGCTCTGGGACGCACCCGAGCGAATCCCACATATCCGGTTGGTGCGCGAAGCCGACGTCGCGCTGGTCGCCCCGGCAACCGCCAACGTGATTGCCAAACTCGCCCACGGCATCGCCGACGATCTGCTGACGACGGCGCTGCTGGCGGCGCGCATTCCGATCGTGATCGCGCCGGCCATGAACGACGCGATGTACGAAGGTGCGGCGACGCGCGCAAACCTCGCCACGCTGCGCGCGCGCGGATACGAAATCGTCGAACCGGAACGCGGATTTTTGGCCGAACGTGAGAGCGGCGTCGGCCGGTTGGCTTCGCCAGAGCGTCTTCTCGACGCGATCGCGCGGGTGCTGGCGCGCCGGCGTTCGCTGGCCGGCCGGCGGGTGGCGATTACGGCCGGTCCGACTCGTGAAGCCTTCGACCCGGTACGTTTCCTGAGCAACGCCTCAACCGGCGCGACCGGCATCGCGCTGGCGCGCGAAGCCGGGCTGCGCGGCGCCGACGTGACGCTCTTGCTGGGCCCGACCCTGCTCGCGCCGCCGGCCGGCATTCGGGTGGTGCGCTTCACCACCGCCTGCGAACTCTACGATGCGGCGATAACGCACGCGGCCGGCGCCGATCTCACCATCGCCGCCGCCGCCGTCGCCGACTGGCGGCCCGAGTGTCGCTCCGAGGGAAAGGTGAAGAAGACGGAGGAGGACGTAACGATGCGCATGGTTCGCAATCCCGACGTTTTGGTCGCGCTCGGCGAACGCAAGGGCGCCGCGTTCCTGGTCGGGTTCGCGGCCGAAACCGAGGATCACGAGCGCAACGCGCGCGATAAGCTCGCGCGCAAACGTCTCGACGCGATCGCCGTCAACGACGTGGCCGGCGAGCGCGGCTTCGGAACCGGTGAAAACGCGCTGACGTTGCTGTGGGGAACGGACGGGCGCCGCGATCTCGGCCGCGCCGACAAGGCGACGCTGGCGGCGCACCTGCTCGATGCCGTCGAGGGGTTGATGCATGCTCCTCGCCATTGACGCCGGCAACACCGAAACCAAACTCGGCTGCTTCACCGAATCGGGCGAGATCGCGCACACGTGGCGGGTGACGACCGAGCTGCGCCGCACGCCGGATGAATACGGCGTGTTCTTTGCGCAACTGTTTGCGACCGGCGGCGTCGACGCGCGGGCCATCGATGCGGTGGCGATCGCAAGCGTCGTTCCAAAGCTCGATCCGGCACTCGAAACGGTCTGCCGCCGGCTCTTCAACGTCGCGCCGCTGTTTTTAGAACCGCAGACGCAAACGCTCATTCCGATGGCGACGGCGTATCCGGCGGAGTCGGGCGCGGATCTGGTCGCGGCCGCAATCGGCGGGCGGGCGCGCTTCGGCGCGCCGCTCATCGTCGTCAGCTACGGTACCGCCAGCGCCTTCATCGCGATTTCTCCGGCCGGCGAATATTTGGGCGTCGCGATCGCGCCCGGGATCATCATTTCGATCGACGCGCTCGTCGGGCGCACCGCCAAGCTGCCGCAGATCGCCCTGGAAACGCCGGAATGCGCGATCGGCCGAACGACCAATCAAGCGCTCCAAGCCGGCATCGTGTACGGTTTTTCCGGCCAGACCGAAGCGATCGTTGCGCGCATGCGCGCCGAGCTCGGCGTGCCCGCCAAAGTCG
>JBDTDR010000203.1:0-2740 GCA_039922955.1 Candidatus Tumulicola sp.
GCAGCGCTCTACGCCGTAGTCGCGATCGCCACCGCCGCGACGATCATCGCTTCGCAGGCGCTCATTTCGGGCGTCTTCACGCTGGCCAAACAAGCCATCAATTTGGGCTTCATTCCGCGCACTCGCGTGATCTTTACGTCCGAGTTGAATCGAGGGCAGGTCTACGTGCCGGCTCTCAACGGCTTGCTCGCGGCAGCCTGCATCGCGTTGGTGCTGGGATTCCGCAGTTCCGAACGGCTTGCCGATGCCTACGGGCTCGCCGTAGCGGTAACCATGGTCGTCACGTCGGTCGCCTACTTCGTGGTCGTTCGCGAGAAGTTTGCGTGGAGCATCTTCAAGGCGACGCTCGCGACCGGGCCGTTCTTGCTCGTCGAGCTGCTGTTCGTTAGCGGCAGCGTCCGCAAGATCCCCGACGGCGGTTGGATTCCGCTGGTCATCAGCTTAATCGTTTTCGTGATCGCCAGCACCTGGCGTTCGGGTCGTCGCCGCATCGCTGCGAGCCTCGTCGAGCAGTCCGAACCGGTCGAGCAATTTCTCGGCGCCGTCAAGGGGCGGTTGGGGATGCCCTTCCACGGGACCGCCGTGTTTCTGACGGCGGATCCGCACGGGGTTCCGTTCGTCATGCGCCATCATTGGGCTCGGACCCACAGCACCGACGAACGCATCATCCTGCTCACGATTCTCCCGACCAACGATCCCTATTCGAGCGACGAAAACCGCGTATCGGTCGAGGGGTTGTCCGAGCACTTGATTCGAATTACCGTTCGGTTTGGTTTTATGGAAAAACTCGACATTGCGCCGATCGTGAAAGGCTGCGCGAGTTTCGGCCTCCACCTCGATGACGAGGAGACAACCTACTATTCCGCCGATCCGCAAATAGTTCCGAAGAAACCCGGCCTGTGGCGCGCCTGGCGGCGGAATCTTTACGTCTTCCTGAAAAGGAATTCGCGGCCGATGACGTCGAGCCTGGGCATTCCAGCCGACGCGCTGGCAAAACTCGGCCTGGAAGTGCCGATGTAGCCGAGCCCGGTGGCCGAATCCGTACGGCACCGCAGGTTATCGAGAACGCGCCTCGCGAAAGCGGCTCGACGCCTTCTAAAGACGGGAGAGTGAAAGCCGTGCCCCTGCACCAGCGAAAGCACCCGCGCGATTCCGCCGACTCCGACATGTACGCGACGCGTGCCATGGACGTGACGATTCCCAAGCGCCGCATTCCCGACGACGGCCTCCGTCCGGACGTCGCACTGCAGCTTGTCGTTGACGAGCTGATGCTCGACGGCAACGCCCGGCAAAATCTGGCGACGTTTTGCCAGACGTGGTTTGATGACGGAATCCACAAGCTGATGGATCTCAGCCTCGACAAGAACATGATCGACAAGGACGAGTACCCGGCGACGGCGGAAATCGAAAGCCGGTGCGTGCACCTGCTGGCAGATCTCTGGAACTCGCCGGCGGCGGCTACGACGATCGGCTGTTCGACGACGGGTTCGAGCGAAGCCGCCATGCTCGGTGGCCTCGCCCTCAAGTGGAAATGGCGGCAGCGGCGTGCGGAACTGGGCAAACCAGCCGATAAGCCGAACATCGTGACCGGCCCGGTCCAAGTCTGCTGGCACAAGTTCGCCCGGTATTTTGACGTGGAGCTGCGCGAAGTGCCGCTGGAACGCGATCGTTTGGGGATGACGCCCGAGGAAGTCCTCAAGCGCGTCGACGAAAACACGATCGGCGTCGTGCCGACCTTCGGCGTCACGTTCACGTGTCAGTACGAGCCGATCGCTGAGATCGCAGAAGCGCTCGATAACCTCCAGCGCACCACCGGTCTCGACATCCCGATACACGTGGACGCTGCCTCCGGAGGATTCATCGCGCCGTTCGTACAGCCGGACATTCTCTGGGATTTCCGCTTGCCACGGGTCCGGTCGATCAACACGTCGGGACATAAGTTCGGGTTGGCGCCGCTGGGCGTCGGGTGGATCGTTTGGCGCGAAGCGGGCGATTTACCCGAAGGCCTGATCTTCCACGTGAACTACCTAGGCGGCGACATGCCGACGTTCGCGCTCAACTTCTCGAGGCCGGGCGGGCAAGTCGTTTGCCAATACTATCTGATGCTGCGCCTCGGCATGGACGGCTACCGGCGCATTCATCAAGGCTGTTACGACGTCGCGCAAGAGATCGCTCATCGAATCGCCGATTTTGGGCCTTTCGAGCTGCTTTTCGACGGCAAGAGTACCGATGGAATTCCGGCCGTATCGTGGACGATGCGTGAAAACGCCCGCGCCGGCTATTCGCTCTTCGACCTTTCCGATCGCCTACGCGCCCGCGGCTGGCAGGTCGCGGCCTATTCGATGATCCCCAACATCACCGACATGACCGTCATGCGCATTCTGGTGCGACACGGCTGCAGCCGCGACCTCGCTAACGCGTTAATCGAAGACATCCAGCGGGCACTCGAATTTTTCAAAACCCATCCGCTGTCCAAGCCGATGGTCGCATCGGAAGGCGCCTCCCACAATCACGACGCGCGCCAGAGAGCCTGACGCGCGGCGCGCGCTCACGTTGGGCGTTTTGGATCTGACAGGGGCCGGCCTTCGAAGATCGGTCCGAGGAATGCCGTAAACTCCGGATCCAACGCCTCGCGGGATACGGCGTTGTCGAAGATTCTGCGGGCCAGCGGCATGCGCGCGACAGGGCCGAATGCGGCCACCCAACTGCGCCAATGGTGATCGCGGACGATCGCGGCCTT
>JBDTDR010000204.1:0-14435 GCA_039922955.1 Candidatus Tumulicola sp.
GAGCCCAACGCGACGGCCGAGCGGCACGCATCGGCCGTCGAGCGGCGCCCCGCGCGCGTCGATCGCCCGCCCGAGAACGCACGCCCCGAGCGGTTGGGTTTGAACCGTCGCGTCGGTCTGCACCGCCGTTCCCCGCGCGATGCCGCCGATGGCGGCGTGCGCCGCAATCAGGACGCTCGCCGCGTCGAGGGCGCAGACGTGCCCGCTGGTCGTCGCCGGCCGGGTCGAAATCCGGACTCCGTCCCCGACGCGCGCACCCGGGAGGCGGGCTTCGACGAGTCCGGCGCGCGCGCCGAGTACGACGCCGTGCCCGATCACCGCGCCGCCAGCACGCATTCGAGACGCGCACCCAGACTTGCGTCGATCGTCCCGCTGTGCAGATCGATCACGACGTCGCCGCGGCGCAGACGCGGATCGGCGATCACGGCGAGATCGAATCCCGCGAGCGCGTCGGCCTCCTCGGGGTGCGCGCGGAGCTTCAACGGCGAGTCCGCGGCGTACCGTTCTAACGCCGCAGCCGCAACGGCGGCGACGTCGGCCGGCGCGAGCTGGAGCTCGCGCGCAAGCACCGTGGAGGCTATGTCGGCAACCAACTCGTCGACCGCGAAGTCCACGGCATCGGCCAGCGCGGCGCGAAAGCGGCGCACCGCAGCCAGCGCACGGCCGAGCTCCGCGTCGGCGTTGTCGCTCGGAATTTCATCGCTGCTTCCCGCGAGCACGGCCGGCGAACCGGCCGCGAGTTCGCCCGCACCCTCGGATTGGTCCGCTGCCGCGCGGCGGAAATACTCATCCAGCGGCACGAAACGGTCAGGCATGACGGCGTAAAAGCTCCTGCGCATCGGCCAGCAACGGCGAGTGCGGACGCTGCATTCGCTTGACGATCGCTTCGCGTTCGTGGGGCGGATAGAGGTCGAGCACCGCGGCGGCCGTCGCCGCCGGCAAGGCGCTGATGATCGCGGCGGCGGCATGCGGCGGCTCGTGCGCTAAGGCACTCCGTACGCGCGTCGGCGCGAACCCGGCTACCGCCTTGGAGGTGCGACTTAGCGACGCGCGCTCGACCAGCGTCTGCAGCAGCGCGGCGAACGGCGGCATCGTCACGCGGGCCACCGCAAAGATGCCCAGGATGACGACAACGGCCGGCGCCAGCGGGACGATCGCGCCGTAAAGCAGCCACCACAGATCCTTACGCGGCACCCGTTCGCGGTGAAAATCGACGGCCTGAACCGCGAGCGCATCGCCGCGCCCGCGATCGTAACCGACGGCGGCGGCCGCCAGATCGCGCACCTTCGCCAGGTCGATGCTTCGCGACACGTCGACGAAAATGGCGGTCGAGAGGCGCTTGATGCCGCCGGTTTGCGCCTCAGACGTCCATTCGCGCGTGTCGCTTCCGTGGTCTTCGGTTTCATCGTGATGGCGATACCGCTTGCCGTTCCCGTCAAACGTCTCGCTGCGCGCCGCGCGCGCGATGGCGGCACCAGCGATCGGCGTCCGCCGGACATCGCGTTCGGCCGTCCGATCGGCGCGATACTCGGCGTGCACGCGAACGATGGTCGCGCCTTCCCCAAAAGCCGCATCGAGTGCGGACTGCAGCGATCGCTGCAGTTCGCCGGTATCCTCGCCGGAAGGGTTATCGTCGAGCGCAACCCCACGGTCGTCGAGGATCGTTACGTGCGACGGCTGCAGTCCGGCCACGCCGGCCGCCACGAAAGCGCGGATTCCAGCGACCGCTTCGCGTGAAAGCCGTGCGTCGGCGCGCAGGCGCACGCGCACGCTCGCGCTGGCTTCGCGCGCCGACTCGTCGGCGAACTCGGCCGATTTAGCGGGCGCCACGATGACGCGCGCGTCGTCGAGACCGTCGATCCCGCGCAAACCCGCCTCGATGTCGCCGGCCAAACCGGCGCGGGTTTGCGCGTCGATCACGGCCTGCGGCGTGAGGACGCCGACATTTGCCAGCGCCTCGCCGCTGGTCTCAAGGTGGGCGTGCGGAATCCCCGCGAGGGATAGCCGCAGCAACACGTCGTTGCGGCGCCCGGCATCGACGATCACGTTGTCGGCCGTCGGCGTGAAGACGACGTTCCAGCTCGCCAGCCGTTCCTCGACCTCGCCCAGTTGTTCGGCGTGCAGCGGGGTCGCGAACAACGGCCCGCGCGGCGGGTGCGCCAGGATGCTGCCAAAAACCGAAAGACCAAGCGCCGCGGTGAAAATCGCGCCGATAACGGCGCGCGCCGTCTTGGGAAGCGCGTTCCAGCGGGCGAGCAGTTGCGCGACGTACTGCATCGCCTCACACTTGCATGTTTAAAATCGATTGCACCGCTTGCGCGCAACGCTGCGCGGCGGCGGTTGCTACCGAAAGCGCTACGTCGGCTCGGGCACGCTCGTAGACCGCGTTCTGCAACGTGCCGTTGCCCGCCGCAAAAGCGACTTCAGCATTTTCCGCGCCCCCCAGCGTCGAACCGAGGGCATCGAGCGTTTGCGCGAACGCCGGCGGGCCGGGGATTTGGGCTGGAGCGTCCGGTAGCGGCGCATCCGGGAGAAGCGGCTCGACTCTCACAGGCGTCCGAGTTCGATCGTCTTCTCCGCCAGCGTCTTGCCGACGTCGAAAAGCGACGCGTCCGACTCGTACGCGCGCGAAGCGTTCATGACCGCAATCATCTCGGTGAGGATGTCGACGTTCGTGCCGGGCTCGGCATGCGATCCGGAAAATTCCACGCGGGCCTCACCGTCGCCGCTTTCAATGACCTGGAAGTCGGGAACCAGGCGCGGGTAATTTCCGTCCGGGCCGGCCGCCTCGGCCGCCGCGACGTTGCGCGCCGCAACGTCGAGCGCCGCGCGCTGCGCGTCCATGCCGCTGGCCGCGGAATCCAACAGCGGGATGGTCATTTGGTCACCGCTTTGATCTCTTCAAAGCGAGCGTGCTCGGCGTTGAGCAGCGCCTCGCTGAAAATCGCCGCCTGCGCGGTCTGCGCCATCGCCGCGTCCGCCGCACGCCCCGCCTCGCCGCCCGCGTTGGCGCGGGCGACGGCGCTTTGGGCATCGTCGAGCCGCCGGCGCGCGCCGTCGAGCGCGCCGCGCAAGGAATCTGCTACGTCAAACATGACCCCAGGCTAGCGCCCGGCGATGGTCGGAAGGCAACCGCCGGATTGCCGAAGTATGCCGGCCGGCGGCGAGCTCGCTGCTTACCCAGACAATCGCAGGTAGAGCGCGGCGACGTAGATCAGGGTTACGACCATCGTCTGCGCGGTAAGCCATTCGTGCGGCGCGGCGCGATTTCAACGCATACGCGATCAGCGCGAAGGCCGCGAATGCGATCAAAAAATAGAGATTGGCCTGCGACGCCATGCGTCCCGTCCGCGACACCTCCTCGGCGATGCTGAGAATCGGCAGGCAAAACAGCAGCGCGAAGAACCACGCCCGGTCGCGGAAGTACCAGGCATATAGATCGACGGTCGCGTCGCCTTGGTCGCGCGACGGCAAAACCAGCGACGAAAGCAAAAACAGATCGACCGGCACGAGCAGCTCGAGCAGAAACGTGCCGAACGTCCACGCGTGGGTGTTGTGCACTCCCCATTGGGCCCACCAGTGCTGGACCTCGACGAAAAAGAGCCAAACGGCCCACGCGAGCGGTGGCCAATAGGCGCCGACGCGTTCGCGTGCGTGCATGACGGTCGCCAGTCCGGTGAGGACGTTGGCGATCGCCAATCCCATGACGATCGAAACGAGAACCGTCAGATAGTCGAACGGATTCATCGGGATCTCGCTACCGGCAGACCGTCGGCGTCGAGGGGCGCTCCCAGGATCAAGCGCGTGACTTGGTTGTAGTTTTCCACTCCCGAGGGGATGCGATTGCTCTTCAAATAGGCGTTGTACGTTCGCCACGTCCAGTGCGCCAGCAAAACGTTGACGTGGCGCGAATCCCGCTGCCGTAAGGCGGCGAAATCGTGCCACACGAGCGGAACGAACTCGCGGCGCGCGTAGTGCGCCTTCTGCGGCAGGTAGAGAAACAGTTCGAGCCAGCCGGAATAGCGCAGGACCGGATCGGGCGAACGCAGGCAGGTGACGACGGCGAGGTAGTTGGCTTCGTCCTCGCGAGCGTACGCGGCCACGTGACTCCACTCGTGCGCTTGATCGAACGGCCGCTCGAACCACAACAGGTCGCCGGCGAGCTGGACGTTGAGCGTCAACGGATTGATGAAGCCGCTGGTTCCGGTGGCTTCCATGAACGGGTTCGCGATGGTCGGCTTGGCCGGGCCGGCGTCGGGCGCCCAGTCGTCGCCGGCGCGTTGCACGGCCGGCAGCCACGCGTCGCGAAGGGTGGCGAGATCGAGGGGCACGCCCGCACGCGCATGCGCCGGACCCGCCAGCGCGTTAAGCTCGGCTATCGCGCGAGTTCGCAGCGCCGCGGCCGCACCCGGCGTTACCCGCGCCGCGTCAAAACGGACGCGCGCCTCGATCGGCGCGCGCGCGTAGTTCCACCCCCAGCTTGCCTCGAACCAGACCGCGTACAGGCCCACGATTGCCGCGATATCGAAAAGCAGCATCCCGAACGCGGGCCGGCTCCGGCGACGGCGCCCTCGGCGGGAGCGCACGAATGCAGCGATCCGCCCAAAAATCGCCAGGATGCCGATCCCGAACGCGACGTCGCCCAGCGACCAGGGCAGTCCGCGGGTGACGCCGTACGCGGCGTGCTCCCAGCCCGGATAGACGCCGTTTGCGTACGCGCGCTCGACCCACCCTGCGTCCGGCTGCCACGCCAGCGCGAGCAGGCCGAGAACGATGGCAAGCACGCGCAGAGCAAACCAAAAGGAGCCGCCCATATGGGCGACTCCTTCGACACCGGGTCGCAAATCGACTAGCGGGCTCTTAGCGTTTGCTGAACTGGAAGCGTTTGCGAGCGCGCTTGCGCCCGTACTTCTTCGATTCCTTTTCGCGCGGGTCGCGCGTCAGGAATCCGTTCTGGCGCATAATCGGCTTGAGGCTTTCGTCCATCGCTATCAGCGCGCGCGCGATGCCGTGGCGCACGGCCCCGGCCTGGCCCGTCACGCCGCCGCCCTCGGCCTTAACCGTTACGTCGAACCGCGAAAGACTCTGCGTGGCTTCGAACGGCTGGCGTACGATCTGCAGCAGTTGCGGACGCGGAAAATACTCTTCGACCGGTTTCTTGTTGATCGTGATCACGCCTTGACCCAGCGTCAGCGAGACGCGGGCGATGGCGCGCTTACGGCGGCCGGTGGCTTGAATAACGTCGCTCAAAAAGGTACTCCTAGTGCTCTTAGAACAGCGGCTGCGGGTTTTGCGCGGCGTGCGGGTGCCGCGCGCCGGCGTACACGTTCAACCGGCGCAGTTGCTCGTCGCGCGTACGGTTGGTCGCAAGCATGCCGCGGACGGCTTTTTCGATCAGCCGCTCGGGGTGCTTGTCTTGAATTTCGCGCGCCGTCTGCACGCGCAGACCGCCCGGATATCCACTGTGACGGTAGTACAGCTTCTGATCGAGTTTGTTGCCGCCCAGTTCGACTTTCTCCGCATTGATCACGACCACGTGATCGCCGTTGTCGATGTTGGGCGTCCAAGTCGGCTTGTGCTTGCCCGAAAGGGCGCGGGCGATGCGCACCGCGAGCGTGCCGAGACGCTGTCCGGCCGCGTCGACGATATACCAGTCGTGCTGGGTCTCCGCCGTCTTCTGTTGATAGGTCCGCATCGTGCGCGCATGTCCTCAAATGGTTCGAAACGAAAAGCGTGCGAACGGCTCTTACCGCGGCACGGCCAACGGCATCGTACCCGCTCGCGAGGAGCGCCGTCAAGCCCATGCCGGGCTTTTACTGTAGTTGACAAGTACTTGATTACACAAGTATGCTGCCGGTATGGACAACGCGCCCCTCGCCGCCCTTCTCCGTCTTTCGAAGACGCACGCCGCCGCGACCCGCGAACTCGACGCGAGTCTAGGTTCCCATCACGGCCTCAGTTTTGCCGAGCTCCGGCTGCTCGGCACGCTCGCCGAGGCGCCGGTCGCCGGATTGCGCCCGACCGATCTCGCGGCAGCCTTGGAGCTGACCGCCTCGGGCGTCACCCGGGCGGTGCTCCCGCTGGAAAAGATCGGCATCGTTCGCCGCGAGTCCGATCCCGGCGACGCGCGCGCCAGCCGGGTCGTCCTCACGAACGCCGGCCGCTCGCTGGTGGCCAACGCCCGGGTCACCGCCGCCGAAGGCGCCGCGCGGCTTATGCGGCGCCTCAGCCTGGGTCAAACGCGCCAGCTCGAGCGCCTGCTCGGGGAAATCCCCGGCCGCTAGGAGTTGCCCCACCGGAAGACCGGCGGCTCGGCATACGAGTCGTAACCGTCCGCATATCTCACGCCGGCCAAGTACAACCCATTGGGCGGCGCGGTATGGCCCGCGGTTCGCCGGTCCCGCGCCGCGAGCATGGCGGGGATTTCGTCGGGAGAGCGCCGCTGCGTCCCGCAATCGACCAGCGTCCCGCCGATCGTGCGAACCATCCGGTGAAGAAAGCCGCGGGCGGCGATCTCGACCCGGATCAGGTCCCCGCGCGCCTCGATGGTGAGCCGTCGCACGTCGCGCACGGTTATGCCGTTCTCCGGCAGCAAGCCGCAGAACGAGCGGAAATCGTGTTCCCCGAGCAGGCCGAGAGCGGCGGCCTGCATCCGGCGAACGTCGATCGCCGTCCACACGTGGTAGGCGTGGCGCGCGAGGAGCGGCGAGGGCTGGGGACGATTGAAGATGGCGTACACGTACGTCCGTTCGAGCGCTGAAAAGCGCGCCGAAAACGGCGATTCGACGGCGGCGGCCTCGCGCACGCTCACGTCTTTGGGGAGGGCGCTATTGAGGGCGACGGCCAGCCGTTCGAACGGGAACGGCCGACCGGTCGAAAACGAAACCACTTGACCGGACGCGTGCACGCCCGCATCCGTCCGGCCGGCGGCGGAAATCTTGACGGGCTCGGCCAGCACGCGCGATAGAGCTCCTTCCAGGGTGCCGGCAATGGTTCGAAGCGCCGGCTGCCACTGGAAGCCGTGAAAGTCGCTGCCGTCGTACTCAACGGCGAGCCGAACGGTTTGTAAAGGCTGGTTCACGGTGGAAGCGACGGAGGTTGCGCTACTCGCCGGGTTAGTCGCGGCTCGCGCAGTCGACGTGCCGGCAGCCGCAGCGCTCGCGCGGCGCGGCGTCGCCGTCCGCGGCGTCCTTCTCCTTGCAGCGGGGGTTGCAATAGATCATGCCGAGGTCAACAAAACAGGTGCATTGCGGGTGGGCACACTTCTGTCCGTCCATGTCCTCGATCCCTTTCTGAAATCTTTCGCGCCAACCTCGGCGCCCTGGCCACCTAGTGTCAGCCGTGCTGCCTTTGCAGCGGAAAAGCCAGTACCTCGCGGACCGAATGATGGCCGGTCAGCAGCATCACGAGGCGGTCGACGCCGATGCCGATGCCTGCGGTCGGCGGCATGCCATATTCGAGCGCGCGCACGTAATCCCAATCCGGTTCGGGAATTTCTTCATCGCCCCTGGCCCGTTCGACGACTTGCGCTTCGAACCGCGCCCGCTGATCGTCGGGGTCGTTCAGCTCGGTAAACGCGTTCGAAATCTCCATGTTGGCGCAAAACAACTCGTACCGGTCGACCAATTCGGGATCGCCGGCTTTGCGTTTTGCAAGCGGCGAGATGATCGTGGGATAATCGGTCACGAACGTGGGCGCGATCAGGTGCGGCTCCACAACGCGGTCGAAAATCTTGTCGAGCGCGTGGCCGTGCGTCGGCGAGTCCGGTAGCCCGAGCTCGTTGAGAATCTCGGCGGCGCCGCGCGGATCGAGCAGCCGCCCGCGTGCGTACCGGCCGCCGCTGTGCTCGGCCATGCCTTCGAGATACCCAATGCGCGCGAACGGGCGCGCGAACGAGATCGTGGCGTCGCCGCGTTTGAGTTCGCTCCCGCCGTTGGTTGCGACGTCGACAAGCCGTGCGATCAGCGCCTCGTTGAACTCCATCATGTCGCGCACGTCCCAATACGCGGCGTACAGCTCGAGCATCGTGAACTCGGGATTGTGAGTCGTGTCGATGCCTTCGTTGCGAAATATCCGTCCGATCTCGTAGACCCGTTCGAGGCCGCCGACGATCAGCCGCTTAAGGTTGAGTTCGGTGGCGATGCGCAGCTGCATGATTTGATCGAGGGCGTTGCAGTGGGTCGCAAACGGGCGCGCCGCGGCGCCGCCCGCCAGGTGCAGGAGCGTCGGCGTTTCGACCTCGTAAAAACCGTAACCGTCGATGAAGCGGCGCATCTCGGCCACCAGGCGGCTGCGCGCGATCATCGTGTCGCGCACGCCGGGGTTCACGATCATGTCGACGTAACGCTGACGATATCGCTTCTCGACGTCCACCAAGCCGTGCCACTTGTCCGGCAGCGGCATCAGCGATTTTCCGAGCACGGTAAACGCGGTCACGTGCAAGGTCAGCTCGCCCATCTTCGAGCGAAAGGCGTATCCGCGCACGCCGATCAGATCGCCACGGTCGAGATCGTCCCAGTCGGCAAAGCCGGCGTCGCCGATCTCGTCCTTGCGAACGTACAACTGGATGCGTCCGGTGCGGTCGGCGAGATCCGCGAATATGGTCTTGCCCATCCGGCGCTTGGACAGCAGCCGGCCGGCCACGCTCCAGCCTTCGGCCGACGCATCTTGCCCCGGCACCAGGAATCCGTAGCGGGCGGCCAACTCCGCGGCCGTAGCGTCGACGTCGTAGCGCGTCGCAGCGAATGGATCGCTCCCACGGGTACGTAAGGCGGCCAGATTATCGCGCCTAGCCGCCACCAGGGCGGCTTCGGTTTTGCCGAGGT
This sequence comes from Candidatus Tumulicola sp., assembly GCA_039922955.1. Lineage (GTDB taxonomy): Bacteria > Vulcanimicrobiota > Vulcanimicrobiia > Vulcanimicrobiales > Vulcanimicrobiaceae > Tumulicola. The sequence continues at coordinate 8,826 of JBDTDR010000204.1, forward strand.
CTTCTTGCATATTTCTCGCGCGATTCCGAACCGCGCGAAGCCTAACTCGCTTTTTTTGCGGCTTTCTTCGGGGAGTTGCTCTTGATCGACTCGATCTTATATTTTGCGAGGCCGCGCGGGGTAGCGACGTCGACGGTCGTCCCCTTCTTGTGACCGATCAGGGCTCGGCCCAGCGGCGACTCGTTTGAGATCCGGCGATTCGTGGGATCGGCTTCGGCCGAGCCGACGATCGCGAACTCGTAGCTGTCGTTGCTCTTGAGATCCTTGACCTTGACGATCGCACCGAGGTGAACCTCATCGGCGGCGTACTCGGACTCGTCGATGATCCGCGCGTTGCGAATCATCACCTCGAGCTTGAGAATCCGTCCCTCGATGAAGGCTTGCTCTTGCTTGGCGTCTTCATATTCCGCGTTTTCGCTGAGGTCGCCGTACTCTTTGGCCTGGCGAATGCGGTCGTTGACTTCTCGGCGATGAACCGTCTTGAGCTCGTCGAGCTCCAGCTCGAGCTTCGCTAGGCCTTCCGCCGTAAGGACGATCTCTTTATCGTTCAACTACAGACCCTCAGAAAAGCGGGACCTCAACCGGATGCGACCCTTGGAGTCCCTTGGCAACAGACGACGCCCTTGCGGGCGCTGGCGCGGTTTGTTCGGGGGGTAAAATCCTTCCCCTTCCTTGCCCGCCGCGGCGGCCCGCAGGGGCCGCTGACGCGCCCAAGGCTTAGTTCAGGCGGACGACCCGCGGCTTCAACTGCAGCTCGTGCAGGACGCGTTCGTAGTCGGCCGGCGTGACGTCGCTCCACTTCTTGCCGAGCAAGGCGATCAACGCCGCTTCGACGACGTTGGTGCCGAACGAGCGGCCGCCGAAATCGGGTGTGGTCGTGACCAGCATCTTGATGCCGCGCGCCGCGAGTTCTTCGACGTTGGCCTGCGTGACCGTATTGGTCAGAATGATCTTGCCGTCCAGCCGGTCCGGCATGAACTGACGCATGAAATGGAAGTCGCCGGCGACGATCTCGGCCTCTTCGTAATACTCGGGATATTTCGGATCCGGCGGCTTCTCTTGTTTCTTTCCGGTCGGATAGAAGAACTGAAACGGCAGCTTGCACGCGTCGGGAAGATACTTTTCCGCCATCGCCTCGAAGGTCGCCAGGTCGCGCACCGGCATGTCTTTGTCGAGCGCGAAAATGAAATCGCCGAACAGCACGTCGGCGCCGGCGTCGACCAGGGCCTGCGCCATTCCGAAGCGGTCGAGCGCGCTGACCATGAGCACGCGTTTCCCCCGCAGGTCGATCCCGAGCGCGTCCTGCATGAAGCGCACCGCCTCGCGCTCCAGCGTATTCTTGAGCCCGCTCCCGTCGACGACCGGCGTCGTCTTGGCGGCCTCCAGCAGGCGCAATCCGTCGCGCAGCGCGTACCGGTGCTCGCCTGCGTAGAGATAGACGTCGATGCCGCCCAACCCGATCGCGTCGACCTGCCCGTCAAGCGCGCACACTTTGGCGATCGCGACGTCGAGTTTTCCGTCGGTGCCCACGCGCGAGATGTCGAACTCCTCGCCCATCAGGGTGACGTCGGCACGATGATCGCGCGCCGACGAGCCGAGCGACACGGACACGATTTTTTTCACGCGACGGCTTCCTGGCTGCGCCGCGCTTCGGCCGCGGCACGGGTCGCCGCGATGCTTTCGGGCGTGATCGCGGCGTCAAAGGCGCGCATGTCGGCCAGCGTAAAGCCGCAGCGTTTCGCCATATCTTCCATCTCGATCACCTTCTGAAGCTCGATGCCGCGCCCGAGCGTATAGGCTTCCAAACGGCCTTCGAGCGCGAGAACCATCGTTTCGCTCATGCACGCGAGCGCGGTGCGCGGCGGAAGGTTCAAATCGAAATCGGTGCCGCGTTCGCGTACGCGCTCGAAGCGCGGCGTTCCGGGCACGAACATGTTTCCACCCTCGGTGACGAGGACGTCGGGACGTTCCTTCGCCACCCGCCGGCTGACGTCGTGCGGCAGCGAGAGTTCGCAGACCACGGCGCCGGTTTGCAGATCTTCGGGCACAATCACGTCCTGCGTCGACGAGGTCGCCGTGAGCACCAGCCGCGCCCGCCGGACTGCCTCGGAAATGTCGGTCGTGTACGACGTTTCGCACGCCACCTCGCCGGCAATCTGCTCGTTGAACTTGCGCAAGCGCGTTTCGTTGCGCGCGACGAGAATGACGTGCCCGACCTTCGACGCGATCAGACGCACGCAGGCACCCCCGATCGAACCGGTGGCTCCTACGACCACCGCCGTCGACGCAGCCGGGTCGATGCCCATCTCCTGCGCGCCGCGAAAGAAGCTTTGAACGCCGGCGCCGATCGTCAGCGAATTGCCGGTCGTCACGGGAATTGGCGAGCGCTCGTTGATCGTGACGCCGCCGTCGCCGACCACGGCGGTAAACGCGCCGAGACCGGCCACTTCAGCTCCGAGGTCCGCGCCGATTTGGATCGCCGCGAGAATTCGTCCGTAGACCTCCTCGCGTGGAAGTTCGATCATCTGCTCGGGCAGCAGCGACGCCGAAACGAACCAGCCTTCGGTCTCGCGGCCGTCGGGCGCGCGCACGCCGGTGACGTGGACGGCCGCCCACGGCGGCATCCACTCCATGATCTTGCGGACGATCGCATCGCCCTTGCCTTTGGCGCCGGGCTCGTAGCGCGCGACGTCATCCAGCGAGAGCGGGTGCAGGATGAAGCAAAACTTTTTCACGCCGGCTGCTCCGCTTGTTTCTTCAATGCCGCGAGCATCATCTCGCTGTTTTCTCGAACCTTCCTCTGGAGCGTTGGGCCGATTAACTCGGCCAGCGTCGGGACGCCGAAATCGTAGTCGACCCCAAGATGCACGTGGGTCGTGCCGTCGCGCTCGGCAAACGTCCACGCGCCTTCGAATTTATCGAGGTCGCCCTCGAGCAGCTTGTAGTCGATGCGCAGCGCCTCGTCGTCAAAGCGGTCTTCCTCGATCCACTCGATCGGCGCCTCCTCGACCAGCGTTTTCCAGCGCGAAATTACGTGGTCGGCATGACGTTCGAGGACGATTACGATTTCGACGTCCGGCATGAACTCCGGAAACCGCTCTTGATCTTTGGCAAGCTCGTAGACGACGCGGGCCGGAGCGGCGATCGCAATGGCCGTTTCGACGTAGGGCATCAGAGCGGGCCGAGCTTCGCGTACGCCGTTGCCACCCCCGCGCGCAACGCGGCCAGCGCCGCGTCGATTTCTTCGGCGGTGACGATCAGCGGCGGCTCCATCCGAATCACCCGCTGAAGGTTCAGCGTCCACGCGGCGGTGACGCCGGCCTTGAGCATCTCGGGGATGATCCAACCGCCGTAGCCCTCGCGCGTAAGCTCGACGCCGACGACCAATCCCAGGCCGCGCGCTTCGCGCACCACGGCCGGAAACTGCGCGGCAATTTCGCGCGCGCCGGCCAACAGCGCTTCGCCGCGCACGCGCGCATTTTCAACCAGCCCGTCCTCTTCGAGCACGTCCATCGCGGCGAGGGCGGCCGCACAGGCGAGCTCGTTGCCGCCGAACGTCGAGGTGTGCAACAGCGGCGCCTTGCCGAAGGCGCGATTCCAGATCTGCGGGCGGGAGATGAACGCGCCCACCGGGATGACGCCCCCCGAGAGTCCTTTGGCCAGCGTCATTACGTCGGGAACGACCCGGTCGCGGTCGCAGGCGAACCGGTATCCGCAGCGCCCGAGGCCGGTTTGAACTTCGTCGGCAACGAACAGCGCGCCGCTGCGGTCGCACGCCTCGCGAACCGCACGGAGATAGCCTTCGGGCGGTACGTTGACGCCGCCCTCGCCCTGGACCGGTTCGACGATAAACGCGGCAGCGTCGCTCAGCGCGCCGTCCAGTGCGGCCGCGTCGCCATAGGCGATCTGCGCGAAGCCGTCGAGCAAGGGCCGGAACGGCGCTTGAAAGGTTTCGCGCCCGCTCACCGAGAGCGCGCCCATGGTCTTGCCGTGAAAGGCATCGATCGTGCTGACGATCTTCGCGCGCCCGGTGGCCGCCCGCGCGAGTTTGATCGCGCCTTCGATCGCTTCGGTTCCGCTGTTGCACCAAAACGAGATTTGCAGATCGCCGGGAGTGATTTCGGCCAGGCGCCGCGCCGCCCGTCCGAGCATGACGTTGAACATCGTCTTGCCCGAAAGCGACATCAGTTCCATCTGCGCGCGCACCGCGGCGAGGACGCGCGGATGCGAGTGACCCAGCGTGAAGACGCCGTAGCCGCCCGCAAAATCGAGATAGGCTTTGCCGTTCTGATCCCAAATGGTGCAGCCGCGCGCGCGCACTTCCACCGGCGAACCGGAAAGCTTCATCACCCGCGCCAGCGGCGGGTTCACGAACTGCTTGTAGTTTTCAAACGCCTCGGCACTTAAGTCGGCGGGAACCGCGGGCGGCCGTTGGGTCACGCGGCCACCCGCGACGGAACTTCGAGCTTGGCGATCGTTTCGTCGATCACGGCGATCGCATCGGCGGCGGCGTCAACGTGCATGATGCGTTCGCGCAACGCCGCCGCGCCGGGAAGGCCCTTGAGATAGAGCGCGACGTGTTTGCGCATCTGCGGGACCGCGCGGGCTTCGCCGAGGTCGTCGAGCATGGCGCGATAGTGCACGATGCAAAAGCGCAGCCGGTCGGCCGGATCGGGTGACGGGCGCGCCGGCCGCCCCTCCATCAAGTCGCGAATCTGCGCGATGAGCCACGGATTACCGAGCGTCGCGCGCCCGAGCATGATCGCGTCGACCCCGCTCGCGCGCATCCGCTCCAGCGAGCGGTGAGGATCGTCGAGATCGCCGTTGCCGATCACGGGAATGTCGACGCTACGCTTGAGGCGGGCGATGTGTTCCCAATCGGCATCGCCCTTATAGAATTGTTTGGCGGTGCGCGCGTGCAGCGTCACCGCCAGCACGCCGGCGTTCTGCGCGCGCTTCGCGACCTCGACGTAGACGAGCTGGTTTTCGCTCCAACCGAGCCGCATCTTCATGGTCACGGGACAGTCGACGGCGGCCACGACCGCGCGCATGATCGCTTCGCAGCGGTCGGGATCGCGCAGGCACGCGGAGCCGCCGTTGGTTTTGGTCACCTTCGGCGCCGGACAGCCGAAGTTGATGTCCACGATGTCGGCGCCGCACTCGCGCACGACCTTGGCCGCGCGCGCCATCGTTTGCGGATCGTCGCCCCACAGCTGGGTCGAGACGGGCTTCTCCAGGCCGTGCTGATCGATCATCTCCATCGTTCGACGGCTGCCGAAGTCCAGCGCGTTGGCGGACACGAATTCGGTGACGGTAAGTCCCAGTCCGAACGGCTTGTACAGGGCCCGCATCGTCCGATTGGTCACGCCCGACATGGGGGCGAGAATCAGCGGCGGCCAAATTTCGATCGGACCGATCTTCAAAGGAGCGAGGGGCATGGCGGAACCCACTATACCATAGCCGGCGCGTCATCCACGCACGGAGCGGTAGAAGAGCCGCAGGCCGGCGAGGCTCAGATGCGGATCCACCGCATCCACGGCCGGCGTGTGTTTGGCAAACAGTTCGGCGAGCCCGCCGGTGGCGACGACTTTGGCGGGCACGCCGAGCTCG
>JBDTDR010000205.1:0-10546 GCA_039922955.1 Candidatus Tumulicola sp.
CTTTGCTCTTCGAGCGTTTCAAAGGCCAGCTCAAGTGGAGCGCAAGACGATTGCCCCGAGAAGTGAGCCGCTGCAGCGCGAACGAACATCGTGGCGGCATTCAAATCGTGACCCATAGCGCGCGCGACCGTCCTAAGCGTACTCAGGCCGCAACGGTCGTACGCGCCCCTCTCCAATCGAGCGATGAACGGTTGCTTGCGGCCTACACGATCGGCCAGTTCCTGTTGAGAGAGCCCGGCGACACGCCGCATTTCCACCATGCGTTCGGCCAGATCAAGCCGGACTTCGCTCTCTCGGTAGAGCCGTTCATTATCCCGGTCGCGCCTGAAGATGGCAGAAACCTCTTCCGCCGAGAGTGCCCGGCGCGCGATGTTCTTTCGTTCCTTCATCTATTTTCGTTCCAATCTCTGACTTCGACGGCGCGCGGCAGGATGCGACGCATGAATCGCTCGCCTTCCTTATTATTCACTTTCACGAAGGCTCCGATAACCCATAGGCATCCTTTCCCCCAGGCAAAGATGACGCGCAGGGTCCCTCCTTGGGCGCTCGCCTCCCACTGAAAGACCTTAGGCTCCGTTCGCGGATCCAGCATTTTGACGATCTCGGAATGCGTCCGTCCATTGATCCGATCCACTTTCGCGAGCACGTCGGCTTGCACGGTCGGCGACAGCGATCCGGTTAGCTCGTCCAGCGCCGTAGGGTGGTAAAGCACCCGAACACCCGGCGGCGGTCTTCCTCCCAATTATAACTCCAAGATTATTGACATAGTTCCAGCGTCCTTGTCAAATAGACTGCGCCTTAGGGTCGCTGCGCCAAGCTTACGACCGCCATCTTAGGATGCGATCGTGCCAAGTGGCTGGCACCTTAAAATGAACACCGAGTCGGCGGAGCCGCGCGACATGGCAGAATGCTACAGTATCGATGACATGATCCTCCCAGCCCCACTGCCGACCTGCGTGAGTCCCTCCGTATAAATCTCGTCGTCCTCAGGGCGAAGATGGGTCTCTCTCAGCCAGCGCTCGCTAAACGCAGTCGCGTGTCGCGCGCGATCATCTCCGAACTCGAGCAGGGCCGCGGTGAGGCGCGGCTGACGACTCTCGCGCGCATTGCCGATGGCTTGGGCGTCACGGTGAGGGACCTACTCGCACCTTGGCGACCTAGCGCTCCCACCGACGATGAGCTGTCACGCCATGCTCGAGATGACGACTTCATCGACGCAGTCGCTTTTCTCGGGGCGCTCGACGAAGCCCGTAGTACGCTTCGATATAGCGGCCGCGGCCGGCGCGCGGGTAATTAGCGACGGGCGCCCCAGCGCCATTCTTCGCCCGATGCCGTGTATACATCAAACGCCGGTTCAAGTGGAGCGCAAGACGATTGCCCCGAGTCGCCGGCGGTTCATAGCGGTCGAGAAGGCCCGCATTCTCGAAGAATACGATCGAAGTCTTCGATCGAGCGAGCCGCGCTCTGTCGACGCGAACGGATCTATTCATGGCATATCGCTGGTTGGCGCAAACAGCTCGTCGCCGGAGCATCGCTGGACGCCAAGCGTGGGCGTAAGCCCGAACCACAAGGCGTTGAGATTGCGCGATTACACAAAAAGACGGGCGTGCAAATGCATGTTGAGTGCCGCGAGGCCGCCTGGTACGACAGCACCCAGAATCGGGGTGGTGAGTTTGCCTGAGACGGCACGCGGTTTTCCGAGTCAAGGTCGGTTAGACTGCTGTAACGTCCTGCCCCATAAGCATCGCGATTGCGTCGCGGAACGGCTTGTCGGCGGTTTGCAGAAGGGCGGAGGTGCCGGCGTGATATTCTTCAACACGGCCGGCGTTTTCGGCGGAGGCCAGTCCGCTGCGGTAGAGGTCGCGGATATCGACTCCGGTGATCTCGTAACCGTAGCCTTTGGCCGCCCAGCCCAGACCGGCGAGCGCGGCTTCCATCGCGAATAGCGGCCGTTTCTCGGCGTAGTCGCGAGCTGCTCGGCCCAGGGTTTTGGGATCGGCCGGCGCCGACCGTACCAACGCGATCGCTTGGTCGAAAAGGCCGGCGCTTTTGGCAGCGGCGAACCACTTGCCGCGTTCGCCCGGCGTGCTCTCGATCAGATCGCCGAGGATATCGCGCGGATCTTTGTGCGGGTACGTTTTGATGATGGCGCGGAACGTTGCGACGTACGTCGACTGCTGATGCGTGTGTAACGCGTATCGATTGTAAGCTTCGTCAACGAGACCGGATCCCAAGAGCAGCTCCTCGCACGCGCGATCGATTGCGTAGCCGTCGTTGATCCCGCGATGGCTCTCCGCGTAACGCAGCGCTTCGGCGCGTTGCCCCTCGGAGACGAGCGCCCGGAATCCCCACTGCTGGTAGTTCCAAAAGTTCGTGCCGGTCAGCTTGAGTATCGCGCGCAACTCGTCGAAACGCTTGGCCCTGAACAACGCGCTCAGGCAGGCGTCGACGCCTTTGACGTAACGAAAGCCTTCGAGCGGGATCGCATAAGCCGACCGCACGAATTCCACGAGTCGATCCGCCCAGGCATTGGCGTGTTGATCGGTTGCGCAGAGATCGCCCCACACCTCGCCGAGCGAATCGAGATAACCGTAACCATCGTTGTTGAGCGCTTCCCAAACGCGCTCTAGCCACGCATCGCGGACGTCTGTCGCCGCCGGGGCCGCCACGATCAAATCGGTCAGCTCGCGAATTGCGCGATTGACCGAAGAGCCGATGGCGCCCGACGAGCCGTCCACGTGCTCGATTGCGGGGACCAGTCGTTGGAGCAACGTCACCGCCCCATCGGCCGCCAGCACCGGATCGGTGCGGGCAACGCGCTTGATTTCGGCGACCGCCTCAGCGATGCGCCCCATGGCAGGCTGCGAACGCCAACCGAACGCGCCGGCGCGAAACCGCGGTTTAAAGATCCATTTATGTGGCGGGAGACCTCGAGTGTTGGAGCGCGGCATTGCGGGCCTGACTACCACGCACGGTAGCCCTCCCCCCTGCGAGGCTCTGTCCTTGGCTGGCCCGAAGGCGGACGTGAATGAAGGGCGGTATTGTCGGGGTATCGGATCATGGCGGTTGGGCGGTGTTGGTGACGGTGGCGCGCGATGGGACGCTCCTCGATCGCCGCCGCGTCGAGCTGGTGGACGACGCGCTGCCGAGTATTCCCCACCATCATGAAGGCCAGTTACTCCCGATGGACGCAGCCGTGGCCTTGGTCGAGCGGGTGCGCGGTTCGGCGGAACGACATGCGGTACTTGCGCTGGACGCCGTGGCGATGGCGGTACCACGCATCCTCGGCATCGCTCTTCGCAGGTGTCCGTCGCTTCCGGCCACGATTGCCGAACGAATCACGGACCACCGTGCACGAAACGTCGCCGACTGGGTGATGTACCGCAAGGCTCTTGCGTGCGCCGCCGAGGCTCGCGGTTGGCCCATCCATTGGTACGACGCGAAAACGGTGCTAACTTCGGCGAGCCAGGCTTTAGGCGTCGAGAACTTCGACGCGTATTTTCTCCAAGCGCGCCAAGCATTCGGGCCGCCATGGAACCAGGATCACAAGCTCGCAATGGCGGCGGCCGTGGTCATGGCAGACGGCGCAGCTCGGCCGAAGCGGATTGCATCCGCACGCGCAAGAACCCAGCCGGCATGAGGCGTTTCTCCATCGCGCTGCTTGCGCTGACGTTGTTCATGCCGAGCGCCGGCCGAACCGATGCCGCGACGGCCGCTCAGCTCGGCCCCGACGTCGAAAAGGCGATCGCGGCCGCCGTTGACAAGGAACTCACGGCGTACGGCGGCACGCAACCGGTGCCGGGAGCAGCCATCGGAGTATGGTTCCCCGGGAGAGGTGAGTTCGTCAAAGGGTTTGGTTCCTCGCGCCTGTCACCGCCGGCCGCGATGTGGCACGACGATCTCTTTCGCATCGGTAGCAACACGAAAACGTTCGTTGCGACGGTCCTGCTCCAACTCGTCGACGAGAAGAAGCTGAGTCTCGACGATACGATCAGCCGGTTCGACCTCGGCTTAAACGTGCCGAACGAAAAGCGGATCACGTTGCGTCAGTTGGCCGAGATGCGTAGCGGGATCATCGACATGTATGAGGTTCCTGGGGTCGAGAAGGAGGGTGACGCCGTCTGGGCGGCGCGGACGCCCCGCCAGTGGGTCGCGCTTGCGGCGAAGCATTCGCCAGTGTTCGCGCCGGGCGCGAAGTACAACTACAGCAATACGAACTGGTTCATACTCGCGCTCGTCATCGAGAAGGTGACCCGTCAGACGATCGAGTCTGAAATACGCGCGCGCCTTCTCGTTCCCATGAACTTGAACCACACGTCGTTTCCAACGACGAATCGCAACATGCCGTCGCCGCACGCGCACGGCTATTCCCTCGACGCAAAGGGCGAGTGGGTCGACGAGTCCGCAGCTTTCCCGCCGTCCATGTCGTGGGCGGCCGGCGCCATGATTTCAAATATGACCGATATGAAGAAGTGGGTGAAAGCCTACGCGACTGGAACGACCAATAGTGCGGCGACGCAAAAGGCGCGGCTCACGTGTTTGCCAACGGGTGAAGGGAACCTCGAGTTCGGTTTGGGGATCGGCTGTTCGGCAGGCTGGTACGGCTATACGGGGGGCATCACGGGTTACAATACCGCAGCGTATTACATGCCCGCGACCGGCGCGACGATTATCGTTTTGGTTAACGCCCAGCAAGAGAAACCCGCGCCTGGAGTTGCGAACGCGATATTTCACGACATCGCGTCGATCGTCACCCCAAACAACGTTCCCTACGAGAAATAGGCTACTTCTCGAGGGGCGCGGCGGCGTTAGCCGGGGCCGGGCCGAAGCGGTCGCTCCAGCGGATGCGGCCGGTGAGTTGCATCACCACGAAGAGCGTTACGATCGCGCCGACCGTAATCGTGAGCCCGCTCCAGCCTTCGTTGAAGAGCGCATACGAGAACAGCACGAGGTAGACGAGCTGCGCGAGGCCGCTTTCGACCGCGGCGAAGCGCCAGCCGACGACCAGGCGCAAGTATGTAATCGTCAGGAACAGCGACACGACCGAGCAGATCGCAAACGCAATCTCGAGCGGAATCCGATCGACGAGATACGCGAACAGCAAGTGGAACGCAAAGAACGCAGCCGCCAAGAAGAAGTAGTTCATCGGGTGAAGATCGATCCGCCGCAGCGTCGTAATCGTGAGCATGACGAAGAAGTAAAACAGCAGCGCGACCGGCGCCCAAAAGGTAATTCGCTGCGCGAGCGGACCGGGCTGCAGCGGAAACGGGAAGGTCATCCCGACGCCGTTGCCGGTGACGAGGGCGAGGTAGCGCCACGTCAGGCGCCAGCCGTTCCCGGCGCGCGCTTCGCGGACGGGTAAGAGCGTTTGCGGCGGAAAGTCGATGGCGCCGAAGTTCGTCGACATGATGAGCGCAAAATCGTTGACCGAGTTAACGTCGTTGCCGAAGCGGTAGATCCAGCTGCCCATGCCGCGCGACAGATAGCTGATGTCAAGGGTGGTTTCTCGCCCCGGCGGGAGATCGAACCGGATGCCCTGGCTGAGGGCGGTCGCGTCGGTGATGGGTTGGCCGCCGATCGAGCAGAGAAAATCGGCGTAGGTGCCGTCGGACGACGGGAGCGGGAAGTGGACGGAGAGCTGGCTGACGGAGCTGTCGTTGCGGATGCGGTAGCGCGCGGCGAAGCGGACGTCGTAGAGGTTGTACCAGAGGAGTCCGTCGCGGCGCTGCTCCAGTTGCAGGTTAACGTTGATGCGGCTGCCTTTCAGCGGGATGGCGACCGTTTCGTAGCCGCGCTCGATGCGCTTGCTGTCCTTATTGTAGGTTTCGACGGCGATGCGGGCGCTGACGTCGGGAGCGAGTTGCGTCTGGGCGCTGCCCCACTGAGCCGTAAGCTTCGCGCGCTGTTGCGTGTCGGAGTCCGCGGTCCGCTGCACGAGCGTCGCACCGAGAATCATCCAGGCGAGGCTCGCGCAGCCGAAGATGAGGGCAATCGCGATCAGAGTCTTGAGCATATGCCGAGCCTCCGGGGTTACGGTTGTGCCTGAACGTCCACTTTGCAATGCAAAGTTACATACTTTGTATCACAAAGCAACTCGCTCCGCAAGCTTTCCGCCCGATCGGTACTAGTGCGGCGCCCCAAACGGTGCGGCCCTGTAGCCTACGATTCCCAAAGGAGTTGCATCGTGCGGGCGGCGTCCCGTAAGCGATCGTCGCGCGTCATAAGCGGTCGCTTCGCCCGCACGGCAAGTTCGAGGTACGCAGCGTCGTAGGCGCTCAGGTCGAAGCGTTCCGCTAAAGCAAAGCCGGTCTTAAACGCGGCGCCGGCTTCCGCCGCATCGACGGTAAGCTTCAGCCTGTCGAGGTCGTCGAACCGAGCTTCTACTACCGCGCGCGTGAGCCGCTTTCTCCGAACTGCCTGCAGCAGCGCGTTCTGTACTTCCAGCCGGAAAAGCGTCGGAACAAGCGCGCCGGACGTCGCGACCGAGCGCGCCATAGCGCGTGCCAAATCGTCGAGTTCGTCTTCAAAGAACCACGCGAGCGCTGCCGACGCGTCGAGTACCGCGCCGTCGCTAATGACGGCGACCCTCGTCGATCAGTTCTCTAACCGTGAGTCCCTTCAACTTCGCGCGCGTTGAGAGAATCCGGTCCATTGCCTCGCGGGCCTGAGCGCCGCGGCCGGGAACCGGCCCGATCTGGGCGACCGGCGCCCCATTACGCGTTATGGTGATCGTCTGACCTTCACGAGCCTCTTCGATCAGTGCCGAGAAGTGAGTTTTTGCCTCAAATATGCCAACCGTCTTCATGCCGCGATTCTAGCACGAATACGACTAGTTGACTAGCATGAGTCTGACCCCGGTGGCCTGTTGCGAAGCTTCGCTCGAGCCGCGGAGGTAGGTACTGTTTGTCCGGCGCGCGGCAACCAAAGCCTCGAGTGCCTCGTCATCCCGAGCGTCAATTTCGGCCTGCAACCGTTCCATCTGCCCTCCGACCTCGTGCGCCTTCTCTATAGTCCTCCTCCGCTCGACAGCGGAGCGTTGTTGGGCGTCATGATTCGCGCGATATCGCGGAACATGGCGTTCGCGACCCCCGGCTCGGGTTTGTTCGCTTGGACGTCGATCCACGCGACGATAAACACTCCCGTTTTCGGAAAGTAGAAGTTCGCCGTGTTGTAGCCCGCCAGCCCGCCGGTGTAGCCGTACCATCCTTTGGTGCAACCGAGCGCGAGCCCGAAACCCACATCGGCAACGCCCGTCGGGATACAGTTCATGAGCGCCCGATGGGTTGCCGGCGCGCTCGTCTTTCCCGACACGTAGAGCTCGATCCAGCGTTTCATATCCGCCATGTCGGAGACCATCGCGCCCGCCGCTCCCATGAGCGAGACCGGAATCGTATTGCTGACGTCTTTCCAATTGCGGCGGTCGTCGAGACCGTAGCCGTGGGCCCACGGATCCGGCATCGCCATCGTCTCGGGATAGCTCGTGTGCGTCAGGCCAAAGGGCACGAGGAACCGCTTGCGGATTTGATCGCCGACGCTGTCGTGCGTGACGTTCTCGATAATCAGCCCGAGGATGAGGTAGCCGGTGTTGGTGTAGTGATACGCTTTGTTCGGTGCAAAATACGGCTTTTGCGCGACCGCCCAGCGAATTATCGTGTGGGGATCGAAGGTCGCCTGTGGGGAGGGGTTCACGCGTCCGAACTGCGGCGTTTCGTACGCCTCGAACAGCCCGCTGCGCATGTCGCAAAGCTCGCGGATCGTGATGTTGGTGGCGTTCGGAATCGTTACGCCGGGGTTAAAGCAGCTAATCGGTTCGTCGAGGTTGAGTTTCTTCTCGTCAACCAGTTGCAGAATGACCGCGACGACGAAGGTTTTGGTGTTGCTTCCGATTCGAAAGTGGTCGGCCGCCGTCAACGAGCGGCGCGCGGCGATATCCGCGTAGCCGAAGGGGCGAATAAAGCTGTGGCCGGCGGCGTCCCAAACGCCGACAAGCACTCCCGGCACCGGCGTACGGCCGCCGTAGACCTTGCGGTCTTTCTCGACCGCCGCCACGATCGCGTTACGTACCGTCGGATTCTCTACCGACGGTCCGCTCGAAGCGGCGGGGGCGTATCGCACGGGGGGCGACGCGCTTAATTTCGCGGCACGCGTGGCGGCGGTCTAGCGGGCCGCCGCAAGAGGGGCGCGCGCGCGAAGCGACGCAGGGTAGCGGCTATGCGTCGGAACCTTTCACGTGGACTGCTGACCTTCGTAACGCTGCTCGTGGCGGCGGTTTACTACTTGCCGATCGGGCACGTCGACTTCGCCGAGACCTGGGGCGAAGGGACGTTCGGCCTGACGCTGCAGACGCGCGGCAGCGGCGTCGAAAGCGTCGTGTCCGGGTCGCCGGCCGATCGCGCCGGCATACGCCCCGGCGACAGGCTTCTCGACAAGGGGGATCCCACACTTGGCTCGCGCCTACGCGCGCCGTATTCGGGCGACCGCAAGACGCTGACGTTCGAGCGCGGCGCAACGCCGTATACCGTGGTGGTGACGGCAATCCCGACTCCGAGCTTCGGCTTGTGGCAGCGTTTGGGCGGGGTGCTGGCCTACATTCCGCCGACCGTCTTCTTGATCGTCGCGTTTCTGCTCGCGTTCCTGCGGCCCTCGGTGATGTCGTGGTCGTTCTATGTCTTTGCGGTCGGGTATTTCGGCACGAGTCCGGTTTTCATGTACTGGGCGCACGTGCTGCCGGCGGCGCCCTTCGTCGTGCTGACGTTCGTGCTGAGCACGATCTTCGGTGCCTGGAGCGTTCTGCCGTTGCTTCCGTTCGTGCTGCGTTTTCCCAACGGCGACGTGTTGGGATGGCGCAGGAAGATCGATGCTTTGGTGTGGCTGTTTCTCGCGTTCGCATTCGCAGCCTGCGTTCTCGAGTGGCGCGACTACATGGCGGACGGCGGGCTTCCGGCGTGGGATTTCGTGCCCAGCACGATCGTCCCGCTGGCGACGTTTCTGTTCGCCGCCCTGATCGTCGCCAAAAACGTGGCCGTGGCGACCCCGCGCGATCGGCAGCGCTGGGGATTTCTTGCAATCGGGACGATCGCGTCCTTCTTGGCCTACGCGATCTATTTCGTGCCGGGCGTGCCGTTTGCCGTGGGGCAGGTGGCAGGGTTTGCGGTCGTGCTGATGCCGATTTGCATCGCGTATGCCGTCTTTCGGTTGCGCGTTCTCGACGTCAACTTCGTGCTCAGCCGGGCGCTCGTGTACGGCCTCTTATCGCTGATCGTGGTAGCGTTCGTGTCGATCCTCGACTGGCTGCTGTCGCGCGCGATCGCCGAAGAACGCCTCGCGCTCGGTTTGGAACTGGCGGCGACGATTGCAGTCGGCTTTCTGTTGGACCGCATCAACCGCGTGGTCGAACGAATCGTCGAATCGATATTCTTTCGGCGCCGCCGGTTGGCCGAAAGCTACCTGCGCCGGGCCGCGTCGGCGCTGCCTTATGCGACCGACGAGAGCGCCATCGCCGAGGGACTGGTGCAGGTTCCGGTCGACGCACTCGATCTTGCGGGGGCCGCGCTCTATCGCCGATCCGATAGCGGAGCGCGCTTCGAAGGCATGGCAACGGCGCACCAAACGCTGGTGGCGCCCGCAGGGTTCGACGCTAACCATCTGCTCGTGCGGTTACTGATGGCCGGCGAGAAGAACGTTTGGCTCGACGAGCTTCGCACGTATCTCGACGCGGACAACGCGGACATTTACACGCTGGCGGTGCCGGTTCTGGTACGCCACGAACTCGTCTGTTTCACGCTGTACGGCGCGCATTCCAACGGCGCGCAGTTCGATCCGGAAGAAGTCGTGCTGCTCGAGGAACTCGCCCGCGAAGCCTCTCGCGCCTTCGATCACGTCGAGGCCGTCCGCGTGCGCGCGCGGTACGCGCACCTGACGACTGCGGCCCGCGCGTAAGCGCCGCCGTTAAGCCCATAAGCGTGGCCGTCAACGAACTCGTGCTTTCCAAGTTGACGCTGCTCCCAGGCGGGGAACTTGGCTTGCGTTAGCGGCTCACGCGCCACCGCACGCCGTCCAAGCGACGGGCGGAGCCTTCACCGTTCGCAACACCGATCCGCGCGTACACGCGGCCAAAGATACCGGCAGAAGCGTTATGAGAATCACGTTGCGCACCGCATCCGCGTACCGAATGTGCAAACGTGCGGCAATCACCATCACCATCGTCACGTCGGGAGTGCTTCAAAAGTGAAAGACGCTCCCCTCCTGTTGCCGCGACGCGATTCCGGCAGCCCGACCGCGGCGCTGGGCGGGATATCGGCGCTCGACCATTGTAAGGAAGGCAAATGTACCGACTACACGTTGCGTGTTTTCTAGCCGCCGCCCTGATCGCGCTGAGCACGGCTTCGTCCGCTGCCGCTCGGCCCAGCGCTGCAGCAACCTTGACAACCGCCCTGCAGAACGCCCTCGACACCTACGTTTCGACGCGGGCGAAACCCGAGCACATCTCCGCCGCGTCGTTGAGCATCAGCCTAAAAGGCGCGAGCCAAAACATCAACCTCGCGGC
>JBDTDR010000206.1:0-7833 GCA_039922955.1 Candidatus Tumulicola sp.
CCTTCCCAGTCGTAGGGCATTTGAATGCGGCGCAGACCGGCGTGCCCGTCGAAGACGATGCCGAAGAGGTCGAAGACCTCGCGCTCGGCCCAGTCGGCCGATTTCCACAGATCCATCGCGGTCGGCAGATGCGGATCGTCGCCGTCCACGCCGCACAGAATGCGCACGCGCGCCGGCGTTCCGACCTCCGCCACGCTGGCCTTCTTCCCGGGCATCTTCAGCAGGTGGTAGACGACGTCGAACCGCGGCTTGCGCTCCAGATAGTCCACCGCACCCAGATCGAGCAGCATCGTGTATCCGTCGGCTTTGAACGACTCCAGCCGGGCGTGAAGTTGAGCGGGTTCGAGCCGTTCGATGGCGGCATCGTCGATTGGTGGGCGCAGGCTCGTCGGGTCGATCGCGACGCCCGCGATCGGCGGCGTTTGTGTGCTGGGCATCTCTTAATCCTCGGGCCTAGGAGCGAGCGAGAATTCCGCCGCGGCCGCCTTCGCGGATCTGCTGCTGAATCAGATTGACGGCGTAAAGCAAACCATCGGGCGTCGGCGGGCAGCCGGGTACGTAGACGTCGACCGGAACGATCGTATCGATCCCTTGAACCACCGCGTAGTTATCGAAGATGCCGCCCGAACTCGCGCAGGCCCCCATCGAGATCACCCATTTCGGGTCGGCCATCTGATCGAACAAACGCTTGACGACCGGAGCCATCTTCTGCGCGACGCGCCCCGAGACGATCATCAAGTCGGCCTGTCGCGGCGAGCTGCGAAAAACTTCGGAGCCTAGCCGCGCGATGTCGTACTCCGAAGACGTGACCGTCATCATTTCGATCGCGCAACACGCGAGACCCATGGTCAACGGCCAAACCGACGAACTCTGCGCCCAGCGAGCGACGTCGTCGAGCCGGGCGAGCATGAAGTGACCCGGGCTCACCGCCATACGAAGCCGCCTCGTTTCCACACGTACGCATATCCGATTGCCAGAACGATAATGAAGACGACCATCTCGAGCAAGCCGAACACGCGCAGCGCGTGCATCTGCACCGCCCACGGATAAAACGACGCCGCTTCGACGTCAAAGATCACGAAGAGCATCGCGACCAAGTAAAACCGCACCGGAAAGCGCCCCGAAACTGCCGAGGTGGGCTCGACCCCGCATTCGTAGGCCTCGAGCTTCTGCGGATTGGGCTTTTGCCGCTGGAGCAGCCCGGGCAGCACCGTAAATATCAGTGCCGCCGCAAGCGCGACGCAGAGGTAAATCGCGACCGGTCCATACGGGTTCATGGCTTGTGAAAGTTTTCACAAGCCCGGCGCGGGGACCTGGGTGCCTTCGGATTCCGGTGGTCCGAGGGCGCGGGGATGAAGTAGCGGGCCGCTTAGACGGACCTTCCACACGCCGCAGCGTACAATGACCGCATGCGACATGCGGTGCTCGGGATGATTCTATTGTTTGCGCTGGGGGATGCTTGCTCCCCGACGCCGGGGGTGGTGGGCGTCCAGGACTACGGGCAGGTGACGGGGCGGGTGCTCGATGCGATGACCAACCGACCGATTTCCAATGCGCTCGTCTCGGTGGGTTCGCTGTACGCGGCTTCAGCCGACGCGCGCGGCGCGTTCGTGCTCGGCAAAGTGCCGGCCGGCGACCAGACCGTCACCGCCCGCGCGCCCGGTTACTTGACCGCCAGCGGCGACGTGACGATTCTCAAGGACCACACCGCCTCGGTTGGCTACTTGCGGCTGGTGCCGGTCATTCGACCGGTAGGGCTGCCGACGCTGGCGCCGCCGGCCACGCCCTCGCCCGCGCCGTCTCCCACGCCGGAGCCGCCCCTGACGCCGGCGACACCCTCTACACCCGCGACGCCACCGTCCCCGCCGGCGACGACCGTCGCTCCGAGCGCAACGCCCGGCTAGCTACGCTACGTCAGCCGAAGCGCGGCGAGGTCGAGGTCGTACTCGATCGAGCGAAAGATATTGTCGGGGATATCTCCGGCCTCGCGCATGTGCATGATCGTCCGCCGCTCGGCGTCGAGCGCGAGCTTTTGCAGGCGCCGATCGATGCGGCTCTCGGCCAAGTCTTGTTTTTCGTCTTTGGCGGCTTTGCCGCGCAGGACGTTGATGCGCTGTTCGTACTCGCCCAGGATGCGCTCGGCCAACTCCAAATACGGGCCGCCTTCGTGACGGCGCTCCTCGTCGCGCAAACGGGCCATGCCCGCCTCGAGCGCGCGAATGCGCAACCGGTTCTCGCGGCGCTGATTCTTGCCGGCCTCGGTCATGCCCAACCACTCGATCAACGGTCCGAGCGTGAGGCCTTGCAACACTAAGGTCACGAAAACGACGCAGACGGTGAAGAAAATCGTCGGGCCGCGCTGCGGAAACGGCTGCGATCCGAACGTGTACGGCAACGCGAGCGCGGCGGCAAGCGAAACGATCCCACGCATTCCGGACCATCCGATGATGGTGACCGCACGCCACGACGGGCTTGGATCGCGCGCGCGCAGATGCCGGCTCAACAGGCGCGGCAGGTAGGTTGCCGGGAAAACCCAGACGATGCGCACCACGATCACAAGCGCGGCAATCATCGCCCCGTAGAGCGCGTAGTCGCGAACGTGCGGTTCCAGGTCGGCCAGGATCGCCGGCAGCTGTAACCCGATCAGCAAGAACGCGAAGGCGTTGAGCACGTACGTCAGCACGCGCCACACGGCCGATCCGATGACGCGCGTTTCCGATTCGATGAAGAGCCGGGAGCGCCAGCTCAGCAAGATACCGGCCGTAACCGCTGCCAGGACGCCGGACTCGTGAAGCGCGTCGGCCGGCAAGTACGCGGCAAACGGCGCGAGCAGAAAGACCACGCTGGCGATCGTCGGATCGTCGAAGCCGCGCCGGCGCATGTAGCGCAGCACGCCCTCGAGCACGAGCGCGGCGACCGCTCCCACCAGCACTCCGCCGACGGCCACGACCACGAACGACACGCTTGCGTGGGCGAGCGAGAACGCTCCCGAAACCGCCGCCACCAGCGCAAAGCGATAGAGCACCAGGGCGGTCGCGTCGTTGACGAGACATTCCCCCATGATAATTGCCGCGATCCGGCGCGGAATGGCGATGCGCTCGAAAATCGCCTCCGCGGCGACGGCGTCGGGCGGCGAGACGATCGCGCCCAGCGTAAACGCCAGCGGCCAATTGAAACCGGGCACGACGGCGTGAACGGCCACCGCGACGATTACGGTGGTAAACACCACCAAGCCGAATGCCAGCAGCGAGATCGGGCGCCAATTCCGCTTCAGCTCGAGCCAATCGGTCGACCATGCGGCGCTATAGAGCAGCGGCGGCAAGACGATCAGCAGAATGATCTCCGGGTCGAAGTGCGGGCGCGGGAGATTACGAGCGAATGCCAACGCGACGCCCCCGATGACGAACGAAATCGGATACGGAATATTCAAGCGCTTGGCCAGCACGCTCAGCACGACGACGGCGCTGAGGAAGGTGACCAGGACGAGGGCTTCGCTCATCCGGCCCCCGCGCTACGTATCGATCGCATCGCCGGCGGCGCGCAGATCGATCGCATAGCCGGCCACGACGAGGTACGCCCGCTCGGCACGCCGGGCCAGACGCTGCGCCATTCTTCCCATCGCATCGCGGAACAGCCGGGCGGATACGGCCACCGGCACGACGTCCCAGCCAATTTGTTCGCTGACGGCGATCACGTGGGCGGGCGATGCCAGGAGCCCGTCAACGAACTCGGCCGCCTCGCGGTCGAGCTGCTCTTCCAGAACCGCGTAGTCGACTTCGAGCAGCTCGATCCGGGTGCCGATGCGCGCGGCCAGCCACGTGCCGAGGGCGTCGACCAGCAAACACGTCTGCGGGGTCGCGTCGCGAAACAGCGCGAGCTGCGCGGCATGCGTCATCGCCGCGGTTTCGACCGTGCGCCACGACGCCGGACGATCGCGCCGATGGCGCGCCAGGCGCGCGTGCCATTCGGCATCGTCGGGCTCGTGGGCCGCGGTGGCGACGTACGTCACGGGTAGGCCGCTCACGCGCGCGAGCTTCACGCCAAAAGCGCTCTTGCCCGAGCGTACGGGGCCGGTTATGAACACTACTCCCATCGCCGCCCGTCTTATTCGACTCGGGACGGCTTCGAGCCCCGCCGCGTCGAAATCGGTCGCGTCATGGTGGTCAACATTCTCTGCGTTATCGCCGGTGCGGCGCTCATTGCGCTGACGCTCAACGACGTCTTTCAATCGGCGATCGTGCCGCGCGCCGTCGGGCGGCAGTTCCGCATAAGCTTCTACGTATGGCGCTGGGCGTGGGTTCTTTGGCCCGCGCTGGCGTGGAAAGTCTACGGCGACGATGACGACCGGCGAGAATATCTGTTCGCGGCCTTCGCCCCCGGAATGCTGATCGGACTGCTCGTCATGTGGGGCGCGTTGCTGATTCTGGGTTACGGCACGATCTTCTGGGGATTGCGGGGCGGCCTCCACCCCGCAATCCATTCACTCGGCGCCGCAGCCTACTTCGCTGGAACGTCGCTGACGACGATCGGTTTTGGCGACATCTCCGGGCGTTCGGCCGGAACCCGATTTTTCTCGATCGTGGCGGGCGCCACCGGCCTCGGCCTCTTCGCCATCATCACCGCGTATTTATTCGCGCTCTTCGGGGCGTTTCAATCCCGCGAAACGTTCGTCGTCTTACTGGGAGCGCGCACCGGAACGCCGCCCAGCGGCGTCGACTTGCTCGCGATCGCCGGCTACTCGCAGACCGTCAACGATTTGGACGTGCTGATGATGGAGGGACAGCGCTGGGCCGCGCAAGTGATGGAAAGTCACCTGGCCTACCCGGTGCTGGCCTATTTTCGCTCCAGCCACGACAACCAGTCCTGGGTGGGAACGCTCGGAACGCTGCTCGACGGCGCCACCCTGCTGATGACGACGATCGACGGCGTGCGCAACGGGCAAGCCCGGATTTTCTATAACCTCGGGCGGCACGTGACGCACGATCTCGCGAAACACTTGGGCGTGCAAAGCGAAGCCCAGTCGCCCGGACTGGAACGCCGTGAGTTCGAAAACGCCTGCGACCGTCTCACGCGCGCCGGGTATCTGCTGCACGACCGCGACGCGGCATGGGAACGCTTCTCGACCATGCGCACGACCTACGCGCCGCAGATCAACGCGCTCGCGCGCTTCTTCCAAATCCCGCCCCTCCAGTGGATCGGCGACCGCGGCCCCGTCTCAGGCCCGCACTAACAGGTTGCGTTAAAAGCCGTGCGTTTGGTCCACGTGGTGAAGGAACGTTTTGGCGTCGTCGATGGGGAGGGCGAAGCCGATGCTGTGTTCGGAGTCGAAGCGCGATTCCGCAACGCCGATCACTTCGCCGGTGTCGGCGAAGAATACCGGAGCTCCGCTCTCGCCGGGAACGATTGAAATCGTCACTTCGAGCGCGTCTTTACGAACCGACGAGAGCAGCCCCGCATTCAGCGACGTCGCCAGACCCAGGCCTTCGTCGTTGAACTCGTCGGGAACCGGATAACCGAGCAGGCCGATCTGCCGCCCGATCTCGGCGCGTAAGTCGGCCGACGAACCGAGAGCAATCACGGGAAGGTTCGGGCGGCGCGTCCGCACGAGCGCAACGTCGAGGTCGCCGTTGGACGCGATCACCTTGGCAGGTACGCGTACACGGTTACCGGCGGTGATCGAGATGTCCCACGCGCCGTCGATGGCGTGCTGCACGGTCAGGACGTCGCTGCCCCAGCCGCCCGACGCGATCACGAAGCCGGTGGCATAGGCTTCGTCGTAGCGGTCCGCCTTGTGCTCGGGCGGCACTTTCATGGTCAGCAGCACGACCGCGGGCGTGAGCCGAGTCGCCGAGGCGACGAGCGCGTCGTCACTAGTGCGCGAACACGACGCCAGCACGATTGCCAGCGCGGTCGCGAGGAAAGCCGAGCGGCGGATCACCGGGCGGTCGTGCGTTCGGCCAGCGCGGCCCGCAGCGCGCCGAGGCCGTCCCCGGTGACGGCACTCACGAACAGGGCGCCCGGCTCGTTTGGAAGCGCGCCGGCAACGAGGTCGCACTTGTTAAAAACCATCAAGCGCGGCTTGGAGTCGAGTTCGAGTTCGCGCAGAAGTCCTTCGACGGCCAGTCGCTGGCGCGGCCAGTCGGGGTTGCCGGCGTCCAGAACGTGAATCAGCAGGTCGGCTTCGCGCAACTCTTCCAACGTCGCGCGAAACGCGTTGACCAGATCCTTGGGCAAGTCGGTGATGAAGCCGACGGTATCGGCGACGCGCACGTACGCGTTCGGACCGAGGTACGCGCGCCGCACCGTCGGATCGAGGGTGGCAAACGGCTGGTCGGCGACGAAGGCATCGCTGCGCGCGAGCGCGTTGAGAAGCGACGACTTACCCACGTTGGTATAACCGACCAGGGCGACGAGCGGCTCGGGATGCGGCCCCGACCGCCGCACGCCGCGCTGCCGGCGCACGTCCGCCAGTTGGCGGTTGAGAACGCTCACGCGGTGCTGGATGCGCCGCCGATCGACTTCGAGTTTGGTCTCGCCGGGGCCGCGCGTGCCGATACCACCGCCCAGGCGCGACAGGTCGGCACCCACGCCGATGAGATTCGACTGCCGGTAGCGCAGCTGCGCCAGCTCGACCTGAAGCTTGCCCTCGCGGCTGCGGGCGTGACGCGCGAACACGTCGAGAATCAGCATCGTGCGATCCACAATCGGTAACGGCACGATTTTTTCGAGGTTCTTGCGCTGGCGCGGCCGCAAATCGTTGAACACCAGCAGCAGCTCGGCGCCGAGATATTGGGCGTGCTCGGCGATTTCGCGCGCCTTCCCACTGCCGACCAGCGTGGCCGGATCGACGCTGTCGCGGCGCTGCACGACCCGACCGAGAATGCGCGCGCCGGCGGCTTGCGCCAATGCCTCGAATTCCGCCAGCTCGGGTTCGAGCGGGCGGTTCGGATCGTACATCTCGACCGCGACGACGAGCGCGCGGGCGCCTACGTCGCGAGCGGCGTCAGGCGATCGACCAGCCAGCGGATTCCCTCGTTATAGTACGGTCCCGGCCGTTCGACGATCGCGGCCGGGTCGACGGTGTAGACGTGGCCGAGCCGCACCGCGCGCAGGCTGCGCCACGGCTCGCGATCGAGCACCGCGTCGAGATGGATGGCGGGGTCGGTGACCAGCACGTCGGGCTGCGCGCGCAGCAGGGCCTCGGCGCTGTATTGGCCGTAGGCGGCGTGCAAATCGCCGGCCGCGTTCACCCCGCCGGCGAGCGCGACGAGGGTAGCAATGTACGACGTCGATCCGGCCGTCCAAATCGGACCGTTTCCGAGCACGACGAAGACCGACGGATGGCGCACGAAGGCGCGCGTGCGCGCGTGCAGCAGCATCGTCGTGCGCTGCAGTCGCGCGACGGCCGCGCCGGCTTCCGTCGTGCGCCCGCACAGCGAACCGATGGTGCGAAGATTCGTAAAGATGTCGGCGTAGGCATCGTCGGGGAGCAGCACGACGCCGATCCCGGCGCGACGCAGCGGGTCGACCAAGCGCGCTTGTGACGGAATGCCGACGGCGACGTCGGGATGAAGCGCGACGATTCGTTCGGCGTCGATGCTGGTGAAGTCGGCGACGCGCGGGAGATTTCGCGCGCGCGGCTCGTCAGTAAACGCGGAAACGGCCACCAGGCGCGCGTCACCGCCGATCGCGTAAAGGTCGTCGGCAACGAAAGGCACGAGCGCGACGATCCGCGCGCGCGTCGTGCCGATCGCCGCATTCTTCGATTGCGGCGGCGCGGCGCAGGCAGCCAGGAGCGCGAGCGTAAGGAACGCACAGACCGAGCGACGTTTC
>JBDTDR010000207.1:0-6539 GCA_039922955.1 Candidatus Tumulicola sp.
TCGTCGCGGAGGTGGCGAGCGAGCCGGACTATGACGCGGCGTTGAAGGCGGCCGCGGCTGCCGCACGCTAGCCCGGCGCCGGGTGTGAATCCGCCGCCAGGTGTGAACGCGCCGCCGACGGTTTTCATTTTCGATTTCGGCGCGCAGTACAGTCAGTTGATCGCGCGGCGCACGCGCGAGCTGGGCGTCTATTGCGAGATCGTGCCCTACGACGTGACGTGGGCTGCGCTGTCGGCGCGCCGGCCCGCCGCGATCGTCCTCTCGGGCGGCCCCGAAAGCACCCTGGTCGAGGATGCGCCCGGAATCGACCCGGCGATCGTCGCAAGCGGCGTACCGTTACTGGGCATCTGCTACGGCATGCAGCTGCTCGCGCGCGATCTCGGCGCCGGCCTGCTCAAACTCGACCACGCGGAGTACGGCCCGGCAACGCTGCAGATCGTCGATCGCGATACGCCGCTGTTCGAGGACGTGCCGGACGACTCGCGCGTCTGGATGTCGCACGGCGATTCGGTGGTGAAACTGCCGGGCGGCTTTTACGGATTAGCCTCAACGCAGCGATGCGACGTCGCGGCAATCGGCGACCCTACGCGGAAAATCTACGGCGTGCAGTTTCATCCCGAGGTCGTCCACACGGAGTGCGGCCGGACGATCCTGCGCAACTTCCTGTACGGCGTTGCGGGGCTTTCGAACGACTGGCGGATGGAATCGTTCGTTGACGGGGCGATCGCGGCGATTCGCGCGCAGGTCGGCGGCGACAAGGTCATTTGCGCGCTATCCGGGGGCGTCGATTCGGCGGTGGCGGCAACGCTGGTGTCGCGCGCCATCGGCGAGCAGCTCACCTGCGTCTTCGTGGATCACGGGTTGCTGCGCAAGAACGAAGCCGATCAGGTGGTAGCCGACTTTCGCGACATTCTGCACCTGAACGTCACCGTAGTCGACGCGCGCGAGCGGTTCTTAACGGAGCTTCAAGGCGTCGCCGATCCGGAAAAAAAACGTATCATCATCGGCCACGAATTCATCCGCGTCTTCGAGAAGGAGGCGGACCGGATTCCAGGCGTCAAGTATTTGGTGCAAGGTACGCTCTATCCCGACGTGATCGAATCCAAAACGCCCGAAAGTAAAGCGGGTCACAAGATCAAATCGCATCATAACGTCGGCGGTCTGCCCGAGAAAATGAACTTCAAGCTGATCGAACCCCTGCGCGCGCTCTTCAAAGACGAGGTGCGCGAACTCGGGCGCGTGCTCGGGCTGCCCGAACGCGTGGTCGGGCGCCAACCGTTTCCCGGCCCGGGACTGGCCGTGCGGATCATCGGCGACGTCACGCCCGAACGCCTCGAGATTGTGCGCGATGCCGACGCGATCGTGCGCGAGGAGATCGACGTCGCAGCGCTCGAACCGCATCCCTGGCAGTATTTCGCGGTGCTGACGCCGGTGAAGAGCGTCGGGGTAATGGGCGACGGTCGCACGTACGCAAATCTGCTGGCCGTTCGCGCAATTACGAGCGAGGACGGAATGACCGCGGACTGGGCGCGGCTGCCGCACGCGCTGCTCGAACGCATCTCGTCGCGCATCGTCAACGAAGTCCGCGGCGTGAACCGCGTAGCCTACGACATTACGACCAAACCGCCCGCCACCGTTGAGTGGGAATAGCGGCCAGATGCGCATCCTGGTAATCGGCAGCGGAGCGCGCGAAGACGCGCTGTCGTGGCGGCTGGCGCAGTCACCGTCGTGTGAAGCCATCTTTGCTGCCCCCGGAAACGCGGGCACGGCATCGCGCGGCGCGAACTGGAACGTCAGCGCTACCGACGGCAAGGCGTTGGTGGAGAAGTGCCAAGCCGAACGGATTGATTTCGTCGTCATCGGCCCGGAAACGGCGATCGCCGCCGGCGTCGGCGATCGTTTACGCGAAGCCGGGTTGGCCGTGTTCGGGCCAAACCGCTCGAGCGGGCGTCTCGAATCGAGCAAAGTCTTTGCCAAACGCTTTATGGAACGGCACGGCGTTCCGACCGCGCGTGGGGTGGTGGTGCATACGCTCGAAGGCGCGATGAAAGCGCTGGACGAGTGGAAGGGCGGCGGCGTGGTCGTGAAAGCCGACGGGCTGGCAGCCGGCAAAGGCGTCGTTATGGCGAGCGACGCCGACGCCGCGCGGGCGGTGCTGGCCGAGTGGTACGCCCAAAATAAGGTTCCCGGCGGCGGGTACGACGTGCTGCTCGAAGAGGTTCTCGAAGGCCGTGAGATCAGCGTCTTCGCGCTCGCCGACGGCCGCGCGATGGTGCCGATGTCGGCGGCCTGCGACTACAAGCGCGCCGGTGACGGCGACACCGGGCCGAACACCGGCGGAATGGGATCGTATTCGCCGCCCAGCGGATTTCCCGAGGATCTGTACGACCGCGTGCGCGGACGCATTCTCGCGCCGGTGCTGCGCGGCCTGCTGGCCGAGGGCGAAGAGTACATCGGCGTGCTGTATTGCGGACTGATGTGGACCGCCGACGGGCCGTGCGTGATCGAGTTCAACGCTCGCTTCGGCGATCCCGAAACGCAGGTGCTGATGCCCCGAATCGGCGGCGACTTCGCCCAGCTGCTCAAGTCGGCGGCCGACGGAGCGATGGATCTTTCGCTGGCGACGCTTTCGCAGCAGAGCTGCGTCGGCGTCGTGCTCGCGACCGCCGATTACCCGCGCAGCAACACGCCGCTCAACGGATTGAATCCCGACGTGTCGCTCGGCGCCGGATGCCAAGCGTTTTGGGGCGCCAGCCAGCTTGTCGAAGGAACCGCCAAAACCGGCGGCGGCCGCGTGCTGACCGTCACCGCGCTGGGCGACGACCTCGCAGAGGCTCGCACGAACGCCTACGCCGCGGTAAAGACCCTCGCGAAGCGCCTAGGCACGACCGCACTAACCTACCGAAGCGACATCGCCGCGCTCCCCGCCCGGCCAACCTAACACGCTCACGCCTCCATCGACGCGCGTTTAACCCTGCTTATGAAGGCCAACGCTGGCGGAAGCGGTCGTTTGGGGCGAGATAGATTTTCGAATGCGGGTAATCGAGGTAGAGATCGAAGTTGCGCAGGAAGTCTTGGCCGATCAAGCCGTCGTAGTCCTCGATTTCGAACGACGGCGCGTTTTGCGTGACGTAGAAGAGCCACTTGGGAAACGTCCACGGACCGAAGACGAACGGCCCGGCCTGCACGGGGCGGAAGTCAACCTTCCCGCCGACGCCGTAGAAATCGTCAACGAACGGGAAGGCCGCCTGCATCGCCGTTCCAAGCCCCTGGTCGGAGATTCGTCCTACGTGCGCTTGAGCGAACGCGGAGAACAGCGTGCTCCGATCGGCTCCCGTGTCCACGACCAGGGCCGTCGCGTTAATCCCGGCAATCGACGCGCCGAGCGTGGGGACGCGGTCGTCAAAGGTAACCGCGAATGCTCGTGCATTTTTGGGCGGGATGAAGCCCGCCGGGTTGAGGGCTTCCATCGTGCCGTGCAGGTAGTCGACGTGCCAAACGACGTCGGCAATGAAGTCGAATCCGAGCAAGCCGGCAATGGGCGTGCCCGCATCCGTCCACGCAACGAACGGCAAGCTGATCGCGTGGACGTTTTCCAGGGTGAGCGCGCCGATCATCATCTTGGGCAGAACGACCGCGCTCTCGACGTACGTCCCGGCCGTCTCGTTGGTGGTGCGCCCGTATTGTTTGATATTCAACGCCTCGACGACGTCGGTGTCGATCACAATCCCGTCGGCACCGGAATCCACGATGAAATCGACCGTGTGTCCGCCCATTCTCACGGGAATGACGATCCGGTCGCCGGCGATGGTGACGGGCACCGTTACCGAGGGAGCATCGAGCTTTAGCAGCGGGGTTCCGCGTGCCGGGACGGCCAGATCGGCCGCATCGACGGGGCCGCCGATGGCCAGCGACTGCAGCGTTTCGTCGTCGTCGTTGGTCGAAAACCCGTCGGACGAATGAATTCGCCAGGGCTCGGTGAGCCCTTGGGTCGTGCGAAAGTCGTCGTAGGTTTCGACGATGCGATGACGCGATCCGACGAACTCCACGCGCACCACTTGGGCGGTCACCTTGTCGTAGAAGATCCACTCGGGATGACGGTAGCCCGAGCGTTTGATCTGCAGAACCCAGGCCGGATGCGCACCCGTTGAGTCGCCCAACATCGTGACGTCGTTCTTCGGATCGGCGGCGTCTTCGAGCACGCGCACCGCGTAGAAACTGCGCGCGTCGATTTGGCTGGTTTCCGTCGTAAATCCGTTGGCGTCCTGATGCCATCGCGTGCCTTGATACTGTCCGTATCGATCGACGAACGGCCCTTCGGTGATGCGTGAGTGATAGTTCAGGTCGGCCCGCTCGAGACGTTCGGTGCCGGCCATTCCGGAATCGGAAAACGTCCATTCCTCGACCACGGTGTTCTTTGCCCCCGCCGTCGGCGCGCCGATGGCTTTATCGTGAGCGGCCAAGACATCGGCGAGTTTGGCCGTGGGCGGCGCGAGGCCCGACGGTGGGACGTCCAGTGCGGCATCGTCCTTGCCGGCGGCAAGAGCCGTCGCCGTGCCCACGCAGAACGCGAAGGCCAAGTATAAAAACCCAAGGATCAGCGAAAGCCGCCGTAGCCGCACGGTAGCGTGGTCTTCCGCAGCATGTCGCCTGCTTCCCCGTGCTCCCGGAACGAGGGCACGGCCGGCTGCATGGGCCCGCGGGACGTCGTGGAACTTCAGAGGGAAACGGGGGTTATAACCTAGCGTATGGCTTACCAATTTCAGCAGCCGCCGCAGGGTCCGTACGGCGGGGCGCTGGCGCCGGCGATTCCCACACAGTCGCTGCTCGCCCAAGTGCTCGGAATCACCGCACTCGGTCTTTGCGTAACCGCGTTGGCCGCCTACCTCGCCCAAGGCGTCTCGGCGGGCCTCGGCTTGATCGCGATGATCGTCGGGTTCATCCTGCTGTTTACGATCTACAAAACGCGGGCGAACGAGGTGCTTTCGCTAACGCTTTTCTACGTGTTCGCCTTCTGTGAAGGCGTCGGCATCGCACCCGTGATCGGCCAGTACGTTCGCTCGGTGGGACCCGACGTGGTGGTCAATGCAGCGCTAACCACCGGCCTTGGCATGTTCGGGCTGGGCGCGATCGTGTACGCCACCGGTTTGGATCTGCGCCGTTTCCAGGGCATTTTCACGATCGCCCTGATGGGGCTCATCGTGGTCGGCGTGATCTCGATGTTCGTGCGGTTCGTTCACCCGGAAACCTACGCTTGGCTGACGCTCATCATCTTTTCCGGGCTGGTGCTGGTGGATTTCGCGCGCATCCGGGCGGGCGGCGACGGCCTTACGCCGGTGCTGATGGCGGTCAGCATCTACCTCGACGCCATCAACATTTTTCTGGCTTTGCTTCAAATCTTCGGTGGACGCCGGTCCAGCGATTAACCGGCTAGCGACTAGTGGCGCGGCCGAAAACCGGGCCGGCCTGGTATAATCGAAGCAGATGTGCGGGATAACGGGGGTTTTTGCGCCGGGACGCGACGCAGCGCGCCTCGCCTACTTCGCGCTCTACGCGCTGCAGCATCGCGGGCAAGAGTCCGCGGGCATCGCTGCAGCCGACGGCGGCACCATCCGTTCGCACAAAGAGATGGGCCTGATCAGCGCCATCTTCGACGAAGACATCTTAAGCCAGCTCAGCGGGCACATCGCGATCGGGCACACCCGCTATTCGACGACCGGCTCGTCGATCGTCGTTAACGCCCAGCCGCTGTTGGAACGAACCGAACTAGGCGACTTCGCCTTTGCGCACAACGGCAACATCACCAACACCGACGCGCTGCGCGAAGCGCTTTCGCCTACCACGGTGCTGCAGGCCAGCTCGGACTCCGAGGTGCTGGCGAAGCTCTTGGTCGAGTCGAAGGGCACGATGGTCGACCGGATCAAGGCGGTGCTCGCGGTCGCGCGCGGCGCCTATTCGGTCGTGCTGTGCACGCAAGACGAACTGTATGCGTTTCGAGATCCGTGGGGCGTTCATCCACTTTGCCTTGGGACGCTGCCCGACGGGGGGTACGTGGTGGTGTCGGAGTCGTGCGCGCTGGGGACCATCGGCGCGAAGTACGTGCGGGAAATCGGACGCGGCGAAATCGTTCGCGTTACGTCCAACGGGCTGGAGTCGTTTCAAACCGACGTGGAACAAGCGATTTCGGCGCTGTGTATGTTCGAGTACATCTACTTCGCGCGCCCCGATTCGAAGCTCAACGATCGCTCGATTTACATGGCGCGATACGCCATGGGCCGTCAACTCGCCAAGGAGCATCCGGTCGAGGCGGACGTCGTGATGGCGGTCCCCGACTCGGCGGTGCCCGGGGGAATCGGCTACGCGGCCGAAAGCGGGCTACCGTATATCGAGGGGCTGATCAAAAACCGTTACATCGGCCGAACGTTCATCAGCCCCGATCAGAAGATGCGTTCGCGCGGCGTTCATCTCAAGTTCAATCCGGTCGTTGAGAACCTGGTCGGCCAGCGCGTGATCGTGGTCGACGACTCGATCGTGCGCGG
>JBDTDR010000208.1:0-2586 GCA_039922955.1 Candidatus Tumulicola sp.
AAAACGGTTTGGAACTCGTCGAAGCAGATCTGGTGCGAGTTGCACGAAGAGGCATTCGCGTATTACGGCGGCGCGGCGCGAATCGTTCGACCAGATAACCTCAAAGAAGGTGTGCTCGATCCCGACATCTACGATCCGGAGATCAACGCGCTGTATGCCGCCATGCTCGCGCACTACGGTGTGATTCCATTTCCTTGTCGGCCGTATGCGCCGGATCTCAAGGGCAAGGTTGCAAGGACGAGCGCACCGGACCCGTTGAAGGCAAAAGCTTAGGGGACGGGCTTGCCGGTCGGTGGAACCATCGTGCGGCCCGTGCCGGGCTGCGGGGTGCGAGACACTCGACCCATTGTTTCGGGAGCTGGAATTCTACGGCGAAGGCAGCAGCTCGTAGTAGATGCCGCCGGTTCGTGAGACTCGCTTGAGGCCGCGTTTCGGGGACGTCGGCGGGACGCCGGCAAACGCCGCGGCGGCGTCTTGGAGCACGCGAGGGTCGAGCAAGTAGCCGTGTCCGGCATTGCCGCCACTCTTGAGGTAGCTTACGTCGACGGTGTCGACGCCGTTGCACAAGATGAGGTCACCGCCGGCTTGGCCTGCGCGCTGATTGCGATGGACCTTTTCTGATTGTCGCAGCGCTCTGTCGTTGTTCGAAACGTACAAGAGCACGGGCGCGGAAGCGATGGGGTTCGCCAGGGGCTTCCCCGAGCAGAGGTCCGAGGATGTGAGCGCGCCGCGCAAATCCGCCGTGAAGACGTCCGGCGCGAACAGGACGGCACGCCCGAAGCAGTTGTTGCAGCCCTCCCGACGGTAGAACGCGATCCCATCGGTGACGAAACGCGAGCCTAGACTGTAGCCGGCCAAAGAAACGGGCATGCCGGGAAACGCTTTGTTGATGCTGCCGAGGAACGTCGTGAAGTGAGGCATCGACCACTTCGCATTGGCCTCGTCCGTGGTATAGGCTATGGCGCTGGTCTTCCTTGAGGGCCACGAATACACGATGATCGGGCCCGGAAACCGCAGGCCTTTTTGGAGATCCATTGCAGTTTCGACGGCGGTGACGAACGACGTGTAATAACCGTGAACGTAGACCAGAACCTGACGCGGGCGCTTTGGATCGAACTGCGTTCTTAGCGCCTTGATAAGCTCTTGTCGCGACGAGCAGCGCGATTCGTTGGCCTTGTTTAACGGCGCCGATATGACGCCGGCGGTGATTACGGGGTTGTTATCGGTATGTGTGCTCCGCTCGCCGCTGAAGAGTTGGTTATCGTCCAGCGGCTGGCGATCAGTGACGAAGAAAATCGATCCGGGGCTCGCGACGCACTCGGCGCGCGCGGGAGAGCAGAGGAAGAGCGTAAGGCTTAATGCGCAAAGGCCGAGCAGCGCAAGGCGGTTCGATCGAAACAGCATATTTGGGGTCCTTGACCTTCGGAAGACCGCGATCCCTTGTCTTCCGTGAAGCCTTGAGCCACGCCGCCGGGAAGGGAGGCGCCGATCGCGGGTTAGCCACCCCGCCGCGGTTGCCCGCTCCCAAGTTTAGCTCAAAAGGCGTTGCGCGCAGCGGTCGCGTCGCGGCAACCCGAGCGGCCGGCTTTTCTCGTGACCTGAAAAAACGAGTCGGTCCCAACACTCCGGCGGCTTGGCGCGTCTATTAGGAAAATGCTCGTTTCTACGCAAGCCGAATCGGAGCCGACGTGCCGCTAGCTGTCGACCCCGCCCTTGTCGAAAACGCCCGATCCGGCGGAGCCGGTCTCGAGCGCCTCGTCGCAGCCGTCTGGCCCGAAGCCTACCGGATTGCGTTGAGCATTCTTCACGACCGTGGCCTTGCCGAGGATGCGGCGCAAGAGGCCTGTGCCGCCATGGCGCGCTCGTTGCCCGCGCTCGAGAACACGGACGTCTTCCCCGCGTGGTGCTACAAGATCATCGCGAACCATGCAATCACGGCGTCGCGCCGGCGTCCGCGCACGCAAGCGCTGGATGCGGTCGCCGAGCTCGAGATTCATCTCGACCGAAGCGACGCCCTCGACCTCTACAAAGCCCTCGCTACGCTGCCCGTGGTGCAGCGCGGCGCAATTATATTGCACTACTACGCGGGGCTAAACAGCCGTGAAATTGCTGCAGCCACCGGGCTGGCCCGTTCAACCGTGCGCTTTCACTTGATGCTGGCGCGCCGAACGTTACGGCGGGCGCTGACCGTTACGGACGCAGTCACAACGCGACAATCCGAGGAGGTATTTTCCGATGCTCCATGATGCCCGAATTCGCACTGGGCTAGAAACGATGGTTCGCGGAATCGACGCGCCGCCCGTTCCGCTGCATGGCATTCAGGCGAAGATCTCGCAGCAACCTCTTCGACATGGATCCCGCTATCTCCAAATCGGGGTCGCGACGGCGGCGGTCGTCGCTCTTGGTTTCGCGATTTCTCCGTCCGCCTCTCTGGGTCTAGTTCAAACGCTTGAGGAACGATATCGTACGGCCTTGCAAGCCTTGGGAGGGATCGCTCCGCCCGCCGCGCCCGTATCACTGAAATCTTCGCTGAAGTCACAAACCGTGACTCTCGCAACGGCGCAGTCGCGGGTACGCTTTACGATC
>JBDTDR010000209.1:0-3752 GCA_039922955.1 Candidatus Tumulicola sp.
CGGCATCGTGACGCCGCGCGACGTCGAGGGAACCGATCTCGTACACGTCGCCCGGCTGCGCGCCGAAGACGATCGGGGCTCAACCACGAAGTTTGCGCTATGGTGCGTGGGCGATCAGCTGCGCAAAGGCGCGGCCACCAACGCCGTTCAAATTTTGGAACTGCTGCTGGCCAAAGGTTACGTGGGGGCGGCGTGAACGCAACTAAGCGGATCGCCGTGTTAAAATTTGGCGGGACGTCGGTGGCGTCGCGCGAGCGGCGCGAGGTGGCCTATCGCCGCGTGCGCGATGCCCGCGACGCCGGTTTCGCTACGGTTGCGGTGGTGTCGGCGATGGGGCGGCCGCCCGATCCTTACGCGACCGATTCATTGCTGGCGCTGGTGGACGGACGCACGGGAACGCCAAATACCGACGTATTGCTAGCGTCGGGCGAGCTCATCGCGGCAGCGGTGTTTGCCGACGAACTGGCTGCCACGGGAACTCCGGCGGAGGCACTATCGGGCGCGCAGGCGGGCATCGTCACCGACGCGCGATACGGCGACGCGACCATCCTGCGGGTCGAACCGCGCGTGGTTCGCGACTTGCTCGAACGCGACGTGGTGCCGGTCGTGGCGGGATTTCAAGGCGCGAGCGAGAGCGGCGCCCTCACGACGCTCGGGCGCGGCGGAACGGATCTGTCCGCCATCGCCATCGGACACGCACTCGACGCGCAACGCGTGGATATCTTCACCGATGTGAGCGGCGCGATGACGGCCGACCCGCAGAACATCGCCGGCGCCCGCACGATCGAGCGCGCGTCGCTGGAAGAGATGAGCGAGCTGGCCGAACACGGTGCCAAGGTGATGCATCGCAAGGCGGCCGACTACGCGGGTCGAACCGGTACGAGCTACGCCATTAAAGGGCTGCACAGCGATCTCGGAACGCTGGTTGACGAAAGCGTCGATCATCACCGCCCGGTGACCGGCGTCACGTCAACCGGGCGGATGACGTGGTTGCGCGTGATTCGCGGCGACATCGAGTCGCCGTCGCGCCGCATGCAGACCGAACTCGAAATGTTCCGGCGTCTTGCGGGTGCGGCGATCTCCATCGATCAAGTAACGATCAACCAGGCCGGCGTAGCGTTCGTCGTCAGCGGCGATCGCGGAACGGAACTGCGGCAGCTGCTCGGCGATTTGAACCTCGCCGTGCGGGTGCGCGAAGGGTGTTCGAAGCTCTCGATCGTCGGCACCGGCATGCGCGGTACGCCCGGCGTGGTGCGGGAAGTCGTCGAAGCGCTCTCGCGTGAAAACATCGAGATCATCCACTGCACCGACAGCAACGTAACGATTTCAATTTTGGTGCCCGCCGGCGATGTGGCCCGCGCCGAACGCGCCGTGCACGATCAGTTTCATCTCGACGCAGGAGATCCGCGGCCGTGAAGCACCTCGGCACCATCGTCACCGCCATGATCACGCCGTTCGACCGGCGCGGCATGCTCGACGTCGCCGAAACGGAGCGGCTGGCGCGCTGGCTCGTGGATCGGGATACCGACGGACTCGTGCTGGCCGGCTCGACCGGCGAAGGGCAGACGCTCGACCGAAGCGAGCGCGTCGCGCTCTGGGCCGCCGTCAAAGGTGCGATCGGCGCTCGCGCCGCCATCATTGCCAACGCCGGAACCAACGGCACGCGCGAGTCGGTTGCGGCGGCGGAAGATGCGGCGGCGGCCGGGGCCGACGCGATCCTAGCGGTGGTTCCGTATTATAACAAGCCGACGCAGAGCGGCATGATCAAACACTTCATCGCAATCGCCGCCGCGACGGCGCTGCCGGTAATCGTCTACAATATTCCCGGACGGACGGGCGCCAACATGCTTCCCGAGACGTTGCTCGAACTCGCTTACGCGTGCGAGAATCTGGCCGGCGTGAAAGAGTCGAGCGGCGACGTAAAGCAGATCGGTACGATTCTGCGCGATCGTCCCAAGCACTTCAAAGTGTGGTCGGGCGACGATCATCTCTTCTTACCGTGTTTGGCGATGGGCGCCGACGGGGTGATCGGCGTGGCATCGCATCTGTGCTCGCGCGAATATCGCCGGATGTTCGACGCCTACCGTGCCGGGCGCGTCAACGAAGCGGCGGAGATCCACGCCTCGCTGCTGCCGTTGATCGACGCGCTGTTTGCCACCACGAGCCCCATTCCGGTGAAGTGGGCCATGCAGCAGCTCGGCTTCCACGTGGGCGAATGCCGCCTGCCGCTCGACGGCATGCCGCCGTCGCTGGCCAATCGCCTGCGCCCGCTGCTCGGCGCGTTCGACGTCGACTAACACACCGTGGAGGCGCTCGCGATTCTTGGATGCCGCCTCGATTTAATCGACGCGGATGAAGCCACGACACGGATTCTGGCCCTAGCCCGGCACGGCGCCGGCGCGCAGGTCGTGACGCTCGGAACCGAGATGGTTGTTGCGGCGCAGAAGGACGAGCGCTTCCGCAGCATCGTGAACGCGTGCGCGCTGTCGTTGTGCGACACGGTGGGATTGCTCACCGTGGCGCGACGCCGTGGGGCGAGGCTGCGCGAACGCGTCACCGGCGTCGAGTTGATCGACCGGCTGTGCGCGACGGCCGCGGCGCTAACGCTCGCGGGCGAAGACGTGTCGGTTTATTTTCTCGGCGGCACCGAAGGCGTCGCGGCAGACGCCGCGGCGATCCTCGAAGTGCGATTCCCCGGCTTGCGTGTGGCCGGCGCGCGCAACGGATACTTTACCGAAGAGGAAACGCCCGGCATAGTTGTGTCGATTCGCGACAGCGGTGCCAAACTGCTATTCGCCGGGTTGGGTTCGCCGCGCCAAGAAGTGTGGCTTTCGGAACATTTGCGAGAAACGGGCTGCGGCGTGGGTATCGGCGTCGGTGGTTCACTCGACGTTATAGGCGGTCGAGTCGAGCGCGCGCCGCGAATTTTCCGGCAGTTCGGATTGGAATGGTTCTACCGGCTCACGCAGGAGCCGCACCGCTGGCGGCGGCAACTCGCGTTGCCGCAGTTCGTCTGGCTGGTCGCGGTCGAGGGCGCTGGTTTGCGGCATAAGAAAGGGATAGCGAGTTCGTGAAGGCGATGATCTTGGCCGGAGGGCTTTCCACGCGGCTTTATCCGCTCACCAAACAAGTGCCCAAACCGCTCGTCCCCGTCGCGGGGGTTCCAAACGCCGAGCATTTGATTCATTACTTGCGCGCGTACGGATTCGACGAGATCGCCATCAACCTGCACTATCTTGCCGACGCGATCGTGGAAAGACTGGGCGACGGTTCGCGCTTCGGCGTAAAGCTCGAATATTCGTACGAACCCGTGCTATTAGGCAGTGCCGGCGGCGTAAAGCGGCTCGAAGGGTTTTTCGGCGATGAGACGTTCGTGGTGGTGGGCTGCGACGATCTCACCGATTTGCCGCTCGACCGTTTGCTTGCGTTTCATCGCGAACGCGACGCGATGGCGACCATCGGCCTAGTGGAATGCGAAGCGGTAGATCAATACGGCGTGGTCGTCGTTGACGAACGCGGCAAAGTCGTCGGGTTTCAAGAAAAGCCGCCCAAGGGCACCGAACGCAGCAAGCTTGCGAACACCGGGATCTACGCGTTCTCGCCGGATATCTTCACCCACATCCCGGCCGCGACGTTTTTCGATTTCGGCAAACAGGTGTTTCCGTCGTTGCAGGCCGCGAGCGACCCCTTCTACGGTTTCGACGCGCGCGGCGCGTACTGGAGCGACATCGGAACGCCGGACGAGTACCGGC
>JBDTDR010000210.1:0-5396 GCA_039922955.1 Candidatus Tumulicola sp.
GCTACGGCTTCAATAAATCTCACGCGGCCGCGTACGGATGGATTGCCTACCAAACGGCGTACCTCAAAGCCAACCATCCCTTGCAATACCTAAGCGCGCTGATGACGTCGGTAAAGGACAAGACCGACAAACTGGTCGAGTACATCGACGAGGCCAAGAAACTTGGAATCGTCGTTCTGCCGCCCGACGTGAACGAATCGCTGGTGGATTTCGCGGTGGTAGGCGAGCGAATTCGGTTCGGACTGGCGGCCGTAAAAGGGGTTGGAGAAGGGGCCGTGCGCAGCGTCATCGAGGCGCGCGATCGAGCCGGAAGATTCGGCGATCTCTATGACTTAGCCAAACGGATCGACGCTAAGCAGGTGAACCGCCGAGTATTTGAAGCGCTGATCAAGTGCGGCGCGCTCGACGGCCTTCCGGGACATCGCGCTGCGACGCTGGCGGCTCTCGACGCCGCGCTCGAGCTGGCGGCACGCTCGACGCGCGATACGGAACTTGGTCAGTCGTCGCTGTTCGGGGATGCAAACGCGGCGTCGCCGTCGCTCGTCCCAAAATTGCCGGTCGTTGCTGCGCCGACGACGCGCGAGATGCTCGCCTGGGAAAAGGAAACCCTGGGAATATTCGTTTCCGGACATCCGCTCGCCGACGTGGCGCACCTGCTCGTTCGCCAGGGCGCGACGCCGATCAAGGACCTGCAGGCGGTGGAGGATGACGCGCCGGTCGTCGTGGCGGGCATCGTGACGAGTGCCCGCCGGACGCTGACCAAAGCCGGAGCGCAGCTTCTAATCGCTCAGGTGGAGGATACGACCGGCGCGTGCGACGTCGTGGTCTTTTCGAAACTGTATCAACACGTTCACGAGCTCTTTAAGATCGATGCGATTCTGATCGTCAAGGGACGCTTGCGCTTGCGCGAGCGCCGCGGCGCCGCCCCCGGTGAGGAGCCGCCGGTTGAAATTTCCGTGAGCGCCAACGAGGTCGGCGTCTTCGTGCCGCCGACCCGCCTCGGCGCGCCCGTGCGGCCGCGCGCCTGGCACGTCGAGGTCTTGGAACGCGAACAGATCGATCGGCTCGCGGCCTTGATCGGCGAGTGGCCCGGTGACGTTCCGGTGTTCATGCGCGTGCGCGGGCGTTCGCAACGGGTGGGGCGGACGATCGCCGCGGACGTTCGCGTGCGGGCCGAGCTCGAACGGATTTTCGGGCCTGCGGGCGTGGACGAAGGCCCGGACGAAGACGCTTCGGGATGAACGTCGTCTCGGCTTCGGATCGTGCGCGGCTGGCCCTAATGCTGCGATCCGGTTGGCAGGCGCCCGAAGGGCTGGCCGCCGCGGTTGCAGAGATCCTCGCCGGCGTGCGAGCGCGCGGCGACGCGGCGCTCGCCGATTACGCCCGGCGTTTTGACGATCCGGGATTCGATCTGGCGAATCTGCGCGTGGCCGTTCCGCTGCCCGCGCGCGCGCGCGAACTCGTTTCTGCCGAAGTGGCCGGCGCATTGGCGATCGCCAAGGAGCGCGTCATCCGATTTCACGAGCGGCAGCGTCAGGCCGATCTCGCCTACGTCGCCGAAGACGGTTCTAGGTACGGGCTGCACCGGCGCCCGCTGCGATCGATCGCTGCCTACGTGCCCGGCGGCGCCGGCGTCCTGCCGTCGTCGGTGCTGATGTGCGCCCTGCCAGCGAAAGTCGCCGGCGTAACCCGCGTGATCGTCCTCACCCCGCCGCGTCGCGACGGTCGCCTGCCCCCGGCCCTGCTATACGCGTGCAGCATCTGCGACGTTGACGAACTGTACGCGGTCGGCGGCGCCCAGGCCGTTGCGGCTGCAGCGTTCGGCACCGAGACGATCGTTCCGGTCGAAAAGATCGTCGGGCCGGGCGGCGTCTGGACTACCGAGGCGAAGCGGCAAGTCTTTGGGGTCTGCGGCATCGACGGGCTGGCCGGACCATCCGAAGTGCTGGTGGTGGCCGACGACGGCGCCAACAGCGAGTACGTCGCGGGCGAGCTCCTGGCGCAAGCCGAGCACGCCGGGGCGGCGCGCCTCGCGGTAGTGTCGGAGTCACGGCCGCTGCTCGAGGCGGTCGCGCAGCTCCTGGACACCCTCGACGTGCGGACCTTGGAGCGCGGCCACCTGATCGGCGATGCGATCGAGCGCGCCTGTTGCCTCATTCACGCCGCGACACGAGAAGAAGTTTTCGACGTCATCGAGCGCTTCGCTCCGGGCTACCTCTGCCTGCAGGTGCGGGATGCGTCGGCGTATTTGCCGCACATCCATCGGGCCGGAGCGGTCTTCGTCGGCGACATGACGCCGCTCGCGTGCGGCGATTATGTCGCCGGGATCAACCACGTCGTTCCCACCTCGGGAACCGCCCGGTTCTCCTCGGGTCTGTCGCTGGCCGATTTCACGCGCACCTTCAGCGTCGTCGAGAACAGTGCGGAAAGGATGATGAGCGACGCCGCGCCGATTGCCGTGTTGGCCGAACTCGAAGGCCTGCCGCAGCACGCTCAAACCGCTCGCATGCGCCACGGCGGCTGAACCGCGTGGCGACAAAGCTGGTGGCCTTCGATCTCGACGGAACCCTGATCGGCCGCGATCTCCTCGTTTCGGAGCGCGTACGCGAGGCCGTCGCACGCATGCAGCGGGCCGGAATCGCCGGCTGCGTGGTGACCGGGCGGATGTATCGCGCAAGCCTGCCGTTCGCGCGCGAACTGAACTTCGACGCTCCCCTCGCGTGCTACCAGGGTGCCGCAATCGTCGATCCCGCTTCCGACGAAATCTTGTACCACCGCGCGCTCGCCAATGCGGTCGTGCGGGAGCTCGTCGCTGCCGCCCGGTCGGACCGCATGCATTTGCAACTTTACCGCAACGACGAATACTACGCCGAATCACGCAACCGTTTCTCCGACCTGTACGCTTCCCTTGCGAAGACCGAACCGGTGGTCGTGCCGTCGCTGGGCGAAGCCTTTGCGTTCAGCGAGGCGACCAAAGCCGTCGTGGTGGCCGATCCGCCCGATGCGCAGCGGTATGCGGAAAAACTTCTCGGGCAGCTAGCCGGTCGGGCGTACGTGACGCGTAGTTTGCCCGAGTTCGTGGAAGTTCTCGATCCGTCGGTCGATAAGGGCGCCGCGTTGCGCTTCGTGGCAGTGCGTTTGGGCGTGGCTATGGAGGACGTCGTCGCCATCGGCGATTCGTGGAACGACGCGCCGCTGTTGCGGGCGGCCGGATTCGGCGTCGCGATGGGCTCGGCTCCGCCGGAGCTGCGCCAAGTCGCCCGCGCAACCGTCGGCGACGTGGCCCACGACGGCGTCGCTGAGGCGATCGAACGGTACGTACTGGCATGAGGAAGGGGCGTCCGACGGATCGCCGGCGCAAAGCGTCGGCCGGCAGGCGGCTGCGCCCGTTCTGGATCCCGATCGCGATCGGGGCGGCGTTCCTTCTCGGCGCC
This sequence comes from Candidatus Tumulicola sp., assembly GCA_039922955.1. GTDB lineage: Bacteria > Vulcanimicrobiota > Vulcanimicrobiia > Vulcanimicrobiales > Vulcanimicrobiaceae > Tumulicola. The sequence goes on from JBDTDR010000210.1 coordinate 3,435, forward strand.
GCCGCGTTTGTGATTGCGTGGCCGGGGTTCGAGCCGACCAGCGTTGACGTGACGGGGAACCGCCTCGTTCCGCGCGCAGAAATCCTCGCGCACGCGGCGATCTCCGAGCGCATCAATATGTGGCTGCAGAATCCGGGTGCAATGGCGCGGAGGGTTGCGACGATTCCGTACGTCGGGACCGTGCACGTGTACCGCGTGCCGCCGTCAACCATCGCGATCGCGATCCGCGAAAGGCTCCCATTCGCGGTCGTTCGGAGCGGGATGCAAGCCGTTGTAGTGGATCGGGACCTGCGCGTGCTGCAGTCCGGCGGGGACGATTCGGCACTTCCGTTGTTCGTGCTGCCGGATCCGAACGCGGCGTTCGAACCCGGCCGCTTTCTCACCGCGCCCAATGCGGTCGCGATCCGCGACGACTACGACGCCATGATTGCCGCGCACGTGGTGCCCGTCGAACTTACCTTCGACCGGTTCGGCGGACTAGTGGCGACCGTTCGGGGCGGCGTTCGGATTTTGCTCGGCGACGATGCGGACCTCAGCAAGAAGCTCCCGCTGGTCGACCCGATTCTAGCTCAGGTCGTGCGAAAGCAGCGACGGGTTGCGGCCGTCGATCTCCGCGCTCCGGCAACGCCGGTGATCGTGTTTAAGTGACCGCCGCTAATGGCTGGTGAGGTCGGCGTAGACCATGACGGTGCCCTTGATCAGCGACAGCTTGATCTGATCGTTTTGCTGCACCTTGGAAAAGTCGACCGAATCGCGACCGGCGCCCAGCGTCGTCTCGGATCCATTGTCCAGGAAGACGACGACGTGTTTGGCGTCGAGCACCTTTTCGACTTTTACGGTGTACGTGCCGTCGGGGATTTGGGCGGCGTCCACCATGGAGGCTGCGGCAGCGAGCGGTGCGAGCGACGCGAGGGCGAGCGCAAACGCGAGCGTCGAGATCTTAGGATTGAAAGATAACACGAACGGATAACTCCAAATGCTAACGGCGTACGTTTCGTAGCGGTTAATGGGCCAAAATCCCGCGGCTCCTGGCACTCACCCGGCTGCCGAGCGCTTCGGATGCGCCTTGATGCTCCGCCGGTGTCCGCCGCACCTGCGGGCCGCGCCGCCCGATTTCGCTTCCGGGCGGTGCGCGGAAATGCCATCCACAGGTTGTCCGCACGTTGTTCGCAGGCTGTTCGCACCTTGTCCCCAAGGAGTTGGGCGCGAGCCCGCCAACCCAAGCGAATCGCATTTCAGATGGCCCTATCCGTAGTAGGGATTCCTCTAAGAGGCCCCAATATGTCGTGGTTATGCCGGTGATGGAGTACAGGTGATCCGCGGATGAAGCACGAGACCGTCTGTGGACTCGATATCGGGACGACCAAGACGTGCGCGGTCGTCGCGCTGGACGGTCCCAACGGGCTCGAAGTCGTCGGCGTCGGCGAAGCCCCGTCGCTGGGGATGCGCAAGGGCGTGGTGGTCGACCTGGAGGAGACGATCAAGTCGATTGAGGCCGCCACCGAGAAGGCCGAACGAATGGCGGGCATTCACGTCGGCGACGTTTTCGTCGGAATTACGGGCGATCACATCCGCAGCACCAACAACCGGGCCGTCGTAGCCGTGTCCGGCGACGATCGCGAAGTGTCGCCGACCGACGTCCGCCGCGTGATCGACGCGAGCAAGATCATCAACCTGCCCGGCGACCGGCAGATCATTCACGCCCTGCCGCGCTTTTTCACCGTCGACGGCCAGGAAGGCGTGGACGACCCGGTTGGAATGGCCGGCGGCCGGCTCGAGGTCGACACGCATATCGTCACCGGGGGCTCAAGTTTCATTACCAACGTGCTCAAGTGCGTGCACCGGGCTGGGCTCGAAGCGGCCGGCCTGGTCTTCGAGCCGCTTGCCAGCTCGGCCGCAACGCTTCAGCCGGAAGAAAAACAGGTCGGCGTCGTGATGCTCGACATCGGCGGCGGAACGACC
>JBDTDR010000211.1:0-8715 GCA_039922955.1 Candidatus Tumulicola sp.
CCAGCGCCCCAGCCAGTCCAGCCATTGGGGTCGGGCCAGCGAACGCTGCAGGACGCTCCATTTGGCCGCCAGCAGCGGCGTAAGCGTAAAGGAAACGAACAGCGAAAAGAGCGTCGCGATAACGATAACGGCGCCGAACTCCTTAAGGTATTGCCCGACGATTCCCGGCAAAAACGCGATCGGTAGAAAGACGACGACGTCGACCATCGTAATCGCGACGGCGGCGCCGCCGATTTCGCTGCGGCCGTTGATCGCAGCGTCGACCGGGTCTTCGCCCAGATCGCGATGTCGCGTAATGTTTTCGAGCACGACGATCGAGTCGTCGACCAAGATACCGATGATCAACGAGAGCCCCATCAGCGACATCGAGTCGAGGTGGAACCCGAACATGTTCATTAAAATGAAGGTGGAGAGAATCGACGTCGGGATCGAAATCATGACGACGACGGCGTTGCGCCAAAGATGCAGGAACAGCATCATCACGATCATCGTCAAGATGACGCCCTCGAAGAGCGACTGCCAGACGCCGTTGAGCGACTTCTGGGTGTAATCCGCGGGCGCTTCGATTTCGTGGAAAGAGAGCGCCGGGAACTGGGCCTCGATCGCTTTGATGCGTTCGCGCGCAACCTTCGTCGACGTGATCTCGTCGGCATTGATGTTGCGGCTAAGACTGACGTACAGCCGCGGCAATCCGTTGTAGTGCGAGATCGAGGTCGGCTCGACGTGGCCGTCGTACGCGTCGGCGACGTCGCCGATTCTCATCGCTTTTGAGGACGTACCGGGCACCGGGAGCGGAATGTTCAGTAGATCCTGCGCGGTGTTGATTTCGGAGTGGACCGAAACGCTGGTCTCCTGCGTGGGTTGTCGCAGAATGCCGCCGGGGAGGTTGGCATTGTTGGCGGCGACTGCGCCGAAGACGTCGCGCAGGGTCGCGCCGCTGCCGAGCAGCTTGGCGGGAATCGGCTCGACGTGGAACTCGCGGTCGGCGGCACCGAACACGTCGACGCCCTGCACGTTCGGAATCGCTTTGAGCAGCGGCTGCACGCGGTTGTTGACCACGTCGGCCAGCGCGGTCGGCGACAGCGAGTGCGAACTGACGGCGATGTCGAGCAGCGGCTCGTCGGCGCCGTTCTTAATGACCTCGGGCGGATCCAGGTCGGTAGGCAGGTACACGCGAGCCGTGTCGACCGCGCTCTGCACGTTGATCGCCGCGATGTTGAGGTCGGTCCCGAGCTTGAACTGCACGCCGACCGACGCCGAACCTTCCTGGGCGGTCGCGGTAAGCTGGTCGAGACCGTCGAGCGTGTCGAGCTGGTCTTCGATCGGCTTGACGATCAGGCGCTCCATCTCTTGCGGCGAAGCGCCCGGATAGCCGGCGAAAACGATCACGATCGGAAACGCCGTACCCGGCGGATCGTTGCTGCGGCCGATCTTCGAAAAGGCGATCATCCCGAAAATGGCCAGCGCGATGAACACCATCGCGGTGATCACCGGCCGAGTAATAGCAAAGCGCGTCAACCACACGTTAGAAGCTCCATCGGCACCATCTGCCTAGCTCTACGCGGCGGGCTGGACCACTGTTTCAGAGAGAAGAATAATCGGTCCATCGGGCCGGGAGCCAGCGTAGCACGAGATCTCCGGGCCCCGAGTCAAAGAACGAACAAAACCGAGTTCATGCGCAAGACAGGACTTGAACCTGCACGAGGTTGCCCCCGCTAGCCCCTCAAGCTAGTGCGTCTACCAATTCCGCCACTTGCGCAAACAGGGCTCAAGGACCCCGGGTAGTCTAGCTCCTACTGCATGTTCGGGTCAAGCGCGTCCCGCAGGCCGTCGCCCATGTAGTTGATAGCGAGCACCGTCACCAGGATGCAGAGACCGGGGAAAACCGCCGCCCACCAGGCGGTCTGAAGATTCGACTGGGCGTTAGAGAGCATGTTGCCCCAGGAGGCGGTCGGCGGCTGGATGCCCAGACCCAGAAACGACAGCGTCGATTCCAGCACGATGACGCCGGCCACATCGAGAGTGGCCTGAACCACGATCGGCGCCACCGCGTTGGGCAGCAGGTGGCGAAAGATGATCCGCGCGTCGTTGTTGCCGACCGCCCGCGCGGCCTCGGCAAACTCGCGCTCGCGCAGGCTCAGGAACGACGCGCGGACCAGTCGAGCGACGCCCATCCAGGAGAGCGCGCCGATGATCAGGACGATGACCCCGAAATTGAGCGATGCCTTCGAGGAGCTGGCGGCCACGATCGCGGTCAGCACGAGAAGCAGCGGCAGCAGCGGGATCGACAGGAAGACGTCGGTGACGCGCATGATGATCCAATCGGTCCAGCCGCCGTAGTACCCCGAAATCGCGCCCAGCACGGAGCCAATCACGACCTCCATGAGCACGGCGAACAGCCCCACCATGAGCGAGATCCGCGCGCCGAAAAGCAGCCGTGAGAGGAGGTCGCGCCCGACCTCGTCGGTGCCCAGGATATGACCGCCGCACTGCGACGCATCCTGGAAGCAGGGCGGCAGCGGCGTGCCTTGCCAGTGAACGTTGTCGATCGCGTTGGGATCGATCGGCGCGAGTTGGGACGCGAAGACGGCGGCCGAAACCATCAACACCAGCACGATCAGGCCGGCGATGGCGAGCTTGTGCCGGCGCAGGCGGGTCCAGAACGTGACCTTCGTTACGTGCTGGTCTTCATCGACAGCGGCGGACGGCACCGGAATGGTTGCGGACATGTTCGCGGCCTCAGTCGTACTTCACGCGCGGATCGAGCCATGCGTAAATCACGTCGGCGAGTAAGTTGGAAAAAACGACCAGGAACGCGACGATGATCAGGTAGCCCATCAGCAGGGCGATGTCGCTCTGCAGGAGGGCGTTATAGAAGAGCCGCCCGGTTCCGGGCCACGCAAAGATCGTCTCGGTGATGATCGCGCCGCTGACGATTCCCGGCAGCGACAGCGCCAGGATGGTCACCACCGGAATCATGGCGTTCTTGAGGCCGTGCTTAAAGAGGATCGTCCGAAAACTCAGCCCTTTAGCGGCGGCCGTTCGGATGTAATCGGTGCCCAGAACTTCCAGCAGCGACGAACGCATAAATCGGCTGTAGAGCGCCAGCGACAACAGCGAGAGCACGATCGTGGGAAGCACTAAGTGCGACAGCCGGTCGCTCAGATCGAACGTGTCGTTGCTCGAGATGCCGGCCGACGGCAGCTGGATCTGGTATCCGAACGGCAACGGCACGCCGTGAACCGCAAATGCCAGCTGCATCATCAGCGCAAACCAAAACACCGGCATGGACTGTCCGAAGAAGGCCAGCGTCGTAATCGAGTAGTCGACCAACGTGTAGGGGTAGACCGCCGAGACGATGCCGGCCGCGACCCCGACGACGACCGATAGGATGAATGCCGTGAGCATCAGCTCGAGCGTCGCGGGGATGCGCTCGAGGATGGCTTGAAAGACGGGCTCGGAGTTGCTGGTCGAATAGCCCATGTCGCCGGTAAGAACGTGCCCGAGCCACTTCAAATATTGAACCGGGACCGGCTGGTCCATGCCTAAGTTATGCTTGAGGCGTTCGATGTCGGCCGGCGTGATGTGCGGGTTCGAGAGGTACGGCGCGAGCGGCCCACCCGGCATATTATAAAGAATCGCGTACAGTATAACCGAGATCAGCAGCAGCAATGGAACCGACTGCAGCGTCCGGCGGACTACGTAGGTGAACAGCTAAAGCGTCCTCCGCCGCGGTTAAAAAACGAGGTCGTGCAACAAGCTCCTGCTGTTAGCAGCCCGCGCGAAAATGCCTTCCACGCCGCCCCGCGCGGAATTAGCCGGGTGCGGCTAGGCGGCGGTAAGCCGGCGAAGGCCGAGGATTTCGCGAGCTTGGTCGGGCGTGGCAACCGGGCGTCCCGCCTCGTGCGCGATCCGCGCGACTCGGGCGACCAGCTCCTCGTTGCGCGCCAGCCGGCCCTGGCTGTAATACAGATTGTCCTCCAGCCCGACGCGCACGTGACCGCCCATCGCGATCGCCGCCATGGCCATGGGAAGCTGCTGCCGTCCCACGCCCGCGACCGACCAGGTGCAGCCGGCCGGTACGTCGGCGACGAGATCGCACAGGTTCGCAACCGTCGCTTCCAGCGCGCCGGGAACGCCCAGCACCAGATCGACGTGCTGCGGAAACGTCAGCAGACCTTCCCGCGCGAGACGACGGGCGTTGGCCAAATGCCCTTTATCGAAAATCTCCAACTCGGGGCGCACGCCGAACTCATGCATCTTCTGCAGGATCGCGCGCATGATTGGAAAGCTGTTTTCGAAGATGTCGTCGCCGAAGTTGACGCTTCCGCAGGTCAGCGTTGCCATTTCCGGCCGGAGCTGCAGCACGCCGGCGCGCTCGTCGGGTGTCATCCCGATCGCGCCGCCGGTCGAGAACTGCACGATGATGTCGGTTTGCGCGCGGATCGCTTCGAACGCTTCGCGGAATCGCTCGACGTCGTGGGTGTTCGTGCCGTCGTCGTTACGGCAGTGGACGTGCACGATCGCTCCCCCAGCCTCGCGCACCGCTCGAGCGGTTTGTGCGAGCAGCGGCGGCGTATGCGGCAGATGCGGCGTCTGGTCGAGCGTGATTTCCGCGCCGACCGGGGCGCAAGTGATGATCAACGGCTGCATGCGGGCGTCTTCTAGCGCCGCGCCCCGCGCTACTCTTGGCCCCCCGGCGGAGGCGCCTCGGCGCCCAGGTGCCGGTAGGCCGCCCCGACCAGCCCCGCATCCAGCCCCAGCAGCGCCGCTAGCGCGAGCGCGTCGGTGCCCGCCGCGGCATCGTCGCCGACTTCGGCGATCGTATAATCCATCGACGCGGCGAGCGCGGCCAGCGCCGCCTGCAGGCCTCCCGCCGGCGGGCGCCGCGGAATCCCGCGCAGACCACGCACAGCAAAGTGGCGCGCGCCCGCTTCGCGAGCCACCCCGGCTAAGTGCGTGGCGACCAAGCCGCACGCCGCGCGTTCCCGCAATCGCTCGAGCAGCGCAACCACCAGCGCCTTCCCCTCGAGCGGCGTGGTCGTCCGTGCAAACTCGTCGACCATGACGAACAGGCGCGCAGCGTCGCGCTCCAGGACCTCACGCAGGCGCACGACCTCCTTGGCAAACGACGACAGCAAGCCCCCGAGCTGGTCTTCATCGCTGCCGATTCCAAGCCACGCGATTTCTTCGAAGAGGCTCGTCCGCGCGCGGTCGGCGGGAACCGGCAACCCGAACGCCGCGCACACCGCAATCAAGCCGCACGTGCGCAGGCACACGCTTTTTCCGCCCATGTTCGGGCCGGTAAGCACGGCCGTGTCGTGCAGTTCGACGTCGATCGGGGCAAACGCGCGGCCTTCGGCGCCGAGTTCGATTTCCAGCGGAAGAAATCGGCCGCCTTCGAACGCGAGCGCCGGTTCGCCGACGACGTCGGCTACGCTGCAGCGATGCTTCCGGGTGAATGCGGCGGCGGCCGCGAGCACGTCGAGTTCGCCAAGCGCAACCGCAGCCGCGTCGAGTTGTGCGGCGTACCGGCGCACGACCGCGCAGAGCGCGGCACGAACCGCTTCTTCCGCAACGGCGGCGGCGTCGGCGGCGGCGTCGCGGCGTTCCAGCGCGGCCAGCGTCGCGGAGTCGAACTCGAGCGCGCACAGCAGGTACGTCGGGGCCTCCCGAAGCACCCGCACGCCCACCGGCACCGATCCGCGAAGGTCGGCGCGCATCACGATGAACTCCTCGCCGAAGTCGTCGCGCCCGAGCTGCCGACCGACCTTCGCGTACGCCCGGCCGCGCGCCGCATCGAACTCGGCTTGCGCCCGCGCCAGTTCGGCACGCTCCGCCGCCAAGCGGCCGTCGAACGCGTCGGCCAGATAGAAGCCGAACTTCCCGCTGCGCCCCGGCTCGAGCGCACGGCCTGCCGCTCGCACCGCGTCGTTAGCAACCGGCTCGATGCCCGGCACCCCCGCCCCGAGCGAGTCGACCCGCGCGATCGCATCGCAGAAGCGCTGCAGCTCGAGAAAGTTTGCGTCGGCGAGCACGTCGCCCATCGACGCACGCGCGATCGCGCCGACCGCATCGGGGGCACCCCGCAGCGCGTCACGAACCGCGTCCAGACGCGCCGAGTCGAAGGTCGCGGCCACGCCCGCGATTCGCTGCGCGCGCGCCGACGCCGCAGCTTCTTCACCCGGCTTGAACGGCCGGAGGTCGGCGAATACGCGCTCGCCGTACTCGCTCACCGGCCGCACGGCGTTCGCGAGCCACGCGAATGCCAATGCCTGCGCGCTCGCGGCGTCGAGCAGCGATTCCGTCTTCACGCGGCGCGCTCTCCGGCGTAGACGTCGAACGTCGGCAGCCCGGTCGCATCGGCAACCGCGCGCGCAAAGGCGCGCGGTTCGAAGGTCCGTTCGCGCCCGATCGACGCGACCGTCGCCGCAATCACGTGCAAAGGCCGTTCGCAGCGGATGCGCAGCCGCGCGAACGCATGCGAGGCCGCTTTACCCGCCAGCGCGATCTGGGTGGGATCGCGAACCACGATTTGACGGGACTCGTGCGCGCCGATCAACCCGGCAGCGCGCGCCGGCGTCAGGGCACCGTCGATCCGCACGGCATCGTCGCGCGGATCGTAGCGCGCGACGGTGAGCCGCTCCACCAGCGCACGCATCGCGTCGACGGCTTCCTGCATCGTACCGGCCGCCGAAGCTCCGCCCGCGACGACGATCGCGGACTCGCCTCCCGCCAAGGCCGCAACCCGGTCGATCGCGCCGTCAACGATCGTCACGTCGGCGCGCGAGCGCAACGCCGCGACCGCCTCGCGCATGCCCGAAGCGGTCGGTGGACCGACGAGTTCGTAGAACGCGCCGTGCCTGACCCGGGCGTACACAAGCGGCCCCGCGGCGGTCTGCAGCGACGAGAGATCCAGTATTTCGGCGGCCGGAGAGCGCGGCAGCGCCTCGCGAGCCGTGGCGATGGTCGTTCCCGGGCGCAGGAAGAGCCGCGGCTTCGGCTGCGCGTCGCCGGCATCGACGGCTTCGCCGTCGCGACCCACCGAGGTGATCCCGACGCGCAGCCCCGACGCGTGGGCGGCCTCGTACACGGCGCGCGTCGTCACGGTCTTGCCGACGTTCTTCCCGATACCGACGACGAAAATCGAAGCCGCGCCCGCAGCGCGCGCGAGATCGAAAATCGCGAGCCCAACCCTCATGAGGCGCAGTTCGTTCGGGTTGAAACCTTGTCATCCCGAGCGGCGGGTTAGCCGATGCGGAATATCTTGAGCGCGGTGAATGCGAGGCCGGTCAGTGTCAGCAACAGCCCGCCGAGAAGTGCGGCATAGCGCTCGGCGAAGGCTCCCAAGCGTCCGCCGAGAGCTAGGCCGGCGGCCGTGGAGCACACCGAAACGATTCCGATGACGATGAGCGAGATCGGTAGCGGCACGCCAATGTACAAAATTGAGAATCCGATGCCGAGGGAGTCCAGGCTGATCGACAGCGACGCCACCGCCAAGCCCCAGCCCTTCGACAAATCCAGCTTTGAGGCTTCGGAGAACTCGCTGCGGCTCTCTTTCATCATGTAGAGGCCCAAGGCGATCAGCGCGACGAACCCGATGTAGCCCGCGATGTCACCGAGAAATCTTCCCGCGGCCAGGCCGAGGCCGGCGCCGACGAGATTCATGCTGACCTCGGCGCACGCGAACGCCAGCCCGATCCGCCACTTGACGCCCGGTGCGACGCCGCGAACGCCGACGCCGATGCTGACCGCAAAAACATCCAGCGATAAACTCAGCGCGACGAAGGCGATCTTTAAGGCGGCAGTCACGAATCAAGCGTCTCCATCGGGACTGGGCGATTCTTAGACAAGGGCGCCGCACGTCGCCGGCAGACGAGGCATGAAGCGGGAGCGAAGCCGAAGCGATGATGATGCCGCGTCCATTTCCGAGCCCCCTCTTTCCCGTGGCCGCAGTGCTCCTGCTCGCGGTGGTGGTCGGCCCGGTGGCCGCGGTGCTGACGTCGATGTCGCCGCACGAGGCGGCGTTAACCTTCAATGCCGCCGGCCGAGACGCGCTTCGCGTCTCGCTTATCGCATCGCTGGGCGCCACGCTGGCGGCGACGCTTCTCGGCGTTCCGGCCGGCTACTATTTTTCACGCGTAGGGCCGCGGCTGCGAGCGGCCGCCATTTTCCTCCTAGCGCTGCCGCTGGCATTTCCGCCGGTCGCATCGGGCCTGATGCTGATCTACGTTTTCGGCATCCGCTCGCCGCTGGGGCAATGGCTCGCCGCGCACGGTTTGATCGTTCCCGATTCTCTGCTCGGGGTCGGCGTGGCGGAGTTCTTCGTTTCCGGCTCGTTCGTGGCGATTGCGGCAACCGCGGCGTTCAGCGCGCTCGACCCGGTCTACGAAGACGCGGCGCGCACCCTGGGGGCGAGCGAATGGCGCATCTTCTCGCGGATCGCCCTGCCGAGCGCGGCCGGCAGCGTCGGGGCCGGGATCACGTTTGCGTGGCTGCGCGCGATCGGCGAATACGGCGCGACCAGCATCGTTGCGTTTCATCCGACGTCGCTGCCCGTCGCACTGTACGTTACCCTTTCGGCCTCGGGCGTGCGCGAAGCACTCGCCCTGTGTTACGGCTTCATCGTGCTCGCCGCGGCGGCGCTGGCCGCTGCGTGGATTTTACGGCGCGGCGTCGTACCTTCTAGCCATGCTTGAACGCCTGTTCGCGCCC
>JBDTDR010000212.1:0-20573 GCA_039922955.1 Candidatus Tumulicola sp.
ACCGAACCACGTTCCGCTCTGCGGCGTCGCGACCAACGGCACGGGTGCGACCGTCGCGGCCGCCCCGTGCTACACGACCAGCGGTACGCCGGTCTTCCACTGCACGGCCGCCGACGTCGGTAACCCATACTGGAACAACCCGCAACCGTTGATCGATCCGGGACTTGCGTTCCCGACGTTCGACATCTTCCCGGGCGGCATCGGATCCGGCGGCGCAGCGTACGGCGTCCCGTACGCGGCCTCGCTGATCCTCAACTACAAGCACGACAAGTGGGCCGTGACCCCGTCGTTCTCGTTCGCTGCGGGCGGCAAGTACGGCATTCCGCAAACCAATCCGGGCATTAACCCGGCAGCCTGCAGCGCCGTCCTACCGGGCGTCACCGGGTTCAACGGCGGTGGCCGCTACGACGCGCTGGCCTGTCCGACGGCCCTCGCGGCGGTTCCCGACACGTATACCGGCGTCTTCGATCCGCTCGGTTCGTTCACGCAGCCGAACCTGCTCGCGATGAACCTCCAGCTCACCTACGACGTGAGCCCGCGCATATCGGTAACCGGCGTGCTGGCGAACCTCTTCAACACCTGCTGGGGCGGAACGACGGCTCCTTGGACGACCACGAATCACAACGTATGTTCGTATGCGGTCACTCCGCAAGGCGGCTACGGGGGCGAGATATTTCCGGTCGGAAATATCTACAACCCGCCGGGACATAGCGGCTCAATCATTCAGCCGTTGGTCCAATACCCGTACTTCCCGCTCTTTGGAGCCTATAACCAAGACAGTCTGACCGGTTCGGAAAAGACCCCGTTCCAGTTCTACGTGACGGCGAACATCAAAATCTAAGCGTCGTCATCGCGTAGAAAAAACCCGAGAGGCCTCCGCAAAACGCGGGGGCCTCTTCGTTTTTCCGCGCGAGTCGGCTGGTTACGGAGCGAGGGAGGCGGCGATGCGTTGCAGCTCGTTGAGCCGGAGTTCTCCGACGAGCGCGCAATGAAGCGGTCCGTCCGTCCAGGTCAGCAGCGTTGTCGGTCCCTGCTCGGCGTACTGGGCGTCGCGTCCGGAAATGCTGGTGGGCTGCGGGTGCAGGCGTTGCAGGTCAAGCCCTGCGGCGCCCGCGTTCTCAAAGAGCGACACCGTTCGGATGCCGTCGGAATAGAGCAGGTGCAGCGTCGGGACGCTCTTGACGTCGATCACGTGCCCTTCGACGGGCGAGAACCCCTCGGGCAGAAACGTCGGGCCGCGCGCGGCGAATCCGGCGTTGCGTACGACCTGGGCCACGTCCTTGGACGGCTGGCCAAACGTCGGTCCGCGCACGACGGCAAATTCTTTGGGAACGTTGAAGTCGGCATCCGGAATGCCGGCCGTGTAGCGCACGTCCCGGAAGCGGGTTTCGCTGACGAGCGATCCATCCAAAGCGAACTGCCGCTTGTCGAGCACGAGCTTGGTGCGTTCGTCGATCCGCACGAGCATGGTCGCGCGGTTGGTGTATTTGTTGATCAGCACCACCGTGCGGATTTGACGACCGTCGAACGACCCCGTCGATTGTTTGACGGCTCGATAGTTTGCTCGCAGAAGCAGGTAGTTGTCGTCGCGCGCGATCTGGTCGTTCGCCGCATCGTTCTGCGTCTGCACGATGCGGTGCCGCCGAACGTCGACGAAGAAACTCGTTTCGCCCCGGCTCACGACCGAATCGCCGCGCAGCTTGGGGGGCGACATATACAGGCGCTGCGTGAGACTAGGAGCGCGGTGCTCGATGCGATAGACCGACGTCTCGGAGTCGCGGCTTCGAGCGCTCATAACCTCAACCGTCCCCGCGTACGACACGGTCGCCGGCGCCGTCATCGCGTCGAACACCAAACCATCGGCGGGTTCGTCAATCGGGGCTGCGCTCACCAGCGAAAGGCTCGCGGCGAGCGCGGCGGCTCCGGCGACGACGCTGAAGGGCTTCATGGTGCCGCTTGGTCGGAAGTCAGCACGGTGGGAACGGCGTCACCTTCAAACGGCACCGTGGTCGCGAGCGCTGCGTGATTTTCCATGTAGTACGCGGCATCGGTCGCATCGGTCCTCACGTTCGTGTGCCAGCCTGCCGATGCAAAGTATATGGCCAAAGCGACCGCGGCGGCGATCGGAACCGCCAGGGCCGGACGCAGGGCCGACGCCAGGGGCGTCCACCACGCCGGCGCCGGCGGCTCGCTGGCGGCCCGTGCGTAGATCGACGTCACGAGGCCGGGCGGCAGTTCGAGTTCTTCGGATCGGGCGTGTTGGCGCAGCAGTTCGCCGAGGCGGATCTGCGCGTCGTGCGCCTCGATGCAGGCCGGGCACGCGGCAAGATGCGCGCGAACGGCGTCGCCTTCATGCGAAGAAAGCTCGCCATGGGCGTAATCGATCAACTGGTCGACGGTCGGATGAGCGTGATTCATGATGATTTCAAATGCCGGGTGACGAGTCTACGGAGCTGGCCGCGAGCACGATGCAGTCGCGACCGCACCGTGCCGATCGAACAGCCGACGATTTCCGCAATTTCTTGATAGCTGCACTCCTCGATGTCGGCGAGCACCACGATTTGCCGCTGTTCCGCGGAAAGGGCCTCGAGTGCTTTGGACACCGGCTCGCTGAAGTGACCCTCGACGTAGTCGCCAATCGGGTCCTCCGCCAGCGGCCGGTTGCCGGCAAATGCTCGAGGCTCGTTGTCTTGGAGAATCTCTACTAGATAACGTCCTTTTTGCCGCCGAAGTTCGTCGCGCTGCAGGTTCGTGACGATTCGATAGATCCACGAGAGGAAGGACGTCCCCGGTTTGAAGCTCCTCCAGGAGCGATAGACGCGAATAAACGCCTCTTGCGTCAGATCGCGAGCGTCGGCTTCGTTGCGCGTCAGGCGGTAAGCGAAGTTGTAGGTTGCCTTGCCGTACCGTTCGACGGCGCGCTCCAAAAAGGCCGTCTGCTCGGGCGTCGGGGGATCGACGGGTTTGCGCGGTGCTGCCATAGGCTATCGGCCATGTATCGCCAGCCGTGCGGGCGGCCCTTCAAGCGTCGGGAAGGTCTCTAGCTAGGGCCGGGCCCACAGGACGCGGGCCACCCACCACAGGGCCGCCGCGACCAGCAGAAGGATGATGAAGAAGAGGGCCAGCTCGAGCAAGACGATGCCGGCAAACTGGCTGCCGCCGCACAGGGCCACGACGTTTGCGATCAGCGACAGCTTGAAACGCTCGAACGGATTGCTGGACAAACCGGCAATCGATCGAGCCTGTGCGAGCGCCGCCTCCGGATCCCAGCCCGCGGTGTCGGCGATGTAGCCGATCCGGCCTTCCGACGTTACGATGTAGAGCTTATCGCCATGCACAAAGTTGTCCGTGCTGACGCGCAGCGAGCTGATGCGAAACGCGTTGAGCAGATGCGCAACGGTCGATCCCTTACCGGTGAGCAGCGACCACACGTGCGGGTTTGCGCCGTAGGCAGCGGCGTAGCGCCGCAAAACCTCCGGCGAATCGTAGGGCGGATCGAGCGTTATCTCGACGAGCGCGAAGCGGCGTGGATCGAGGTGCGCCTGCAGATACGCGAACTTGCCGCTGATCGCCGGGCATAGCGTGCGATCCGGACAGCGCGTAAAGATGAACGAGAGGAGCGTGGTTCTTCCGCGAAACGCGCGGTCGAGTTCGACGATGCGCCCGTCTTGATCGACGAGCCGGGCAGCCGGCAGCGGGCTTCCCAGTTCCACCGGAATCACTCGGCCGGGCTCGGGAACACCGGGCGAAAACGGCGCTGCCGTTACGGCTTCGCGTAAGGTCCACGGGTTGGTCGAGCGGTCCAAAAACGCGTCGACACCAGTACCGCCGGCGAGTGCCGCGGCGGGGTGAAAGCGATAGCGCCGAATCGCAGCCGGAAGCATGCGCGGCGTCGCATCCGTGCGCACGATCGCGTCCCCGCCCGGCAGACGCTCGAGGACGACGCCGTGCACGGGTACGACCAAGAGCGTGGCCGCGGCGGCTGCGGCTACTACGGCGTGCAGCATCGGATCAGCTCACCATGTCGCGCACGGCCCGAGCGATTGCCGCTTCCGGATCGTCGTCGTCACGAAGGCCGCGAACGCGGCCGCCGGCATCGATCAGGTAAATCGACGTACTGTGGGCCACGTCGTAGTTGGGCTGTCCGCGCCGTCCCGGAACCGACTGGGCCCACACGTGGTAGGCTGCTTCGACCGCCTCGATCTGCGCGGGGCTGCCGGTCAAGCCGACGATCGGACCGTCAAAGCGCGATACGAACGCATGCAATACCGGCGGCGTGTCGCGCCGCGGATCGACGGTGACCATCACGACTTCGATGCCGGCGCCGCGCGTTCCAAGCGCGTGCCGGCAGAGGTGCGCGAGTTTTGCGAGCGTGGCCGGGCACGTGTCCGAGCAGTGCGTAAAACCGAAAGTCAGGAGCACGGGGCGGCCGCGGTGCGCGGACAGGGTCCATGACTGGCCGGCGTCGCTCACCAGCGTGAAGTCGGGGGCGCTCTCGTCTCGGGTGCCGCAGCCGGCGACCGCCGCGATCAACGCGGTTACGCAAAGCAAACGACAGAGACTGGACATAGCTCCATGGTACGCCGCGCGGCTGAGGAGAAATACTGCATTCATCTCTAGCCGGTTGCACAAACTTCTAGCAGGTCCCGAGCGGGAAGGTCATCGCAAGTCCGTGGGCGCAACGAAAGGCGCGATGAACGCTACCGTGTTCGTGATTCGGATCGTCGTGGGCGGGTTGCTGGTCGTGGCCGGATCGCTCAAAATCGGCCACCCCGTCGAGCTGGCGGCGGCGATTGCCGGGTTCCGGCTACTTGCACCCCTCGCGATCGGTCCACTCGCCCTGGCGCTTCCCTACCTGGAGGTGCTGCTCGGCGGCTACCTCATCGTGGGGCTGTTTGCTCGGGTCGCGGCAATCGTCGCGTGCGCCCAGTTCGTCGTCTACGCAGCGGCGGTGGCCTCGGCCGTGCTGCGCCACATACCGGCGGGCTGCGGCTGCTTCGGCCCGAACGATTCGGCCGTCGCGGACTGGCCGCACGTGGCGTTCGACCTCGGGCTGGCGCTCGCGAGCGCCTTCATCGCCTACGGCGCCCCCGGCGCCCTCGCCATCGATCGGAAACTCCGTTCCGTATGAACCAGCGCCAACTCGCGATCGTGTCGGTCGCGATCGTCGCGATTATCGCGATAGCCGCCATTGTCGCGTACGCTTGGTGGCCGTCGCATCGGCTGCAAACGGCGTCGCAGCCGCTCGCCGCCGGCAAGGCGCAGGTTGGGCAGCCCGCCCCGGATTTCGTCGTCTCAACGACGGCCGGGCTCTTCGACCTCGCGAAGACGGACAAGCCGGTTTTCTTGGAAGTCTTTGCGACGTGGTGCCCGCACTGCCAGCGCGAGACCGCCGTGGTCGACAGGCTCTACCAAAAATACAAGTCGGAGGTTAACTTCGTCGCGGTCTCCGGCAGCGACACGGCGATCGACGGCACGTCGCCCGCTTCGCAGCTCGACGTTCTCAACTGGGAGCAGCGTTTCAACGCTCAATATCCGGTCGCGTACGATGCCACGCTCGGCGTCGCCGGCAGCTATCTCCAAGGCGGCTTCCCAACGATCGTCATCATCGGCAAAGACAAAAGCATCGCCTATGTCAACAGCGGCGAGGTTTCATACTACGATCTGGCCGCAGCCATCCAAAAAACGCTCCGCTAACCGGCTACGTGTCCGGTGTGTCACCCAGAGCGAAGCGCCGCCATGTGTCACCCAGAGCGAAGCGCCGCAGGCGCGTAGTCGAAGGGGCCCAGGCAGGTACGAGCGCCTGCTTGGCTCAATCATGCACCCGTACTGGCGGGTTCCACACAGGTCGGGAGGCGTATGTCTAACCGCTCGCGTCCATTTGCGTTCTCGTCGGTAGTTGGCGCTCTTACGCTGCTTGCGGCCAGCCTGGCGCTTTCCGCTACGCCGCCGCTATCGGCGGCGGTCCCGCGGCATGCCGGGCAGCGTTCGGCCTGCGACGGCCCCCGGTCGTCGGCCAATATCGTGGAACCGCCGAACGTCGACCTTTCGGCACTTCCGCTCGATGCCAGCGGCGAGCACGAGCTGATTCTGGCCGTCCATCGAGCCGGCAAACGATTTTGCTATCGCTATCGCTGGGACGACACCGTTTGGACGATCGCTCCGACGCTGCGAGTTCACCGCGGCGAGCATTTTGCATTACGGGTCGTCAACGATATTGCTTCGCAAAGCGCGGGAGAAGACGTTTCGTCAAGTGCGATCCCAAAGTGCATGCCGATGTCGATGCCGATGTCGGGCGCGCCCGTCGCGCACTACGCCGGCTATCTCAATCACACCATCGACGACCGCTATCTTTCGATGAAACCGATCGACACGAACCTTCACCTGCACGGCTTCATCGGTCCGGCTGAAGAAGAAGACGTGTTTCTTTCGACGCTCAGCACGCCGATGCACGCGTGTGAATACCGCGTCACGATCCCGCGCTCTCAGCCGCCCGGTACGTATCTTTACCATCCTCACGTGCACGGCGCGTCCGAGACGCAAGTTGCGCTGGGGCTATCCGGAGCGTGGATCGTAGAGCCCGACGCACCGCAGCTTCCGCGTTCGGCAGAGCACGTCCTCATTCTCAAATATCGCCTGCCCGTTAGGTTCGACAACGCGTTCGTCCCCGACGATTCGGCTATCGGCGTCGTGGGGGCAACGCACGAGGGCGGGTTGACGCCGGCTGCACCGGTCGCGTACGATCCCTTCGATCCGCCCCCATGGCCGCTCAGCTACCCGATGACGATCGGCGCCATTTCAGAAGATCGCAACGGCTGCAACGGCATTGACTCCGAACCGATGCTGGCGATCGACGGATCCGACATTCCCGCGTCGCTCGACGTACCGGCCGAGCAGACGCAGCTGCTGCGCATCGCGAACGCGACCTCGGATTCGCCCAAAGCGTTGCGCCTAACCGACTCGCTCGGACGCGCGATCCCGATGCAACTGGTAGCGCGCGACGGAACTCCCGTAAATGGCGACTCCGCCGAACCTTTGTCTGGGTACCTTCCCATGACCGAGTTGATGCTTCCGCCGTTCGCCCGCGCCGACGTGCTGGTCACCGTCAAAGCCGGCCAAATGCTGACGCTTTCGAGCGCTCATTTTTGCGGCGGAGCGGATGCGTTCTACGAGATGCACCACGACCTCGTGCACATTACCGCAGCGGCGTCGAGTGCCGCTAGCCCGGCGATTCTCGCGTCGTCGCCGGTGCCCGTTGCGGACACCCCAGCCGCACGGCTCGTGGCGTACGCCAAAGCGCATCCAAACCTCGTGCGCCGCCGCGCGATCACCTTTACCGAATACAGCTTTCCGGCAAATGGAAAGACCCCGGTGCATTCGGCGTTCTATATTACCGACACGACCTCGCCGCGATTCCACGAGCATCCGTTTTGGCCGTCGTATGCTGCCGGCGCGACCGTGCCGTCCAACGACGACGTCGTCGTGAAATCGGGCGCCGTCGAAGAATGGTACTTAATCAACGCGACGATGGAAGTCCACGCATTTCACATTCATCAGATGTCGTTCGTACAAGAGAAGAGCGCCGCCGGGGTACCGCTCACCGAAGATAGCGCCCTCGTCCCGGTTGGCAAGCTTCTGCCAAATTCGCACGATCCGAACTATCCGCTGGTGCGCCCGAGCATCACCAAGCTGCTGCTCGACTTTCGTCACGTGCCGCGCGGAACGTTCGTATTCCACTGCCACATGCTCTTCCACGAGGATCGCGGCATGATGGCAATCGTCCGCGTAAAGTAGCGCCGCCATGTGTCACCCAGAGCGGAGCGCCGCAGGCGCGTAGTCGAAGGGTCAATCCAGCGGCGGGAAGGCGTAGTTGGGCGGCGGCACCACGGGGATGCCGACTTCGAGGGTGATCTGCTGATGGGACATGAGTGGGATGGCGCGGAGGTCGCCCGAGTATTTGGTGCCGTTGACGAAGGCGGTTACGGGGCCCGTAAATCCGGCGATGCCGTCGGTGCCGAGCGGTTGCCCCCAGATGTCGAAGAGCATGCCGAGCGTGTAACGGCCGTCGCCTTGCGGCGCGCGGATTTCCGGCGACTCGACGTGGATGATGCCGCTCGCGTCGTGCGTGTGGATCCAGTAGAGACAGCCGCCGCCGGGCAAAGTCGGATTCGGCGCGAACCCGATGAAGCGGGGAATTTGGATCTGCTTCCCGTTATCGAACAAGGCGAGGTGCGCGTGAATATGAAGCTGCGAACCTTCCTGCGACAAGCACGTGATGCCGTCCACGGGCTGGCCGGTACCGCCGGTGGGCGCATTGCCGACCTTAAAGTGTTTGACGCCGATGGTTCCGCCATCGGTCAGCGCGACCGGTTTCGCGCTCGCGTTGGGTCCCGGCGAAGGCGTTGCAATCGCTTGCTGCGCGGCGCGGTTTTGCTGCCACCGCATTCCCCCGAAGATCAGCACTATCAACAGAATTAGCACGCCGACGCCGACGTAGACCGTCATCATCGGGTCGCGGTGCGGCGGCGGAGCCGAGGGGCCGGAACCGCGGGCCTGACGGCGGCGTTCGGCGCGAGAATGTTGTGACAATCGAACCTCTCTATGAAGACGTGGCGGTAAGGGGCGGCGCGACGGGCGCGTCTGCCGGATCGAGCGGGCGCCCGGGAACCAAATAGTTCGTGACGTAATCCGCGACGGCGTCGGCCAGCGGCATTACGGGAGCGGCGTAGCCGGTCGCGAGCATGCGGTTCGTGGCGGCGCACGTGGAGTACTGATATTTTCCGCGCAACCGCTCCGGCATCTCGACGAACTCGATGCGTTCGGGACGCTCTAACGCGCGGAAGATCGGTCGCACGAGTTCGAGCCACGTTTGCGCACGGCCGGATCCGACGTTGAAAACTCCGGTAGCGCCCGATTCGGCGAGATGCAAGGTCATGTCAACCGCGTCCTTGACGTAGATGAAATCGCGCCGCTGCTCGCCGTCGGCAAATTCCGGGCGGTAACTCTTGAAGAGCTTGACGCTACCGTCGGCGCGGATCTGCTCGTAAGCCTTTTGCACCAGGCTGCGCATCTCGCCCTTATGGTCTTCGTTCGGGCCGAAGACGTTGAAATATTTCACGCCGCAGATGCTTGCATCGAGCCCGGCGCGCCGGGCGTAGAGATCGAAGAGGTGCTTCGAGTAGGCATACATGTTGAGCGGCCGGAGCGACGTTAGATCGGCTTCGTCGGAGAGATCTTTCTCGAGAGCGCCGTACGTCGCCGCGGAGGACGCGTAGACGAAACGCTCCGCGCTCTCCTCGGCCCAGTGCGCGAGGTTCTTCGTGTACTCGTAATTGTTGCGCATGAGGTAGTCGGAGTCGGTTTCGGTGGTCGACGAGCAAGCTCCGAGATGAAATACCGTTCCGACGCCGCCAAAGTCTTCGCCGTCGGCCACACGCCCCTCGAACTCGTCGGCGTCGATATAGTCGGCGAAGCGCAGCGGCACGAGGTGCTTCCACTTCTCCGAGCCGTCGAGGCGGTCGACCACCAGGATGTCGTCGATCCCCCGCCGGTTCAAAGCCCAAATAACGGCGCTGCCGATAAGGCCGGCACCCCCCGTGACGATGATCGTACCGCGGTCGAGATCGAACATTCTGAAGAACCCCCTAATCCCTCGGGCTTCGCCGGGAGTCCTTCATGACTCGCGCCGCGCTCGTCAAAACGGCGTCGTTAAGCGCAGCAGGACGTTGCGGGCGTTGGCAATTTGGGTGGTGTTGAAGCCGTTGGCGACCTTGATCGGATATTGGTGATTGAGAATATTCGTCACGATCAGCGAGACGCCGAGACCGCGGTCACCGTTGCCGTTGGCCCGCCCGGGGGCCAGAGAACGTCCGGCCGCCACGTCGAAGGTGGAGTGCGCCGGTAGCCGGCCGCTTAAGCTCGCGCCGGCACTCTCGAACTGCACCGGGAAGCCGCTGCCGTAGTTTCCTTGGAGCGTCGCGAACCACTGGTGCGCGCCGCCGAAGCGCCACGTATATCCGGCGCTCGAGACGACCGTCTCGTCGTGATCTTCGGGTGCCAGCTGCGACACGCAGGATTGGTTCGCCGGATTGGGCGGAAAGAGAAACGTCGATCCCGAGACGCAGGCCGCGTACGATCCGGAGACCGTGCCGGTGAAGTACCAGGAGTTTCCGTTGCGCAGCCTGTCGTTCAGGCGTAGCTCCACGCCGCTGTCCGTGCCGATCGCGTTGTTGAAAACGGCAAACAGCGGCGTGTTGAGGAGCTGAGTCGTGTCGAGAACGTTGACGACGCTCTTGCGAAAGATGTTGATCGACCCGGTGAAGTTCGCATTGAATGCGTGGTCCCACCCGGTTTCGTAGTAGGCGTCGCGTTCGGGCTGCAGGTTATACACGGGGACGCTCGGGCAGCCTTGCAGTACGACGCAGTCTTGGCGCACGTCCTCGAGCAGCGGCGCGGCGTAGAAACGTCCGTAGTAGGCGTGAAACGTGTTTTTCCCGCCGTCCCAAACGTTTACACCCACGCGCGGGCTGAACTGCCAGCCGCCGGTGTACCCGGTCGAATGGTCGTAGCGCACGCCGTAGTCGAGCGAAACGTATTTCGAGAGCTGCCACTTGTCCTGAGCGTAGATGCCGATCTGTGACCCGGCCTGCGCCTGGTTCGGCGATGCGATCAGATAGTAGGGCTGCGCGTGAGTGCCCATGTTCTGGCAATCGGGATAGTAGCACGCGAACGCCTGGGTGGCGGCGAGATCCGAACGGTTCGCGTCGATGCCGACTTTCCACGCGTGATTCTTGGTTGCCCGGAAATCGGACATACGCAAACCGACGTAGGCGGCATAGGTGTTGGAGAGCAAACCGACGTTGTGGGTGGCGTCTCCGCCGCCGAAGTTCGGCGTGAGGCCAAGCACGTCGTTGGGCAGATCGCCGTCGTAGTTGACGCGCGTCGAGCGCCACCACGGCGTGATTTGGACGATGCCGTTTCCGTCGCGCGAGGTCTGGGTGAAGCTAAGGTGCGAGAATCGGTCGTACTCGCGCTGCACGTCGTCGGTGCCGGCCGGCGTGAAGATCGGCTCGTACGGGTTGTTCGGATCGGTATTGATGGGAATCTGAAACTGCGCGAGTTGGTTCGAATAGTCGAAGGAAAGCGTCGCGCGCGTGTTAAGCCGCGTAACCAAGCGCAGGAACTGATCGCTCTGCGACGAGTCGTTGTGGACCGTGTCGAACGTCGGAGAATCCAAGCCGCGCGCCGTGCTTTGGGTGTTGGCATTGAAGAACATCTCGCTCGATCCGAACCGCGCCGTCGTGTCCAGGCTGCCGATGCCTTGCGACTGATTGCCCAAGCCGCCGGTGACGGTCCCATAGAATCCCTCCGGAAGGTCGCTCGGCCGGTTCGTGATGATGTTGACGACGCCGCCCATGCGATCGCCGCCGTACTCCGCCGGGATCGCCCCGGTCAGCACTTCGAGCGAGTCGATATTCTTGGGATCGACGATTTCGGCGAAGTTCGACGTCGTGGCCAATGGCAACGGCGCACCGTCGATGTTGTAGGTGACGCCGTGGAAGCCGTTGATCACCGGCTCGTTGTACGAGAACGGAATGACGCCGGGCAGCGTGGCGATCAGTTTGTCGAGGCTGTTCTGCACGGGCGACGCTTGGATCGCTGCACGGTTAAGCTGGCTAACCGAAGGCGGGTTCGCTTGGACCCCGGCGTGAGCCGTGACCAGCGTCTGCGCGATTTGCTTGAGCTGCGTCGATAGCGGAACGTCCACGGTGACGACCGCGTCGCTCGATACCGTGATCAGGACTTGGATTTCGTGCGCGCCCGTCGCTCGGGCGATGACGCGGTACGATCCAAAGGGAACCTGCGCAAAGACGTACCGGCCCTTGGCATCGGTGGTGGTTGTGAAGCGCGAACCCTCACCTTCGAGCGTGACGCTGGCCGCGGGCGCGGGTTTTCCGTCGACCGTGATCGTGCCGCGAAGCAGGCCGGCCGTCGACGCGTAAGCCGGAACGGCGACGATGAATGCTAAGAAAACGGCGGCAAGTGCCGCGTGAAGTCGGGACATGGTGCTCCTGCGATCTTGGCAGCGATGGGGCGAACGAGAAAATCAGCGCGAAATTTACGCGCAGGCGTTCGCGATCGGAGGAGGACGCGCGAAACGGCGCCGCAGTAAGGGCGAGCGGCGCGCGATGGGGACTCGCCGGGCCGGCCGCACCCGTAGGGGCGTGCGTGCGGCAAACGGTAAGCGAGCGATGGCGATGATCGCGTTGGCGAGCAGCCGAACGGCACGGTGCGCCAGCGTTAAGAACGACCATGCCGCCGCGACCAGGACGACGACGGTGAGCAGCAGGCCGGTGCCCGAGTGGGCGGCTTCCACGTGCTCGCCGAGCGCGAACCACATCGCGGCCGAAGCGGCGAGGGAGCCCAGGCCGGGAAGGCGGGAAGCTAGGCGGGCGCCCAGGATGCTGCCGTCGGCCGGGCCATGCGAACCGGTTAGGGCGAACGTGCCCAGGAGCGCCACAAACCCGACCGAGCCGGCGGCGGCGACCTGGAGGAGCAGATCGTGGTAGGCGCCGCCCATCGCGTGCTCCCCGCCGTAGAGCACCGTATGCGCGGCCAGCGAAGCGAGCAAGCCCAGGGCCAGGGCGGCCGGAATCTCCCGGAGGGTCACCCGGGTTCTTTCTACATGGGGACGCGGGGAGGCCTGGGGCGAGCGTCGTACTGTCGTGACCCCCGCACCTGGCCGCTCGTTACCTCGGCGGGAATGGGAGTTTCGTATGAACAGCTGGTCCTCGCTATGAGCGCTCGTACGCTGGTTGAAAACGCCGACACGGTGAGTTTGGTCTGCGCGCTGCTCGTGCGCTTCCCGGAACTTGCTTCCATCCGCTCGATGCCCGCCGACCGCACCATCCGGCTGACCTTCGCAGTGCGCGCGCGGCTCGACCGCCAGGCGCAGTCGGCGGTGGCTGAGGCGATCGAAGAGCACATCCGCAGCTTCCTCGCGCTTTCTGCCGACGAGGCGGAGACGTTGCGGTTCGAGTGCGAAAGCGATCGCTCCATGACGTTCGTCCACGTGACCCGTGACCTAGAAAGCTTCACGAAGGAAGAGCTGGAGCTCCACGTTGCGCTCTTCGGCGAGCGTTTCGGCGACGCGCTCGTCCGCAACCCGGTGCCCGACGACCACTTTGATGCCGATCCGGTCGCTCAAGACGAGGCCGCCCTCTACGCCATCGAGGCGCTGCGCGATCCGGCACAGTCCAAGAGTCTGGTGGGATTTAGAGAAGAGAAGCGCGTGCTCGTATACTTCTTGAAATCGGCGAAGAAAGCCAAGGCGTCGGCTCGCCGATAGCTATTCCGTCCATCAACGTGCTGCTCATCGGGGACGTCGTCGGCTCCCCGGGTCGCGAGACGCTCAAACGCTGCGTCTCGTTGGCACGCGAGCAGCATCGCGTCCACGCCTGTCTCGCCAACGGAGAGAATGCCGCGGGCGGCTTCGGCTTAACCGCGCAGACCGCCGACGAAATGTTCGCCAGCGGAGTGGATTTCATCACCAGCGGTAATCACATTTTCGATAAGCGGGACTTTAAAGAGTATTTGGAATCGTCGCAGCGGGTGATCCGGCCGGCGAACTATCCGCCGTCCGCGCCGGGCCGCGGCAGCGGGACGTTCGTCGTCGAGGGGGTCACCGTGGGCGTCCTCAACTTGATGGGGCGCACGTTCATGCCGCCGGTCGACGACCCGTTTCGCTGTGCCGACGCCCTGGTCGACGACCTTCGCCGCAAAACGCCGGTGATCGTCGTGGACGTCCACGCCGAAGCCACCTCGGAGAAGGTCGCGCTCGGCCGCTACCTTGACGGCCGCGTTTCGTGCGTCTTCGGAACGCACACGCACGTGCAAACTTCCGACGAACAGATTTTCCCGGGGGGCACCGGCTACATCACCGACGTCGGAATGACCGGACCGACCGATGGCGTGATCGGCATGGAGTCGCGTGCGGTGATGGATCGCTTCCTCACCGGCCTTTCCGAGCGGTTCAACGTTCAAAAAACCGGCACCAAGCAGTTCTGCGCGGCGGTGGTGACGATCGACACGAGCTCCGGCAAAGCTACCGAGATCAAACGCATTTTTCTTCGAGGCATTGCGTAGGCGTGAGCGCCGACGGCCCGCTGAAGGTCTCTGCAAAGAGCAATCCCAACGCCGTTGCGGGCGCGCTTGCCGCGGCGCTTCGCGAACGCCGCAGCGCCGAACTGCAAGCGGTCGGCGCGGGAGCGATCAATCAGGCGATCAAAGCGGTCGCCATCGCGCGCAACTATCTCAAATCCGGCGGAATCGACGTCGTCTGCACGCCCTCGTTCATCACCGTGGCCATCGACGACAACGAACGCACCGGAATCTCCCTCGTCGTGGAACGTCGAACCCCAACCCAGCCCGCCGCCGAAGAATCGCCCCTTAGCGCCGCAGGAGAGCCGCTTGCCTAGAGTCGACTTTCATTCGCACAGCAATATGAGCGACGGGACGTTGAGTCCCCAAGCGCTCGCCGATTTCATGGGCGAGCGATCCGTCGAAATGTTCTGCATCTCGGATCACGACACGCTGGGCGCGTACGGCGCGTTCGACGTACCGCCCGGCTCGCGCTACATCACCGGCATTGAGATCAATACGACGTGGCGGGAAAACGAAGTGCACGTACTCGGATATAACGTGCCGCTCGGGCCGTCGCCGATCAACGAACTATTGGAATATAACCAAAAACAGCGCCGGATGCGCGCGCAGACGATGGTCGATCAGCTTCGCCGCGCCGGCTACGGGCTCAAGATCGAAGACGTGCTCCGCGAGTCCGACGCGGCGGATTCCATCGGCCGGCCGCACGTCGCCAAGGCGTTGGTTCGGGCGGGTATGACCGCGAGCGTCTCGACGGCCTTTCGCGACATTCTGGGTCACGGAAAACCCGGCTACGTCGCGCAACTCTATACGACGCCGCAAAAGGCGATCGACACGATTGCGGAAGCCGGCGGCATCCCGGTCCTAGCGCATCCGGGGCGTTTGAAAGACCGGGTCCTCATCGACGAGCTGGCCGGCAAGGGTTTGCGCGGGCTCGAAGTCTTTTATCCGCTGCACGACGCGAGCGACGTGGCGGAATTTCGTGCGAAGGCGCGCGAGTACGGTTTGGTAATGACCGCGGGGATGGATTTTCACGACATCCGCTATCACACCAAGGGCGTCGGCATCGACGTCGCCGACGCCGATATCGCGCCCTTTCTCGAACTCGTCGAGATCTTCGCTTAAGGAGTTTTACCCGCTAACGCTTCCCGAACGTGGCGTCGTACGCGGGTCAGCAGCTCCGAGCCTTCGCTTTCGTATCGTACGAGGGCCGCGGCCTGATCCGCGATCGTCGCTTCGTCGCGCATATATCGATGGTTGACGCGTACGTTATACGCGCAGGCCGTCAGCGCCGCAGAACCAAACTCGGCGGCGCATCCGACGTCGCTCGCCAGGTGTTTGTTGGGGACCACCAACAACTGCGCCGCGAAGCGCACGACGTCGAGTGCGAGGGCGGCGGCCGCGAGCGGCGCTTCGGCGGCGTCGCGCAGCGCCGACTCCAGCGCGTTCGCCCGCGCAGCCTTTTCCGCGGCGGTTTCTTTGGGCAGTCCCTGGGCCGCGACGACGCGCGCAAAGGCCCGCTCGTCGCGCTCACGCGCGGTCTCGAGTCGTTGCCTCAGGCGGTCGCTCGCGTCGGCGATTCGCTCCGTCAAATCGGCGTAGCCGGCATATTTCGGATTCCGCTCGCAGATGCGAGCGACCATTCCGACCAAAGCTGCACCGCAGGCGGCCACGATCGCCGCCGCGCTGCCTCCGCCCGGCACGGGTTGCGCGGAGGCGAGATTCGCCAGGTACCGGTCGAGCGTTTCCACGTTCGTTCCAGTTAGCCGGGCAGGGTAGCGCGCCCTCGAAACGGGCGAGCTTCGGCGGAGGTCGGACGATTCGTGCCGAAAGTGCCCGGCACCCAAGAACGCGACCACGGACGCACCCTCGGCTCGTTGGGGGCGTCGCGTGCATAGGTTAGGAAAGGTAAAAAGAGTGCCCGTTTTGGATCGAACCGCCGGCGACGTCAAGGATCGCGGCATGGCGGAGGCCGGCCGCTCGCGCATTGCGTGGGCCGCCGCGTACATGCCGGTGCTGGCTCAAATTCGCGATCGCTTTGAAATCGAGAAGCCGCTCAAAGGCGTGCGTATCGGCGCGTGTCTGCACGTCACGACGGAAACCGCAAATTTAATGCTCGCCCTCCAGACCGGCGGCGCGCAGGTCGCGCTTTGCGCGAGTAACCCGCTTTCGACCCAGGACGACGTGGCGGCGGCACTGTGCGATTACGGCATTCCCACGTACGCGATCAAAGGCGAAGACAACGATACCTACTATTCGCACATCGAATCGGTCATCGCGTCCAAACCGCAGATGTCGATGGATGACGGTTGCGACCTGGTCACGACGATCTACACCAAGCACAACGCTTTGCTCGCCGACATGATCGGCGGCTGTGAAGAGACCACGACCGGCGTGATCCGGCTCAAGGCGATGCAAAGGGACGGCGTGCTTCCGTACCCGGTGGTGGCGGTCAACAACGCGCTCACCAAGCATATGTTCGACAATCGCTACGGCACGGGTCAATCAACCCTCGATGGGATTATCCGCGCGACCAACGTGCTGTTGGCCGGTCGTACGCTCGTCGTGGCCGGCTACGGCTGGTGCGGGCGTGGCATCGCGTCGCGGGCCGCCGGGATGGGCGCGCACGTCGTCGTGACCGAAGTCGACCCGCGCAAGGCGATCGAGGCCCAAATGGACGGCTACCGCGTCATGCCGATCGCCGACGCCGCCAAAATCGGCGACATCTTCGTGACCGTTACCGGCAACTATCACGTGATCCGCGAAGAGCACTTCAGACTGATGAAAGACGGCGCGATCGTCTGCAACTCGGGGCATTTCAACGACGAACTCGATCTCGAAGGCCTCAAACGCATCAGCCAGGGCACGACCGCTCCGCGCACCTTCGTCGAACAGTTCGAACTGCACGATGGCCGCAAGATCTGCATCCTCGCCGACGGACGTTTGGTCAACCTGTCGGCCGGTGAAGGCCATCCGGCGGCCGTAATGGATATGTCGTTTGCCAATCAAGCCATGGCGGCTGCCTATTTAGCGCGGCACCATAAAACGCTCGAGAAGAAAGTCTACGACGTGCCGATCGAAATCGACGAAGAAGTCGCGACGCTGAAGCTGTCCTCGATGGGCGTGGACATCGACGTCCTCACGCCCGAGCAAGTGAAGTACATGGCGTCGTGGTCGGAGGGAACGTAGCGTGGCGTACAAACGATTCTTCACCAGCGAATCGGTAACCGAAGGTCACCCCGACAAGGTCGCCGACGCGATTTCGGACGCCGTTCTCGACGCCCTGCTCAAAGACGACCCGCAGTCGCGCGTCGCGATTGAAACGTTTGCGATCACCGGCCAGATTCACCTCGCCGGCGAAGTTACGACCAAGACCTATATCGACATCCCGCGCGTCGTGCGCGAAACGATCCGCGAGATCGGGTATACGAAATCGGCGGTCGGCTTCGACGCCGAGACCTGCGGCGTCAGCATCTCGATCGACGAGCAGTCTCCCGATATCGCGATGGGCGTCGACAAATCGCTGGAGGCCAAGGGCGGCCAGGACGACGAGTTCGAGCTGACGGGTGCGGGCGACCAAGGCATGATGTTTGGTTACGCGTGTCGCGAAACCGTCGAACTGATGCCGTTACCGATCGTCCTCGCGCACAACCTTACGCGCCAACTCGCCGCAGTGCGCAAGAACGGCGATATTCCCTACCTTCGCCCGGACGGTAAGTCGCAGGTGACGGTCGAGTACGACGGCGACAAGCCGGTTCGCGTCGAGGCCGTCGTCGTATCGACGCAGCACGATCCCGACATCCCACTGGAAATGATTCGAAGCGAAGTTACCGAGAAAGTGATCAATCACGCAATCCCGACCTTGCGCGATCGGAACACGCGCATCTACGTCAACCCGACCGGGCGTTTTGTGATCGGAGGGCCCAAGGGCGATGCCGGTTTGACGGGTCGCAAAATTATTGCCGACACCTACGGCGGCATGGCGCGCCATGGCGGCGGGGCGTTCTCCGGTAAAGATCCAACGAAGGTCGATCGTTCGGCCGCCTATGCGGCCCGCTGGGTCGCTAAGAACGTCGTCGCGGCCGGCCTTGCCGATCGCTGCGAAGTGCAGGTCGCATACGCGATCGGCGTCGCCCGCCCCATGAACGTGTTCGTCGAGACCTTCGGGACGGCGAAAATCGACGAGGAGTCGATCGCCAAAGCGGTGCTCGACGTTTTCGACCTGCGTCCAGCGGCGATCATCCACTCCTTGAACTTGCGCCGCCCGATCTACCGGCAAATCGCGGCGTACGGCCACTTCGGCCGGCCCGATTTGGACCTGCCGTGGGAGCGGCTCGATCGCGTCGAAGCCCTGCGCAAGGCCACCGCCTTTACCGGTGAAGCGTTGCGCGTTCCCAACTTTGCAAGCTAAAGGAGCCCGTATGTTAAAACCGATGCGCGCCGCGATGATTCCGGCGGCCGCGGCAGTCGCCGTCGTCATCCTAGCCAGCGTTGCGGTCGCCCAAGCTGCGACGGTTCCGAGCGGGGCGAAAATTCTCTGCGTGCTCGCGCAAGGCGTGAACTCCGCGACCCTCAAGGTCGGTGAGGATTTTACGTTCCGCATCGACGATCCGGCGCAACCGGCGCTGGCCGGGGCGGCGATTCACGGGCACGTTACCGACGTCGCCGCACCCGGTGGGATGACGCGCGCGCGGATCGGGTTCATGCTTGACTACATTCGTTTCAAGAACGGAACCCGCGGATCGATTCACGCCAACATCGTGAGCAAGAACGTCACCCAGACCAATACGGCGGTCGCTAGGCAGGAAGCACTCAAGTTCTCGCTTCCTCCGATGCCCAACGGCACCGTCACGCCGGGACCCATCGCTTGGCAAATGCATTTTCGAAAGGATGCGGCGCCCTCGGTTTCGCCGCCGCCGGCGGGGAATACGAGCGGCTACGTTTACGCACAGAAATCTAATCAAAACATCGTTATTCCACCGGGCTCGCCGGTTACGATCCTACTGACGAGCGACCTGACGACGCCGTAGCCGCGCCGGGTCCACAGCGAAAAGCCTGCACAAAGGAGATTTTAGGTACGCATGAAGATTCGCAATAGCCTGGCCGCGCTGGCGATGGCCGGGGCCTTTGCCGGCGCGACGGTGTTCGCACTGGCGCAGAGTTCCGTCACGCTCTACAACGGCACGGTGATTAACGGACGTCTCAACCAAGAACTGAACACGAGTTCGGCGCACGTCGGCGACCCATTCACGATGACGGTCGTCCCGCCGTATCCCAGCGGAAACCCCGCGTTCCAGGGTGCGACGATCAGCGGCGTCGTGACGAAGGTGCAACGAGCCGGCCAGGGGCGGAACCCCGAGATCGTCATCGTCCCGGAGTACCTCCGGCTCGCCGGCGGCAACACCGCGGCGCTCCACGGAAGCGTCACCAGCATCGCGGCCAACAAGAGCACGGCGGGGACCGCCGGAAAGGCCGCAGTCGGCGCTTTAGCGGGCATGCTGATCGGCAACGCCATCGGGAAGACGATCTTTCACAGCAGCGGCGGCGGCGCGGTCGGATTGATCGGCGGTGCGCTCCTGGGTGCGAACAACAAAACGAACTTCAGCGTTCCGGCTGGCGCGCAGGCGACCGTGCAGCTCGACCAAACGGTCACGATCCGGCGCCAGGCGTCGCACCCCTACTAAAGGTTCCGGCCTTGCGCCAAATGCTCGCGTAAGGCACGCCGAATCATGTCAACCGGAGGGATACCGGCTCCGCCGGGATACGTCCGGCACATCAAGCCGTACGTTCGGCGTGCGCGGGCGGCAGGGTCGATATCATCACCGTCGATGCGGATCGACGGCGAGCCGAGGAAACGGTGTCGCGCAGCCCACGCAGCGTCAGCTATCTCGATCTCGTTGACCTCAGCGACGATGTCTTCCGAAGCGAGCATTTCGAACAAGCGCCGCAGGGTTGGGGCACTATTGGGGCATCCCGTGAAGAACAGAAAGTCGATCTTCATCCCGATTCGATTGTATCATCGAGGTTGACGTTCCGAGGCCACCTGCGAGGGGGAAAGGGCCTGACCGAGCGAGGCGGCATCCGCCACCGCGGCGAGCCTTCGACGCCTGTTTGGAAGGGGCGTCGTGGAAGCCGTTGAACGACGGTCGCGGCCTCATCGATCGTTTAGGTAGGCCAACGGTGGGCCAAATTTTGGTCCGAGCCTGATAGAATAGCGAAAAATCCCCAAAAATCTACCATTCCGGATTAGCTCAGTTGGTAGAGCAGCTGACTGTTAATCAGCGGGTCGTTGGTTCGAGTCCAACATCCGGAGCCATTTGAAACCCTCATAAAATAAGACTTTTACGGGGGTTTCTCTTTATTCCAGGGTCATAAAAAATGGGTGTTACAGCCATATTTACAGCCTAACGCCC
>JBDTDR010000213.1:0-9586 GCA_039922955.1 Candidatus Tumulicola sp.
CGAGATCGTTGAGCGTGAAACCGTCGTGAGCGGTCACGAAGTTGACGCTGGCGCGCGGCCGCCGGCCGCGCCGGTCGAAAATATCGCTCGAGCCGGTGAGCCGCGTGGCCATCTCGGTGATCGACCCGTCGCCGCGCCAAAAACGGCGGACGCCGTCGCGGAAACGGTCGTTCCATTCCGACCAGCCGGCTGGAAAATCGCCGACCCGATAGCCGTCGTGGCCGAGGTCCCAGGGTTCGGCGATGAGCTTGACGCGCGAGAGGAGGGGATCTTGTTCTAGCGACGCGAGGAAATTGCTTTGCGTGCTGAACTCGTGGCTGTCGCCGCGCGCCAGCGTCGTCGCGAGGTCGAAGCGAAAGCCGTCGACGTGCATTTCCTTCACCCAGTAGCGCAGCGAATCGGTGACCATCTTGAGCACGCTGGGATGCCCCAGGTTTAGCGAGTTGCCGCAGCCGGTGTAGTCCTGGTAAAAGCGCTCGTCCGCAGCCAGGCGATAGTACGACTTGTTATCGATTCCCCGGAAGCTCAACGTCGGGCCGAGCTCGCTTCCCTCCGCGGTATGGTTGAAAACGACGTCGAGTATGATCTCGATGCCGGCGTCGTGCAGGCGCGAAATCATCGTCTTGAACTCGCCCAAATCGGGGCGCGAGAGATACCGCGGAGCCGGTGCGAAGAACGAGATCGGGCTGTAGCCCCAATAGTTCCGCAGGCCCTTTTGGATCAGGTGGCGGTCGTCGACGAAGTTGTTGACCGGCAAAAGCTCGACCGCGGCGACGCCGAGCCGCGACAGGTACTCGATGACGGCCGGCGATGAAAGCCCGGCGAAGGTTCCGCGCAGTTCGGGGGGGACTCCTGGATGCTTTATCGTGTAGCCGCGCACGTGCATTTCATAGACGGTCAAGTCGTGCCAGCGCGTGTGCAGCCGGCGATCGTTGTCCCACGTGAACGCGGTGTCGACGACGACGCATTTCGGCATGCCGGCCGCGTTGTCGCGCCGGTCGAAAGAGAGATCCGCGCGCGGCGAACCGACGCGATAGCCGAAGTGCACGTCGCTCCACACCACGCCGCCGGTTACCATCGCGGCGTACGGATCGAGCAACAGCTTGTGATGGTTGAAGCGGTGGCCGTTGGCCGGGTCGTACGGACCGTAGACGCGGTATCCGTACCGCAGGCCGGGTCGCGCGTCGGGCAGGTACCCGTGCCACACGGAGTCGGTGTACTCCGGGAGCGCTATGCGCGCGACCTCGCGCCGGCCGCGCGGATCGAACAGACACAGATCGACTTTCTCCGCGTTCTCGGAAAAGAGCGCGAAGTTGACGCCGGCACCGTTCCAGGTCGCGCCGAGCGGGTACGGGCGGCCCGGCAGCACGGCGACCCGCCTCGACGCGATCATGCGCGGTCGCCGCTCGGAGCGCAGGTGAACACGAGCGCCGCTAACGGCGGCAGCGTCAAGACGACCGAGTGGAGACGGCCGTGGGCCGGAACGTCTTCACTCTCCACCGCGCCGGCGTTCCCGACGTTGCTGCCGCCGTAGTGGTGCGAGTCCGTGTTGATGGTCTCGCGATACGTGCCGGCCTGCGGGACGCCGATCCGGTAGCCGTAGCGCACCACCGGCGTGGCGTTTACGACGGCGAGGACCAGTTCGCTCCCGCGACCCTTTCGCAAAAACGTCAGCACGCTGTCGTCGGCATCGGCAAAGTCAATCCACTCGAAGCCCTCGGGTTGCGAATCAAGCTCGTAAAGGGCTGGAGTCGTACGGTAAACGCGGTTGCAGTCGCGGACCAGCCGCGCGACCCCGGCGTGCAGCTCGTCGCTCAACAAGCCCCAATCGAGCTGCGCATCGTGGTCCCATTCGCGAACAACGGCGAACTCGTCGCCCATGAAGAGCAGCTTCTTGCCAGGATGCGCGAACGTTAAAGCCAGCAGCGTGCGCAGGTTCGCGAAACGCTGCCACCGGTCGCCCGGCATCTTTTCGAGCAGCGAACGCTTTCCGTGCACGACCTCGTCGTGCGAAAGCGGCAGCACGAACTTTTCGCTGAAGGCGTAGACGAGGCCGAAGGTCAGGTCGCTTTGGTGATAGCGGCGATAGACCGGATCGTATCCGAAGTAACGCAAGGTGTCGTGCATCCAGCCCATGTTCCACTTGTAGCCGAACCCGAGGCCGCCCTCGTCGATAGGCCCGCTGACCATCGGCCACGAGGTCGATTCTTCGGCCATCGTCACGGCGTCGCCGTGCAGGCGCGCCAGCGTTTCGTTGAGGCTGCGGAGAAACGCGATCGCTGCGACATTCTCCCGGCCGCCGTACTCGTTGGGCAGCCATTCACCTTCGCGGCGGCTGTAATCCAGGTAGAGCATCGACGCCACCGCGTCCACGCGTAAGGCGTCGACGTGGAACTCTTCGATCCAGAACAGCCCGCTCGCCACCAGAAAGTTAGCAACCTCGCGCCGCCCGTGATTGTAGATCAGCGTGTTCCAGTCGGGATGGAAGCCCTTTCGCGGATCGTCGTGTTCGTACAGGTGCGTGCCGTCGAAGAGCGCCAAACCGTGCGCGTCGCTGGGGAAGTGTCCGGGCACCCAGTCGAGGATGACGCCGATGCCGAGCCCGTGCGCGGCGTCGACGAAGCGGCGAAAGTCTTGCGGCGTTCCGTAACGGCTGGTCGGCGCAAACATGCCGGTGGGCTGATATCCCCACGACCCATCAAATGGATGCTCGGTCACGGGAAGCAGCTCCACGTGCGTGAAGCCCATGTCGGCAACGTACGGCAGCAACTCGTCGGCAAGCTCGCGGTAGGTCAGGAAGCGATTGCCTTCGTGCCCGCGGCGGCGCCACGAACCGAGGTGCACTTCGTAGACCGAAATCGGCGCGTCCGGGCGCTGGCGCGCGCCGCGCTCCGACATCCAGCGGTCGTCGCTCCAATCCGCGGGTTCCATCGAGTGGACGATCGACGCGGTCGCCGGGCGCATCTCGGCGTAGCGCGCCAGCGGATCGGCCTTGAGGGGAAGAAGGCCGCCTTGCGAGGTTTCGATTTCGTACTTGTATCGCGCATCCGCGGCGGCGCCCGGAACGAAGATTTCCCAAACGCCGCACTCGACGCGCTTGCGCATCGGATGGCAGCGTCCGTCCCAGTCGTTGAAATCGCCGACGACGCTTACTCGAAGCGCGTTGGGCGCCCAGACCGCGAAGGTCGCGCCGGCGACGCCGTCGATGGTGCGGCAATGCGCGCCCAAAACTTCCCAGAGTTTGAGGTGCTTTCCCTCGGCAATGAGATACGCGTCCATCTCCCCGAGAACCGGGCCGAACCGGTAGGCGTCTTCGATCTCCTCGCGGCCCTTCGGCCCGTCGATCACGAGCACGTAGTCGAACGGTTTGCGCCGAACGGGGAAATGCCGTTCGAAAACGCCGTGCTCGTCGATTCGGGCCAGCTCGTGGAGCGCCGCCTCGTCGCGAGCGCGCGCAAACGCACGCGACGCGTTCGGCAGCGACGCGCGAATCGAGATTCCGCCGTTTTCGCGGTGCATGCCGAGGTATGCAAACGGATCGGTCCAGTATCGCGCAAGGAGCATCGGCGTTCTATTGTCGCTGCGTCGGTTCGAACCCGCCTTGCGCGATCTTCGGAATATCGTGCCAGGCGCGCAGGAGTTCGCCGACGGACCAGGCTTGGGCGATCGCTCCGCGTCCGTCGAACGGTGCCGCGCCGTCGGCGATCTCCCCCAGAGTGCCCAGGCCGCCGTCGAGGAGCTGGTCGGAGAGCGGCTGCAGAAACGAGCGCGCAACCTCCACATCGCGGTACACGCGCGCGTGAGCGACGGCAAACGCCCCGAGCAGCCAGGTCCACGCGGTCCCTTGATGATAGGCGGCGTCCCGATCGCGAACCGAGCCCTGATAGTGCGCGGAAAAAAGCGGATTCGAGGCGGCCAGCGTTCGAATTCCGTTTGACGTCAGCAGCGCCGAAGCGCAAGCGTCAACGACCGCGCGCTGCCGGTCGCCGGCGAGGGGCGAGTTGGGCAGCGACACCGCGAACAGCGCATTCGGACGCAGCGTCGCATCGTTGCCGTCAGGTCCGTCGAGCACGTCGTAGCAGTATCCCGCCGATTCGTTCCAAAATCGCTCGAAGCCGGAGCGGGCCGTTTTTGCAAGCTGCGCGTACTCCGCGGCGGCCGGCGCGGCGCCGATCCTCGTCGCGAGCTGCGCCATGCGCGCGAGCGCGTTGTACCATAGCGCGCCGATCTCGACCGGTTTACCCATCCGCGGCGTCACCACCCAGTCGCCCAGCTTGGCGTCCATCCAGGTCAGCTGCACGCCCGCAGCGCCGGCCGCGATCAGGCCGTCGGAGTCCATATGGATGCCGTAGCGCGTTCCGGCGCGGTAGTGCGCGATCACGTCTTGAAGCGAGGGCCAGAGCGACCGCAGCGTCGCGAGGTCGCCGGTCGCGTCGACGTAACGCGCCGTGGTTTCGACGTACCAGAGCGCGGCGTCGGCCGTGTTATATTGCGGCGTCGGGCCGCGGTCGGGAAAGAAGTTGGGCAGCATCCCGCCGTCTACGAAGGCCGCGAACGTCGTCAAAATCCTCTTGGCGATGTCGGGTCGCCCGGTCGCGAGCGTGAGGCCGGGCAGCGCGATCATCGTATCGCGTCCCCAATCGGCGAACCAATGATATCCGGCAATCACCGAAAGCGCCTGGGGATCGGCCGCGATCGGGCGTGCGACGACGAACTTGTCGGCGGCGAGCACGCACTGGCGTATCCACGCCCGGCTTTGGGTCGCGCCGGCGGTGCGCTCGTAAGCCCGCAGGACCGAGGCCTCGCGATCGGTGCGCCGGCCGCGGGCACCGTCGGAGGAAAAAGCGCCGGGCTCGGCGTCGGCGGCGACGACCGTGACCGTGGCGCTCGGCGCAAGCGTGATGGTGAACGTTCCCGCAGCGAGGTTATCGTCGAGGTCGTCCAGCCCGCGTCGAGTCTCTTCCGAGAGCACGAAGTCGCGGTACCAAACATTTTCGATTTCAACGTTGCCGGCGTCGGCCGCGATCCAGAACGGCCGCCCGTCGGGCACGGCATCGACGCGCAGTCCGCGCGGCGACGCTTGCGCGACGCCGACGCGCCAGTCGCCGGCGTGCGTGTTTCCATGAAAATCGCGGTAGTTCACCAGCGTTCGCAGGGACAGGTCGAGTGGCGCCGTGCCCCGCAGGTGGCGATAGCGGACGTACGTCGCGTTCGCGCCCTGTTCCATCCAAACGCGCTTTTCCAACACCGCATCGGCCAGGGCAAACTCCCAAACCGGCGTGGTCCCGTCGAGATAGAAGCGTTCGATGCTCGTAAAACCCTGCGGCGAAACGTAGGCGTTCCGCCAGCGATTCGTGGCCAGTGCGTAGGTCGTGCCGCGGTATCGCACCGTTTCCTCGATTTTCGTCACCAATAGCATGCGCTCGACCGGAGGCCGGAACGCCGCAATCAGCAAACCGTGGTACCGCCGCGTGAGCGTGCCCGCGACCGTTCCCGAAGCGAATCCGCCTAAGCCGTTGGTAACCAGCCACTCACGGCGTTCGGCGCTCGCCAAGTCGCCGCACACCGGCCGGCCGAACTCAACGAACATCGTATCCCAACGGATGCTTTTCTTGGCCGGCGTATTCGCCGTACTGGAGGATCAGCTTTCCGATCA
Organism: Candidatus Tumulicola sp.; assembly: GCA_039922955.1. Classification (GTDB taxonomy): domain Bacteria; phylum Vulcanimicrobiota; class Vulcanimicrobiia; order Vulcanimicrobiales; family Vulcanimicrobiaceae; genus Tumulicola. Next base: position 5,657 of record JBDTDR010000213.1, read on the forward strand.
GCGACGTCCAGCCGGTCTGATGACTGGCACCGAGTCCCGCGCCGTCGTCACCGTGAAAGTACTCATAGAACGGAATCAGGTCGCGCCAGAGCGGGTTGGTTTGGAAGGTTTCGTTTCCGCCGAAGACGGCGCGCCGCCCGGACTCGTCGCGTTCGAAAATCGAAATCAGCCGGTGCGAGAGATCCGTGGCGATGTCCCAGAGGGTAAGGTAGCATCCCGAGCCGGCCGGCATTTCGATCTTGAAGTCGTCGCCGTAGTAGTAGTGCAGCTTCTGGAGGGCTTCGATCAACAGGAAATTAATCGGAAACCACACCGGGCCGCGCCAATTGGAGTTTCCGCCGAACGTGCCGGTGCGCGACTCGGCCGGTTCGTAACCGATCCGGTGCTCCGCGCCATCGGTCGTCAGCACGTAGGGGTGATCGAGATGGATGCGCGACAGCGATCGAATCCCGAACGGGCTGAGAAACTCGGTCGTATCGAGCATTCGTTGCAAAATGCGAATCAACTTGTCGCTGTCGGCGATGGCGAGCAGGTAGCGCTCGCGGATGCCGCCGCGTTCCATAAAGGCGATCGATTCGGTAAGGTCCGGGCGATGCCGCACGAACCAGTTGACGCGCTTGGCGAATTCGGGCAGTCTTTCGAGCGTATCGCGTTCCGCGACCTCGCACGCGGCCACCGGAATCAGTCCGACCAGCGAACGCACGCGCAGCGGCGTCGGTTCCCGTCCAGCGACGTGCAAAACGTCGTAATAGAACCCGTCAGCGTCGTCCCATAAACCTTCGTCGCCGATCTCGTTCATCGCTTTGGAGATGTAAAGAAAGTGGGCAAAAAACTTCGATGCGATGTCCTCGTAGGCCGGTTGGCCGGCGGCCAAATCGAGCGCGATCGCCAGCATGTTGCCGCTGAAGACGGCCATCCAGCTGGTCCCGTCCGACTGATCGAGGCGAACGCCGGGCGGAAGCGCTGCATTGCGATCGAAGACGCCGATGTTGTCGAGCCCGAGAAAGCCGCCTTGAAAAACGTTGTTGCCTTGCGGGTCTTTTCGGTTAACCCACCAGGTGAAGCACAGAAGCAACTTTTGAAAAACTCGCTCGAGAAACAATTTATCGCCCGACCCGACGATCTTTTTTTCAATTTGATAGACGCGGCGAGCCGCCCACGCCCAGAGCGGGGGGTTCACGTCTCCGAAAGCCCACTCGTAGGCGGGAATCGCACCGCTGGGGTGCAGGTACCATTCGCGAGTCAGTAAGTCGAGCTGTTTCTTGGCGTAGTCCGGGTCGAGCACGGCCAGAACGATGCAATGGAATGCGAGGTCCCACTCGGCGAACCAGGGATATTCCCAGGTGTCCGGCATCGAGAGAATATCGGAGGCGTGCAGATGACCCCAGTTGCAGTTTCGGCCGTACTTACGCTGCGGCGGCGGCGATGGCATCGCCGGATCGCCGTCCAGCCATTCCTGCACGACGTAATAGTAGAACTGCTTGCTCCATAGGATTCCCGCAAACGCTTGCCGCTGAATCGAACGCAGATCGTCGCTGAGCGGCACGTTCGCAACGCCGGCGTAGAACTCGTCGGCCTCGATGCGGCGTTTTTCCATAACGTTGTCCAACTCGGCGAAGGGTTCAGCGATATCGGCGCTGCCGGTCAGCCGCAAACGAACCGTCTTGGACTCGTGCGGCTGGAGGGAGAGCACGTAGTGCGCCGCCGCTTTGGTGCCGGTCCCGTCGGGATTGATTGCGTCACGGCGGTCGTGGACGACGCAACTGTCGATACCGTCCTTGACGTATGGACTCGGATTGGGAGCGTCGTAGAGGCGCTCGTAGTTGGTTTCGTTCTCCGTGAACAGCAGTTCGCTCCCCGCCTCGCAATAGAGCCGCAGCCGGCCAAGCCGCTCGTGATCGGCAACCAGGAGATCGACGCCGCGCCGGTGGCTTTCTTCGCGCTGGATCGTGGGCTTGTACGACCCATGCCGCCACGACCACGTATTTCGGAACCACAGCGTGGGCAGGAGATGGATCGTCGCCGGTTCCGGGCCCCGGTTCGCGACGGTGATGCGCGCGAAGATGTCCTCGGGTGAGGCCTTCGCGTACTCGATGACCACGTCGAAGAAGCGATCCTCGTCGAACACCCCGGTGTCGATCAGTTCGAATTCCGGATCGTCTTTGGTGCGCCGGCGATTTTCCTCCACCAGCCGCGCGTACGGAAACTCGGCGTGGGGATAGCGGTAGAGCATCTTCATGTACGCGTGCGACGGAAGGTTGTCGAGGTAGAAGTAGTACTCCTTAACGTCCTCGCCGTGGTTGCCTTCGGCGTTGGTCAGCCCGAAGAGCCGTTCTTTGAGAATCGGGTCCCGGCCGTTCCAACAGGCGATCGCAAAACACAGCAGCTGGTGATCGTCGCAGATGCCGCCGATGCCGTCTTCGCCCCACCGATACGCGCGCGAACGCGCGTGATCGTGAGGAAAATAGTCCCAGGCCGTTCCATCGGGGCTGTAATCTTCGCGGACCGTTCCCCACTGTCGCTCGCTGACATATGGCCCCCACCGGCTCCAGTGCTCTTCTTTGCGGCGGCGCCGCTCGAGCCGTTCTCGTTCTGCGTTCATTTCAAGGGCAGTTCGGCCTAGCTTGCGCCGCTCATTCCACGGGGCGCGCGTTCGCGTTCGTATCGTGCAAACGGCCGTTTCGGCGACACCCGTCGTGCGCCATTGATGGCGGGTTGACCGAAAGCGCGGCGCGCGTTATACATGACGGTATGAAATGGCTACCGCTTCTGGCGTGCGCTCTCATCGTCGGCGTGGCCGGATGCGGTAACCAAGCGGTCCCTCCATCCGCCGCCGCACCGGCTGGGATCGAGAATGCGAACGCATCGCACGCCGCTCCCGCGCTCGTCGTGATGCCCTCTAAGATCGGCGCGACCGTTTCCAGACTGGTCCTCGGCGCGAACATGGCGACGTGGTACGACGTTTCTCAGCCCGCCCTTTCGCAGAGTTTCAAGACCGCCGGCATGGCTTCGACGCGCTGGCCGGGCGGTTCGGAATCGGACAACTTTCATTGGCAAACCAATAGTCTCGGCCCGGGCGTTTGCGGCAGCGGCTACGTCAACCCCAACTCGACGTTCGACGCACTTACGAAGGACATCGTTCGCTCCGCCAACCTCGACCTGGCCGTGACGGTCAACTACGGATCGAATCCAGCGTGCACCGGCGGCGCCGATCCGTCGGAAGCTGCCGGTTGGGTGAAATACGCCAACCAAACCAAGCGCTATAACGTCGCGTGGTGGACCGTAGGCAACGAGCAGTACGGCTTCTGGGAAACCGATCTGCACTCCCAACCGCACGACGCGGCACAGTACGCGAGCAACGTCGCCTCGGCGTTCTACCCGAAGATGAAGGCTGCGTCCCCAACGCCCATAAAGGTGTGCGTCGACGTCGATCCCAACACCGCCGGTTGGGATCCGACCGTGCTCGCGCAGGCAACCTACGATTGCGTCGAACTGCACTACTACCCGCAGGGCAACACGGTGGACGATGCGTTTCTGATCGAAAAGGCCGCCCCCGGACTCACCGCCTACCTCGGCCGGCTCAAGGCCGAACTCAAAACGGCCGGCCATCCCACGACCCCGCTGTACGTCGGCGAGATTGGTTCGACGTACGGGACCCCGGGCAAGCAAACCATGTCGATCACGCAAGCGCTTTACGCCGGCCAAGTCGTCGGCGAGTTGCTCTCGGACGGAGTCGCTCGGGCGACCTGGTGGATCGGCTACGGGGGCTGCAATTCGAAAAGCGGCGGCGGTGACTTCAACCCATCGCTTTACGGTTGGCAAGACTTCGGCGGCTACATGGTTTTCTCGGACGGGACGCTCCAAGACGGTTGCTCGACCACCGACGTCCCGCGGGGAACGCTGCTTCCCACCGCTCGCGCCCTCCAAGTC
>JBDTDR010000214.1:0-8974 GCA_039922955.1 Candidatus Tumulicola sp.
ACGTTTCCAAACCGATCGTGTCCGAAGCGATGCAGCGCCGCGGATCGACCTACGACAAAGGCGGTGAAGCGCATTACGACACGATCAGCGCGTTCATCAAGTCGATGCGCGCAAGCGATCCCGATGCGTCGCTATACTGGCTGGCGCGAATGCTCGAGGGTGGTGAAGACCCGCTGTTCATCGCGCGCCGCCTCGTGATTCTTGCCTCCGAAGACGTCGGCCTGGCCGACTCGCGCGGATTGCAGGTCGCGGTTGCGGCCCAGCAGGCGGTGCACTTCGTCGGCATGCCCGAAGGCTTCTATCCGCTGGCGCACGCGACGCTCTATCTCGCGACCGCCCCCAAGAGCAACGGCGTCGGCCGGGCTTATGGAGCGGCCTTGGCCGACGTGCGAGAAACGCGAAACGATCCGGTTCCGCTGCATCTGCGCAACGCACCGACCGGGCTGCTACGCGGGCTTGGCTACGGCCGCGACTACCACTACGCGCACGACGACTACGACGTCGTGCAGTCGAACCTTCCGGAAAATTTGACCGGTCGGCGATACTATCAGCCGGACAAAAAAAGGCGGCCCGAGTAAGACTCGAACCGCCCTTTTCCCGTTGCTACTTCTCGGAGCTATGCGTTGGAGCTTCGCACGAGGGTTATAATAAAACGGCACACTGAGAGGCCCCTGTGAACCGAGATCCCGCGCGCATCTATCTCGACTACGCAGCGACGACGCCGCTGCGGCAAGAGGTCGTTGACGCGATGCAGGCGGCGTTGGACGCCGGCGGTTTCAATCCAAGTTCGCCGCACGCCGAAGGCCGGCGAGCGCGGGCGCTGCTCGACGAGGCACGCGACCGCGTCGCGTCGGCGTTGGGGGCCTCCCGCAAGGAGATCGCATTTACCGGAAGCGGGACCGAGTCCGACAATCAGGCGATCTACGGGGTCGTGCGCGCGCTTGGCCGGCGGGGCCACGTGGTGACGAGCGCGATCGAGCATCCGGCCGTGCTGCGCGCGCTCGAGGATTTAGCCGCCGAAGGGTTCGACGTGACGGTCCTGCCGGTCGATGAGTGCGGGCGAATCGATCCGACCGACTTTGCCGGCGCCTTGCGGGCCGAGACGCTGCTTGCTTCGGTAATGTACGCGAATAACGAGATCGGAACGGTGCAGCCGATTGCCGAACTCGCGGCGCTCGCGCGCGCCCGCGGGGTCCCGTTTCATACCGATGCGGTCCAGGCACCCGGCTGGCTGCCGATCGACGTGCTCGCGCTCGGCGTGGATCTGCTGTCGCTTTCCGCACACAAGTTTTACGGCCCGAAAGGCGTGGGCGTGTTGTTCGTTCGCGACGGTACGGCGCTCGCGCCGTTGATTCGCGGAGGCGGCCAAGAATTCGGGCGCCGCTCCGGTACCGAGAACGTTCTCGGCATTGTCGGCACGGCCGAGGCGCTGGCGCTGGCGACGGCGGAGCGCAAAGAAGTTTCGGCGCGGGTAGCGACCCTGCGCGACCGGTTGGAGGCCGGCATCGTCGAGGCGATACCCGGCGTCCGCGTGAACGCCGCGGGGGCGCATCGCTTGCCGAACAACACCAGCGTAAGCTTTGCCGGTGCCGACTCGGAGACGCTCCTGGTGCGGCTCGATTTGGAAGGTGTGGCCGTCTCCGCCGGAAGCGCGTGCACGTCGGGTGCGCTCGAGCCGAGCCACGTAATCGAGGCGCTCGGGGCCGGCCCGCGCTGGCAAAACGGCGTGATTCGCTTTTCGCTCGGCACGCCGACCACCGAGGCGGAGATCGACCGGGTTCTCGACATCCTTCCGTCGGTCGTCGCCGCCGTGCGATAGGTTGCCGGCGCTCCTGCGTAAGATTCGTGTTTGAAAGGGGATATAGAGATATCGGCCCGAACGGCCAGCGCTCGGCAAGCCGGGATACCGGCGGCTCCTAGGGAGAGAAATCGCGTGACTTCAACGGAGATTGGCCTTCTCGTGCTCGACGTCTTGGCCGGCGTCGGGGTGTTGCTCGTCGGCCTCGGGGTCCTGGTCGGTATGCTGGCACTGGCGAAAACGCTCGGGCGCGTGAACGTTACGCTCGACGGCGTCGACCGGCAACTCGAAAATTTAGGGGGGCCGGTTGCCAAGACCCTCGGCCACGTCGACGGGATCGCCGACACGGCGGACGCGACGCTGGCGCGCTTGGGTGGCGTGGTGAAATCGCTCGAAGACGTTGCCGGCAGCGTCTCGCAAACGGCCCAGCTCGCCAAGAACGCGCTTTCGCCGGCAATCGTGAACGTCGGCGCTTCGATTACCGGCGTAAGCAGTGGTTTGCGGCGGTTGCTAACGGGAAAGAAGTCAACGGACTAACCCTGACAGGAGTAGTTTTTATGGGCAATGGTAAAGGCGGAGGATTCTTCGCCGGTTTTCTCCTCGGTTCGATCGTAGGCGGTGCGGCGGCGGTGTTGCTCGCGCAGGAAGAGGCGCGTGACCTGCTCGCCGGAAAGGCGCGCGAGGCCGGGAACTTCGCAAAGGACGCTACCGACGACTTGCGCGGCAAGGTGACCGACGTCGCGTCACAGTGGCAATCCAGCGCCTCGGATCTTTACGAGCGCGGCAAAAACGTGGTCGATAGCGCGCGGACGAACGTCGACGCGGCCGTCGACGAAGGGAAGAACAGCGCGGACCAAGCGCGTTCCGACCTTCAGGAGCAGGCTGGGAGCGGCAACGTTGGATATTAAAGTGCAGGTCCGCGAGGCGCCCGGCGATTGCTACATCGTGGATTTGAGCGGAGAAATCGACGTCTACACGTCACCGAAGGTAAAGGATGCAATCGGAGAACTCATCGACCGGGGCGTCTACCACCTGGTCATCAATCTCGAGAAAGTTCGCTACATCGACTCGACCGGTTTAGGCGTGCTCATCGGCGGCCTGAAGCGCGTGCGCGAGCACGGAGGGTCGGTAAATCTCGTGTGCACCAATCCGCAGATCAAGAAAATCTTCGACATCACCGGGCTCGTCAAAATCTTTGGGATCTTCGAAAGCGAAGAAACCGCAATGAAGGCGCTCGTGTGAATCCGGCCGTCGAACCCGCGACGACGGCCCCCGATCGGGTAGAACTTCGCCTTCCGTGCCGGCCCGAATGGGTCGCGCTGGCTCGTCTGGCGGCCGCAGCCGTTGCGAACCGGCTCAAGCTTTCGATCGAAGACATCGAAGACGTAAAGCTGGCGGTAGCCGAAGCGTGCACCGCCGTGATCCAGCACGAGCACCACGGCGAGTTCATCGAGCTCACCTGCGAAACGCTCCCGGACGCGTTACGCATTCGCGTGCACGATGCCGGTCGCCACTTGCCGCCTTCCCAGGACGGTGCGAGCATGGACTTCGACGAGGCTCGCGTTGCGGGGCTGGGCGTGTTTTTGATTCGTACGCTGATGGACGAGCTGAGTTACGACGTCCATCCCGAGTTGGGAACCGACCTGCGCATGGTCAAGAGACTGACCGGTCATCCAGGCTGACGCCGTGCACGCGCGGGATGATTCGCGTCCAGACCGCGGGCGAACGCGTGCGCTCTTTGCACGCTTCATCGAAGCGCGCGCCGAACGCGCCGAACGACCCGAGCCGGCCGACCCGGAATACGAGCGGCTTCGCAACGAACTCGTCGTCGCGCACCTCAATTTGGCGCGCTTCCTGGCGGTGAAATTCGCCAATCGCGGCGAACCGCTCGACGATTTAGTGCAAGTAGGAACCGTGGGGCTGCTCAAGGCGATCGACCGGTTCGACGTCGAGCGCGGGGTCGAGTTTACCACGTATGCTACGCCGACCATCGTCGGCGAAATCAAACGATACTTTCGCGACAAGGGCTGGGCGGTCAAAGTGCCGCGGCGCTTACAGGAACTCAATCTCGCCGTAAATCGCGCGAGCGACAAGCTGGCGATCGATCTCGGGCGCAGCCCGACCGTCGGAGAGTTAGCCGAGCGTCTCGGAGCCGGCGAGGAGGAGATTCTCGAGGCGCAAGAGCTCGGGCAGGCGTACAATTTGCTTTCGCTCGACAGCGAAATATCCGGCGATGCCGACAAGAAATCCCAAACGCTTTCCGACACGGTCGGCGTGACCGATTCCGGGCTGGAACTGCTCGAAGACCGAGCCAATCTCGAGCGGGCGTTCCAGGTGCTGACGGGCCGCGAGCGCGTCATCCTCTACCTGCGCTTCTACGAGTCGGTCTCGCAGACCGAGATTGCGAAGCGCCTGAGCGTCTCGCAGATGCACGTGTCGCGCCTCCAGGCCAAAGCCCTCGACAAGCTCCGCGCCGTTCTGGCGGAGTAATCGCCTCGCAGAGTCGGCAGGGCCCAAGCGCTTTTTCGTCTCAATTCCCGTTGACGCATGAAAAGTCAGGAACTCCGCCAAGCCTGGATTGATTTCTTCGTTGGCAAGCAGCACCGGCTGCTGCCGCCGGCGAGTCTCATCCCGCCCGAAATGTCCACCACGCTCTTTACGATCGCCGGGATGGAGCAGTTCGTGCCGGTTTTTCTGGGCGAGCAGCCGGCGCCGGCGCCGCGGGCGGTCACCGTCCAGCGCTGCCTGCGCGTGGCCGGCGCCAAAAGCGACATCGAGAACGTTGGGCGAACCGGGCGCCACGGAACCTTCCTCGAGATGCTCGGAAACTTCAGCTTCGGCGACTATTACAAGCGCGAGGCGATCGCCTGGGCGTGGGAGTTTTCCACGTCCGTACTCAAGCTGGACCCGGCGCGCCTCTACGTGACGGTCCATACCGGCGACGACGAGGCCGAGCGCATTTGGACCGACGAAATCGGGCTCGAAAAATCGCGCGTCACGCGTTTCGACGACGATAACTTTTGGACGATGGGCGTTACCGGCCCGTGCGGGCCGTGTACCGAAATTTTCTACGATCTCGGCGAACGATACGCCGCCGGCCCCGACGACGACGGCCCGAACAAAGGCAATCGCTTCGTCGAGTTCTGGAACGTCGTGTTTCAGCAATACAATCGCTCTTCGGACGGCACGCTCGCCGAGCTGCCGCGCAAGGCGATCGATACGGGTGCCGGTTTCGAGCGCATGCTGGCCATTTGCAACGGGCTGGCATCGATGTACGAGACCGACCTGTTTACCGACGTCGTGGCGGCACAGCCGAAAGTCGGGCAGACGTCGTTGCTTGCGCCCGAACAGCGCGTGCGCCGGAATATCATTGCCGATCACGCGCGAGCGGTGACGTTCTTGATCAACGACGGGGTCTACCCTTCGAACACCGATCGCGGCTACGTGCTGCGCTTCCTGATTCGGCGGGCGATTCGCAATGGCAAGCTGCTCGGTTATCCGAACGAGTTTCTCACCGAACTGGTGCCGGCCGTCGTCGCCTCGCTGGAGTCCGGCTATCCGGAATTGCGTCAGAACGCCGCGCGGATTGCGTCGGCGCTGCGGACCGAGGAGCGGACGTTCGATCGAACGCTGGAACGCGGCATGGTCATGCTCGATCGCCTGATCGGAGACGCGCTCGCAAACGGTACCCGATCGATAACCGGCGAAGAAGCCTTCCTGCTTCACGATACGTACGGTTTTCCGTTCGAGCTGACGCGCGAGATCGCCGGCGAACGCGGTGCGACGGTGGATGCGGTTGCTTTCGAGTTCCTCATGGACGCGCAGCGGGAACGCGCGCGCGGCGACGCGGCGTCGAAACGCGCGGTCGTGAGCGTGACGGATCTGCCGGCGGTCAAGAGTGAGTTCACCGGATACGACGGGTTGGAAGGCGAGGGCAAGGTCGTCGCCATTCTCGCCGACGATCGGCCGGTACCCTCGCTCGCGACCGGGCAAGAGGGCACGCTCGTTCTCGACGCCTCGTCGTTTTACGCGGAGCGCGGCGGACAAATTGGGGATCGCGGAATCGTTGCGGGCGCTGGGGGCACGTTCCAAGTGCGCGACACGCAATACCTCGGCGATGCGATCGCGCATCACGGCATTGTGGTTGCCGGCGAGATCGCCGCCGGCGAGTTCGTAACAACGACGGTTCACGATTGGTGGCGCCGCGAAATTCGGCGCCATCACACGTCGGCGCATTTGCTGCAGCGCGCGCTCAAAGACGTGCTGGGTGACGACGTCAACCAAGCTGGATCGTGGGTGGGCATCGATCGCATGCGCTTCGATTTTCGGTGGCCTGGCGGGGCGCTCAGCGCCGAACAGAAGCGCGCGGTGACCCGTCGCGTGAACGAGATGATTCGCGAAGATTCGCACCTCGTCACGCGCGTTCTTCCGCCGGAAGAAGCCAAGCAAACCGGAGCGATTTGGATGGCGGGCGAGAACTATGGAGAGTCTATCCGGGTCGTTTCGGCCGGCCCTTCAATCGAGTTTTGCGGGGGAACGCACTCGCATTCGACCGGCGAGCTGGGAATGTTTTTGATATTGTCGGAGTTCTCGGTTGGAAGCGGCATTCGGCGCATAGAATCGTGCGTGTCGCAGGCGGCGGAGGAGTTTGTGGAGCGGCAAACCGACCTCGTGGGCCAGCTCGCGTCGTCGCTGGCCGCTTCGCCCGAAGAACTCGGCGACCGCGTCGGCAAGCTTCACCGCGAAGTCAAAGACTTGCAAACCTCGGTCGGCCGGTTCAAGGCACGCCTAGCCGCCGGCGACGCGCAGGCGTATCTGGAAAAAGTGGAACGCCGGGGCGATCGCGCGTTCGTCGGCGCCGTCGTCCACGCGGCGAGCGCCGAAGCGCTCAAGCATTTGAGCGCGGCGATCCGCAGCCGAATGCCCAGCGGCGTGATCGCGTTGGCAGGCGTGGATGGCGGCACCGTCAGTCTCTTGGTCAGCGCGAGCGACGACCTGGTGAAAGCCGGCGTGCATGCGGGAAATCTGGTGAAGTTGGCGGCGCCGCTGGTGCACGGCAAGGGCGGCGGACAAGCGGCGCAAGCGCAGGGCGGCGGCAAAAACGTCCGCGGCGCGGACGACGCGCTCCAGGCGATTCGCGAAGCGGTTTTAGGTTGAACCGTTTCCGGCAATTCGGAATAGCCGCTTGCATCGCCGCGCTGCTCGGTGTCGCACCGCCGTCGCCGCGGGCGCCGTCGCAACTCGACTCGCAGTACGTTTTGCAGCGATATTCGCTGGCGATCGATGCCGTGCCGGTGCCGAAAAGCGTGGCCTTCACGTACGCCGTTTCGCAGCTGGGCCCCACCAATATCGAACAGCGGCACGCGATTTATCGGAGCGGACCCGACGTGCGCGACGAAACGCTGGGGGTCGACGGCGTCGCGTTGGCGCGGAAAATCGTCCGCTTTTCGCGGCGCGACGATCGGTACGCGGTCGCGCGCCTGGCTCCGCGCGCCGGAACCTATGCAGTGCTGTTCTTGCGAACCGTTAAAGACGGCGGCCATCTCGATTATGCGTATGAAGTGACGCCGTTGCTTCGGCAATCGGGCGCTTCGGTCGATCGGGTAACGATTGACGGGCTGAAGTTCTTGCCGCGCGTCGTGCATTTTCACACGGTTGGACCCAACGCTCGCGGAACCGGTGAAGTGGAGTACGCTCCATTCGGCGCCTACTGGATGCCGGTCGTCGCGACCGCCGACGCCACCGTGAACGGAAAGCCCGCGCGCGAACGCATTACGTGGGGCGACTATCGCTTCCCCGAGAGCCTGCCGCCGTCGACGTTCCAGCCTCCGCGGCAGCTGCCGCCGGCGATCGTTCCCCCTTGAAGCCGGCCTACGTCGCCGGGCTCGTGGCGCTGGTCGTAACCGCGCTGGTTTCGCACCTGCGGGTTACGCCCTACGACAATTTCGTTTTACTGGCCCAGGCGTTCTTGCACGGACACGTTTGGATCGACTGGCCCGGCGAATATATCGACGCGCTGGCGTACGCTGGCCGGCACTACGTCATCGAAGCGCCGCTGCCGGCCATCCTCTTACTCCCGTTCGTGGCCGCGTTCGGATCGCATACGAATCAGACGACCCTCGCGATCGGGCTCGCCGCCGTGGCGATCGGCGCGGCCTGGGAGCTTGGCGAACGGTTCGGCTTGTCGCCGGCAAAGAACGTTTGGATCTGCGCGTTTTTGCTGGCCGGCACCGACCTCTTGTGGTGCGCGATGCTCGGCGACGTGTGGTTTATCGCGCACGTCGCGGCCGTCGCCTTCACGATGCTGGCCCTCGCCGAGCTGGCCGGCGAGCGTCGCGCGTGGCTCGTCGCGCTGTACGCGGCGTGCGCCTTCGAATCGCGGTTTTCACTCATCCTAGCGTTGCCCGTCTACGCGTATCTGTGCGCGAGGGATCCGGAGAAACCGTTCGGCTTCGCCCCGCGGTGGCGCGCGACCCTCGCGTCGTTCGCCGCCGTGTTGGTTCCGGTCGGCATCCTGTGGGTGCTCTACAATCAAGCCCGTTGGGGCACGTGGAACGACATCGGATATTCGACGTGGTATCACCAGGATCAGGCGGGTTTCCCGACCGGTTCGCCGTTTCGTTTGGAGTATTTGCCGTATCAAATCGGGTCGTTTTTCGTGCAAGGCGCCACCCGGTTGGCGGAGTTTCCGTTTCTGCGCCCCGAGTACTCCGGCGTGGCGCTGACGTGGACGTCGCCGGCGCTGCTCCTGGCATTTCTCGCGCGCCGCCCCGCCCGCTGGGTAGTCGCGCTGTGGATCGCGGCCGCGCTTGCGGCCCTGCCGAACTTCTTGTACTACGTCAACGGTTTCGCGCAGTTCGGCATGCGTCACGCACTGGATTTCGAGCCGTTCTTAGTAGCGCTGATGATGCTCGCGGTACGCGAGCGCTTTCCCCGATGGGGATACGCGCTGATTGCGTACTCCGTCGCGGTCGGCTTCTGGGGCTGCTGGTACTGGAACGCCTACGTAAGAACTTAACGCAGCCGCCCGTGTCATGCTGAGCGGAGCGAGCGAAGCGAGCGCAGTCGAAGCACCGCTGTGTCATGCTGAGCGGAGCGCCGTAGGCGCGCAGTCGAAGCACCGGTGTCATCCGAAGCAGAGCGTGCTTCAACTGCGCTCGCTTCGCTCGCTCCGCT
>JBDTDR010000215.1:0-4184 GCA_039922955.1 Candidatus Tumulicola sp.
CGTGTTCGCGGCGCTTTCGGTGATTACGATCCCGATCACGGCCGCGCTCGTTCTTCCGCCATCCGCGGCGGCCCAGATTCCGGCGGTCCAATTCCTCACCACGCTGATCGTCTTTCAACTCGTGCCGCTGATCGCCGGTGCCTTGATCGCCCCAAGCTTGCCGCCACCCACGGCCGAAAAGATCGTCAAAGCCCTCCACGCCATCTTTTTGGTCGCCGCTTTGGTTCTGGTCGTCCTGATATTCCCACGACTCGTGAGCTCTATATCGTCGGTTTATGGGTTTGGACACCTACTCATCATCGCCGCCGTCGGGGTCTTCTCGATCGCGATGGGTTGGTTATTAGGCGGCCCGACACAGCCGTATCGGCGCACGCTCTCGATCGCAACGCTCATGCGCAATGTCGGCCTGTGCGCGCTGATCGGTGCGGGCCCCGCATTCGCGCGTACGGCCGTCGAACCGACGATTCTCACGTATTTAGTCGTTGCTATCGTCCTCAGCCTTCCCGTGCGAATATTTTTCAAACGTAGCCAACCCGTCGCGACGGGCGCGCAGGCCGGGCCCGCATGACGCCGCTCATTCTGTCCCAATACGGGTTCGCAACGCTCGGTACGCTGGGCGTCATCAGCCTGATTGCCGCTACGACCAACGCGTTTAACGGTGCTCTTTTGGCGCGCCGGCCAGATCACTACAAACACTTTACGCTCATCGGCGTGATCATTCTGGCCTACGCCGGCGGCATCGGCGGCGGCATCGTGCGCGACGTCTTGGTGAACAAAATTCCCTCGCCGCTGGTCAACCCATGGTACCTCATTGCCTGTTTCGTAGCCGCCGGCGTCGCGCTACTCATCGATTTGAACTCCGCGACGCGTTTCAAGGACGGGCTATTTCAGTTTATGACCGCATTTTCGCTGCCGTGGTACGCGATCGTCGGTGCGCAAGCCGCGCTCGCCGCGCATCTGGGGTACGCTGCGGCCGTCGTCCTCGGCGTTATCGCGACCACCGCGGGACGCTGGATCATCGACATCGCCTGTCAGGTCGTGCCGAAGCAGCTGGTCCGCGGCGAATTTTTCGTTACCGCGGCGGCCCTCACGGGCGCCGCTTACCTCGTCTGTGACCAGGCGTTCGGACTGCCGGTTATCGCGTCCACCGCAATCGCTTTCTTCGTCGGTTTCGGTTTTAGGCTGGCTTCTCAAGCATTTGGGTGGGAAGAGTGGGAACCGTGGGAGCCGGCCGGCCTGGAGGCTGCGGAAAAGGTTCGGAGCACGCTGGGAGCCGGGCTAAAAAAAGAATTCGGCGGCGATACCGGGCCGAAGGCGCCCTAAGCAGGTTGCGGCGCCGTCCGGGGAGCGGCATGACGCGTCTCGGACGGTTTTTCACCAAACGTCTCCCGATAGTCGGCCGCGAAGTGCCCCATGTGAACGAATCCCCAATCCATGGCAATATCGATAATTCGTAAGCAGTCCCGGTGCGCCGACAGAAGCTCTTTTCGCACGCCGGCTAATCGCTGAGCTTTCACATACGCCATGGGCGTAAAACCGGTGAAGGCTTCGAATGCGCTGATTAACGAGCGTGGCCGCAATCCGGAGAAGTCGCTCAAATCCTGCAGTGACATCGGCTCGTCGATGTGCAGGCGAATATATCGCTCGCAACCACGAACGGCTCGGAGCCGGCGTCCGAGGGACGCGCTCGGAGCGATCCAGCGACCCCCGATAACGCGTCTCAGCAGCCCGACCACGGCTGTTTCTAGGGTTGCTCGCAGAGACGCGCGGTTAAGTGCGGCCGGCGCAGCGTCGGATAGGGCAAAAACGGCTTCCAAGCACTCGCGCATCTTTTGGATTTTCGTAGGATTTCTGACTAGGTAACCGCCGGACAAACTCGGGTTTGCTCGGGCCGCGTCGAAGTAACCCGGAAGCTCGCCCTCGAGGCGTTTCCGATCGACGGCCACCGAGAAGAAGTGCGCGGTTCCGGTTGCCTTCACGTCGATCGTGCGACCGCTGACGACCGCGTCCTTTGCCGTCACCGGCATACCGAACCAACGGATAGGCGTGGCGACGCCGGTCCCGATCCCGATTACCAGCGTACCCGGTGTCAGATCCCCCAGCCGCTCCGAGCCGGCATCGAAGGCGTCGCGAAAAAGCCGGGTAGAGCCCAGAGTCAAAGATCCCGAGTTCCCCAGAGAAAATCCTGGCCCGATCTGATGTGCCACCGCATCAATAAGGTAGAGGCACTTGGAAAGCCCAGCAAGTGACCGGCTTATTCCCCGCTACGATACCCGAGACTGGGTTAGCCTAGGATCGGCAGGTGGGGGCTAATCTGCTCGACGAACGGCTGCGCGGTGGCGCGATCGAGTTTTGCGGCGTGAGCCGGGCCGCATCGAATCCGGACGGAACGGATTGGCGGGAGCTGCGCAGGAACGAACTCGCACGTTTCTTGCGCGCCCGGCGAGAGTTGATTTTGCCGCAAGACGTGGGTCTGCCACTCGGCGGCCGTCGGCGGACGCCGGGTCTCCGGCGAGAGGAGGTCGCTCTGCTCGCCGATATCGGAGCCGCCTGGTATACGCGGCTGGAAACGGGTCGCGACGTCAAGCCGTCGAGCGCGACGGTCCTCGCCATCGCAAGAGCCCTCCGCTTGAACGTCGTCGAAACGGAATACCTGTTTGCGTTGGCCGGCGTCCCCGTGCCGGTGCTCGTCCACACAAGCGAAATCGGCATCTCGGAGGCGCTCGAACAGCTCGTTCCGTCGATCGCATCGGCGGGAGCCGTCATCTGTGACCACTACGTAACGGCGCTGCGCTGGAACGCTATCGCCGACGCGATGTTCCAGTACTCAACCGACGCCGATCCGCTCCAGCGCAACGCCATCGTCCGCTACGTTACTCGTGACCGCACGGAGCGCCGCTATTTCGGGCGCGACTACGACGGGCTTATGCGCAGCTTGGTCGGCATGTTCCGCAAGGCGTTCATGAGTCGAGAAGCGACTCCGTTCGCACAACAGGTGTATGCAATAGCAATCCGCCATCCCCGGTTCCGCAAGCTTTGGGAAGACCACGTTATTGCCGAAGACCTATTCGATACCGAGTCGACGACTTTCGAGCGCCATCACCCAGTGGTCGGGCGCCTTACGATTGCGGCGAGTAACCTTCGGCCCTTTCGTCACGACGATATGTTTTTGCGCATCATCGTACCGGCCGACGACGCCACCGCCGATAAATTCAAACGCCTGCGCGCGATGGGCATACCGTCGAACAGAGATACCCCTATCCCTTAGACTCGACCAGCCTGCGGGGCGCGGTTTACAGCTTGAACGTATATCCGACGAGCGGGCCGCCGAAACGAATGCTTTGAACGTACGAGGAACCGGCCGGCAGCGAGTATGCCAGGTTCCGAAAGAGCAACAGAACCGAGCCGGTGCGAAACGCCCGACCCACCCCGATATATTCCTGGGTCGAGCTGTTGTTGGCTCCAGCTCCGATGTCGGCGTAGTAGGGAACGAACCACCCGCTATCCCCGAGCGCTACTTTCCCCCGCAAGCCGAAGATCACGTCGCTCAGCGTGTCCCCGCGAAACGCGCTGCCCGAACGCGCGATCAGGCCGTTCTTCCCGATCGACACGTTCCAATCCAGCGTGCCTTTTACGGTCGCCTGGCGCCAGCCGCTGACAAACTCCAGCGATGCGTCGCGCCCGTGCGCCAGCGTATACCCCGCACCCAGTTCCCAGATCGTCGAGGCAATCCGGCCCGAAGAACCCGCGTCGACCGGGATTTGTACCTTCCCCAGCGGACCGCTCACCGACGATACGAAGGTCCGGCCGCTCGACACGTTGAGGTTGATGAAGTCGCCGAAGGCCGCCACGTTACCCTTGCGCAGATCGAACGCCCCCATGATCGCGAAGTTGAGCTTCGCCAGGTATCCGTTCGGGCCGACCTGCGCGTTGAGAATCGTCGTTCCGCCGCCGTGGTGCGGAAGGGCCGGAACGGTAAACGCGAACGTGCCGTTGACGGTCGGGAGCCAGACGTACGGCGTAAACGTTAGATGCGTCTTTCCGTCATACTCCGCGTCGATCGGGCTCGCGGAGGCGGCGGCCGGCGGCGCCGCACCGGACGGCGACATGGGCGCCGGCGTCGGCCGATCGCCGCTTTCCTGCGCGATCGCAACGCCCGTCGCGAGGACGGATAGCAGCGAAAC
>JBDTDR010000216.1:0-8217 GCA_039922955.1 Candidatus Tumulicola sp.
AATCATCACCATGATGGCCAGCGGCGCCAGGCCGAGGAGGCTCGAGAGCAGCCCGGAGTTCGACTGCTGGTCGAAGCTGATCGCGCCGCTCTTGACCTTTTTGTAAACCTCGTCGACAAACGTCTGATCCACGTTGGGCACGGCGACGGTGTATTTCGCGCCGCTGGTAAGCTCGCCGGTCGAGGACAGGCCGACCGCGTGGAACGACTGCACCTGCCCCGCCTGGAGCTTCTGGTAGAAGGCGCCGTAGTCGAGGCGGGTGGCCCCCTCGCTCGGCCGCACGAAATTCTCCACGACGAGGAAAACGACGACGACCGCCGCGATGATGAGGACGATCGACCGGAGATTTTTACTCACGTACGTTAGAACTGGCTTTCTTTTACTTTTTCTCGAAAGATGCTTGAAGATTGAGCTCGGCGAGGTAGGGCAAGTTGCGGTAGAGTTCCTGGTAATCCAAACCGTAACCTACAGCGAAGGCGTCGGGGAGCGGGAGGCCGGCGTAGTGCAGGGGCACCTCGACTCGCCTTCGGGACGGCTTATCGAACAGGACGCAGGTGCGCAGGCTGGCCGGCCGGCGCTTCTGGATGAACGCCCCGAGGGACTCCAGCGTGAGACCGTTATCGGCAATGTCGTCCACGAGCAGCACGTTTTGTCCCTCGACGGGCACCGACGCCCCCAGTAGGAGCCGCGGTGCGCCGCTCGATTCGGTCGAGGTTCCGTACCTAGAAACGCAGATGTAGTCCACCATGATTTCGCTTGGACCGTCTGCAACCGCGGCGAGCGCCCGCGACAGGTCGACGGTGAGGTAGAGCGCTCCCTTTAACACGCCCAGCAGCAGCAGCGGTTGCCCCGCGTAGTCGGCCGCAATCGCCCCGGCCAAGCGCCCGATGGCCGCGGAAATCTGCTCGGCGGTGTAGAGGCGCCGCCCGAGCGCCTCGCCATACGTGCTGCCGGCCGTCACCCTCGGGTTATACCCGCAATCCCTCCGCGCCGGATCTCCAAGCGAACCCCCGCCTTCATGTGGAAGCTACCGCTTCCGCCGGTTTCGAGGGCCCGGACGGCCGCCTCGATGTGAACGAAATCGACGTCGCGCAGCTCCTCTTCGCGGGCTAGACGCGCGCGAACGTGCCGCCGCAGATCGGCGCGGCCAGCCGACTCCGATTCGTCGCCGACGAGCCCGGCCGCACGCGCAACCGCCCCGTCGAGCCCGGGAAACAGCGGACGCAGGGCTTCCAGCGCGTCGCGCACGGCGTTGCGGCGCAGCCCGAGATCGGCGTTGGTCGGATCGATCGCATACGGCAAGCCGCGCAGGTGACAGTAGTGCCGAAGCGCGTCCGCCGGGATTTGAAGAAAGGGCCGGGCCAAATCGACGTGCGGCTCGAGCGGCCGGCGGGCGCGCATCCCCCCGAGACCCTCCGGGCCCGCACCGCGAAAGAGCGCCAGCAGAATCGTTTCGCTCTGGTCCTCGGCGTGATGCGCCGTCGCGACGACCGTGCTCCCGGAGCGTTTTGCGGCCGCGACCAGCGCCGTATATCGCGCGTCCCGCAGCGACGCCTCGCCGCGTTTGAGCGGCACCAGGTGCGCAACGCCGAGCGGCAGCCCGAGGCCGGCGGCAACGCAGGCAACGACGCACTCGTCTTGGCCGGCCGACGCGCGCACGCCGTGGTTGACGTGGGCTATTTGCAGCGCGAGCCGCATCGGCTTCGCGACGGCGTGCAGGGCGGCGGTCAGTGCGATCGAATCGGGGCCGCCGCTGCACGCGATCAGCACCCGGTCGCCGGCCCGGACGACGCCGCCCCGTTGGATCGCCGCGTGGATGCTCCGCTCCGGATGGGCGCCCCTCACGTCATCGCCGGACTTGGCGCGCGATTTCGCGCTCGACGTCGCGCTTGGCTACGTCGGCCCGTTTGTCCCAGAGCTTCTTACCGCGCGCCAGCCCGAGCTGCACTTTCGCCATGCCGCGCGTGAAATACAGACGTAGCGGAACGATCGTCAAGCCTTTCTCGCCGACGCGGCTCTGCAATCGCGCGATTTGTTCTTTGTGCAGGAGCAGTTTGCGCGGCCGGTTCGGATCGACGTTTGAAAAACTTCCCTGCTTGTACGTCGGGACGTGCATCCCGAGCAGCCACGCCTCACCGTCGCGAAAACGCGCATACGCTTCGCTTAAACTCACCCCGCCGGCACGAATCGATTTTACTTCGGTTCCCGTTAGCACGAGCCCGGCCTCGAGCGATTCGAGAATCTCGTATTCGTGGCGCGCTCGCCGATTGTCGATGGCGGGCGCGTCGCGGCGCTTTTCCTTCTCGACCTTCGTAACGCGCTGCTGCTTGGATTTCACAGCGTGGGATTACGGCGATCGGCGGCCGCTTCCAGCGGACCGCGGGAAACGAAACTCCCGCGTCCCTGCACGAGCAACCGGCCGGCTTCGTCAAGAATCTCCGCTTCGACGCCGAGCACGTTGCGTCGCTGCCACGCGACGCGTCCGCGAACCTCGATCGGCGCCTCCAGCGGAACGGGTTTGCGAAAGCGAACGTTGACGCTGGCGGTCACGCCGCGATGTCCCGCAAAGCCGGCGGCGTGCGCCATCGCTTCGTCGAGAAGCGCCATCACGATACCGCCGTGGGCTACGCCGCGCCAACCCTGGTACTGCGGCGGGAGCGTAACGGCCGCCAGCACGCCGTCGTCGTCGGCAGCACGATCGAACCGCAAGTGCATCCCGACCGGATTTTCCGGACCGCAAGCAAAGCAGTTTCCATCGTCGAACGGAACGTCGCTCATCGACCCGCCTCGAGACGATCGGCGAGATAGTTGGGCAAGTGCGCGGCGTGGATCTTTTCTCGAACCGTCGCGATCGGATACTCGTAACGTACCCATCGCACGCGCGCCGCCTCGGGTTCGTAGAATACGAACGAGGCCTCGGGGTTGAGGTCGCGCGGCTGGCCGACGCTGCCCACGTCCACGATATACCGCCGACCGCCTTCGAGCATCAGCTCGCCACCCTGCTGCATGTGTTTGTGACCGATCGTTCCGTCGGGCTCGCGCACCCAATACTCCGCGATGTGCGTGTGACCGATGAAGACCAAGGGCGCGTCGGTGCGCTCGAACGCCTGGGCCGCGGCACGTTTATCCAGGATATATTCGAAGTAGTTCACCGGCGCACCGTGTACGAGCAAGAATTCGGGCAGGCGCAGCTCGTACGGCAGCGTGTTGAGCCACGCACGGCTGTCCGCGTCGAGCACCGTTTGCGTCCACTCGATCGCCGCCCGCGCCGCATCGTTGAAATACTCGGTGCCGTAGTTCTCCAGCGCCGCCAGATCGTGATTCCCGAGCACCGCATGCTGCGCGCGGCCGCGCAGCAAGGCCACGCATTCGTTGGGATTGGGACCGTAGCCGACCATGTCGCCCAGGCAGAGCAGCGTGTCGTCGGAGGCGAGCATCGCGAGCGCGCGTTCGAGCGATTCGAGGTTGCCGTGAACGTCCGAGACGATGGCGTATCTCACGCGAGGGCCTCGGCCAGCACGCTCCGCAACGCTTGCGCAAAGACGCGCCGCATCGGTTCGGTGCCCGCGCTCACTCGAACGTAGCGATCGAGCGGCGGAGCGCTCGGCTTTCGAATCCAAACTCCGCGCTTGAGCAGTTCGTTCATCACCGCAACGGCGCGCTGCGACGTTCCCATATCGATGCAGACGAAGTTCGTGTGCGACTCAATGTATCCGCAACCCAGCTCGGATGCGAGCGCGTAGTAGTCGGCTCGGGCGCGGGCCGTTTCGCGAATCACGTAGCCGCGAAACTCGTCATCGCGCAGGGATGCCAGCGCTCCGACTTGGGCCGTGCGGTTGATACCGTACTGCAGGCGGATTTTTTGAAACGTGCGTACGTTGGCCGCGCTCGTGATTCCGTAGCCGATCCGCGCACCGGCCATGCCGTAGGCCTTCGAGAACGTCCGCGTCCGAATGAGCCGGTCTTCGAGATATGGCGGCAGCAGATCGCCCTCCTCGACGAAGTCGGCGTAGGCCTCATCGAGCAACAGCAGGCAGTCGTGCGGCAGTGCTTCATAAAAGCGCGTCACTGCGCCGCGGGCGATGAAGCGCCCGCTGGGGTTGTCGGGATTCGCCAAGTACACGAGCGATGGCCGCACGCGACCTGCAACCTCCAACAGCCCTTCGAGATCGGGCTCGCCGTCCTCGCGGTAGTCCGCGCGCGCGAGGACGCCGCCGTATCCGATCGCGTGATAGTCGAGCGTCGGGTACGTGCCGCGCGTCGTTACGACGAAGCTGCCCGGCGCGACGAAGGCGCGGACCGCTAAACCCATGACGTCGTCGATGCCCGAGCCGACGACGATCTGCTGCGGATCGCATCCGTGCTTCCGCGCGAGCGCGTCGCGCAGATCGAGCGATTCCGGATCGCCGTACCGGCCCAAGTGCTCGAGTTGCGAGCTCATCGCCGCAATCGCTTGGGGCGACGGTCCAAACGGGCTTTCGTTGGCGCCCAAACGCAACAGCTCGCGCACGCCCGTTTCGCGCATGAGCTGTTCGGGGCCGACGAACGGCGTGGTTGCCGGAATCGCCTCGATGGCGGGCGTGGGACGAATCAGAACTTACCCTCCCAAAAACCGATGGACGGTGACGGTCGCACCCGCCGGCCACTCTTCTTCGCGCTCGTCCATCACCAGGTATCCATCGGCGCGTGCCGTGAGACTCACCGAAAACGAGCGCAGGGGAAGGGGATGCGCCAAAGGGGTTCCTCCATCATTCCGCAGTGCCACCGGAACGAAGCACGTCCACCCGGCGCGGCTTCGGGCGGGCTGCGCCAAGCGCGCCGCCGTCGTTGCGACGAGGGCCGGAGCACCGACGAGCGCAGCCACGATCGGCGCGGCGACCGCCTCCAGAACCAACAGCGCCGACGTTGGGTTTCCGGGCAACCCGAGGATCGGCTTTCCGCCAACGGCGCCGAGCAGCGCGGGCTTCCCCGGTTTCACGCGCAAGCCGTGCACGACGACGCCCGGCTTTCCCAGGGCGTCGACGGCCGCCGGCAGCCGATCGCGCTCGCCGACCGACGAACCGCCGGTCATCGCCACGGCGTCGCATTCGCGCAGCGCGACGCTCAACGCGCGCGCGAAGTCGGCGGATTCGTCGGCCACTCTTGCGTAGTGGCGAGGTTGCGCGCCCATCGCGCGCAAGGATGCGGCGACGGCGTATCGGTTGGAGTCGCGCACTTCGCCGGCTTTGGGCCGCGCCGTCGGTGCAACCAATTCGTCGCCGCTCGACAGCACGCCCACGATCGGACGCCGATAGACGGGCACGTCGGTGATGCCGAGCGTCGCCAGCACGCCGGCCTGCGGCGCGGCGATGCGCCGCCCCGGCGTCAGGACCGGCTCGCCGCGATGCATGTCGGCGCCGCGAGGTATGACGTTTTCTCCCGGTCCGACGCGGCCGGCAACGTGCAGGGTCGAACCCGAGATCCGGACGTCTTCGATCGGCACGACTGCATCGGCGCCGGGCGGAAGCAGGCCGCCGGTCGGAATGCGGACGGCCTGCGCGCCGGCAACTGCCGCGTCGGCCGCTTCACCCATGCGCACCTCGCCGATGATTGCAAAGTCTCCCGGCGCTGCGGCTGCCGCGAGCGCAAACCCATCCATTGCCGAGCGCGCGGCGTTGGGATACTCGTCGTCGGCGTCGATTTGCTCGGCGAGAACGCGCCCGAAGGCTTCGTCGAGCGGCACGCGTTCGATTGACGGCGACGCCGGGCGAACGCGTGAAAAGAACGCGACCAGCGCCTGACGCGGCGCCAGCAGTTCGTCGGTTACGAATCCGGCACCGGCGAGCCCGCCGGGTAGGATTGCGTTTACAGGCTGCATAATGGCGCGCTTCTCCATGTTGGATATCGCCGTCGTTCGGCGGGACCCCGACCGCGTTCGACGGTCGGCCCGTCGCCGTGGGCTCGACCCATCTTATATCGACGAGATTCTGCGTTACGACGTGGAGTACCGCTCCGCGCTCACGGCGGTCGAGCAAGCACAAGCCGAAAAGAACCGTCTCTCCGCCGAGATCGGCAGGGCTTCCGATAAAGCGGCGGCGGGGCGCGAACTGCGTCCTCGAATAGACGAACTCTCACGCCGAATCGGGCAATGCGAAGAGCGTGCGCGGTCGCTCTCGCCCGAACACGAGGGTTCGCCGCTGCGCGGGTTGCTCGAAAGCACGCCGAACCTGCTCGACGATTCGGTTCCCGACGGAAGCGACGAAAATGCCAATCGGGTGGTTCGAACGTGGGGCGATCCGTGGAGCTTTGACTTTGCGCCGAAGCCGCACTGGGAACTGGGCGAAGCGCTCGACGTCCTCGACTTCGAACGCGCCGCCAAACTGTCGGGAAGCCGGTTCGCGGTAGTGAAGGGGCGCGGAGCGCGACTGTCGCGTTCGCTCGCTTCGTTCTTTCTCGATCGCGCCGCCGCCGCCGGCTACGTCGAGATCGTCCCGCCGCTCTTGGTGAGCCGCGCGACGATGTGGTCGACCGGTCAGTTGAGCAAGTTCGCGGACGCGATGTTCCGCGACCCCGACGCCGACCTGTTCATGATTCCGACCGCCGAAGTTCCGCTCACCGCGTTGCGCGGCAACGAGATCCTCAACGCCGGCGAGCTGCCGCTCCGCTACACCGCCTATACGCCGTGCTTTCGCAAGGAGGCCGGGGCCGCCGGGAAAGACACGCGAGGCCTCATCCGCCAGCATCAATTCGAAAAGGTCGAACTCGTGTGGCTCACCGCGCCGGAGATGTCGTTCGATGCGCTTGAAACGCTGACGCACGACGCTGAAGCGCTGCTGCAAGCGTTGAACCTACCCTATCGCGTCGTCGCGCTCTGCGCCGGCGACGTAAGCTTCAATGCCGCGAAAACCTACGACCTCGAGGTTTGGTTCCCGAGTGCGGGCGCCTACCGCGAAATAAGCTCGTGTTCGGACTGTACCGACTTTCAAGCGCGGCGTGCGGGACTTCGCTACCGCCGCGACCCGAAAAGCAAGCCCGAGTTCGTGCATACGCTCAACGGCTCGGCGCTTGCGGTCGGACGCACGTTGGCTGCGTTGCTGGAAAATTATCAGCAATCCGACGGTTCGGTCGTCATCCCCGAAGCGCTGCGCCCGTACACCGGATTCGATTGTATCGGGACGGCCTAGCCGGTTGCTAAACGGAACCGGCGGCTTCGAGCATGTCGGCTAGCGCTTCGACGGCGGGGGAGCGTTCGCGCACCCGTGCGCCGGCCGGGAAGAACGCCTCGACCCGCACGGCCGTGTGCGTATCGTCGATTCGGTGCAGGCAGCAGCGAACGCGCTCGTTGTTGACCAGGCCGAAGGCTGCCTCGATCGTGCCTCCGCGCCGATCGTCGATCGCGATATGCGCGCCCAACGCGAGTTCGATCGCTTGCAGAACGCGATCGAACGCCGCGTCGTAACCGGCCGTCAGTTCCACGTCGCGATGGGGGCGCAGGCCGACGCGCGGCCGATCCGTTCGAGCAAACCATCGAGCTAGAAAACTCATCGCAGCAGCGCATATCCGACCGCGATTCCGATCGCGGCGACTGCCACCAACGCGCCGGCCGGAAGCCAGCTTTCGCGGCGGCGCGAGAACGAAAGCGTATATGCCGCTTTCAGCACGTTGTTCGACGACGTCGCAATGACGATTGCCAGCGCGGCCGTGGCGAAGCCGAGCTTCGCGACGCCGCCTTGCGCGAGACTTAGTACGAATGGATCGATGTCGGTGATACCCACCACGGCCGCCAGCCCGAAAACGCCGGCTCGGCCCAAATTCGTCTGCACCAGCGCCGTCACGATCGAGATGCCTACCATCAACGCGGCAAAAATGAGCGCCGTCGAAAGCTGCAGCGGGTTCGGCGCCGAGTCGCGAATCGGCGTGCGGGGCGCGGCGCGCCCTCGAAACCACGCAAACCCCAGCATCAGCCCGCACGGAACGATCATCGGAAGCAGCAGCGCGCGCCCCAGGGAAGCGCTAAAAATTGCGCAGATAGCGAGGATCCGAAGATACATCATGCCGGTGGCCGCGACAATCCCCGATTCGAGCTCCGGCGACATCCCTTCGTCGCGCGAACGCCGCGCCAACACGACCGTCGTCGCCGTCGAGGAATACAGCCCGCCGAGGATTGAGGTCAGCAACGCGCCGCGGCCCGGAAAGACGTAGCGCTGCAGCAAATAGCTCGCGTAGGAAATCGAGGAG
>JBDTDR010000217.1:0-23938 GCA_039922955.1 Candidatus Tumulicola sp.
TTCATCCAGCCGAACCAGGAGCTGCGCGAGGTCGGCCTGCGGCTCAAGTTCAACCCGCTGCCCCACGTGCTCGACGGCAAGCGCGTGGTGGTCGTCGACGACTCGATCGTGCGCGGGACGACCACGCCGCGGATCGTCGCGCTGCTGCGCGAAGCCGGCGCGACCGAAGTCCACCTGCGCATCACGTCGCCGCCGATCAAGCACCCCTGCTATTTGGGCGTTGACATGGCGACCTACGACGAACTGGTCGCGGCGAACTACACCGTCGATGAGATTCGCCAGCGTACCGGCGCCGACTCGCTCGGGTACCTGAGCTTGGATGGGCTGATCGCGGCGGCCGGGCGCAAGCGCGAGGAGATGTGCCTCGGATGTCTGACCGGCGAATATCCCAACGTCCCCGCAACCCACCAAGGACGAACGCTGGCCGCCCGCCGCTAACCGGCGCGAAGGCACCGCAACCGCAAGGTGTCATTCAGAGCGAAGGCGCCGCAACCGCAAAGTGTCATCCAGAGCGAAGGCGCCGCAACCGCAAGGTGTCATCCAGAGCGGAGCGCCGAAGGCGCGCAGTCGAAGGAGGGCCTAGATCTTTTTCCGCAGGGGGTTGACAGCGGCATACTCATGTTCTATTGTACTAGTGTACTAGTATGATAGCAGATGAGTACTAGCTGAAAGGACCCCCCAATGACGCACTTCACGACCAACCTCCCCGACTCCGATGGGGTTCGCGCGACGCGTACTCCGGTTCGGCTGCCCGAACGGATGGCGGCCGGGCTCTTCCAGGGCTGGGGCCCGAAGTTCTAAAAAACGACGTGGCGCCGGAGGCTTAAGACATGGAGATTATAGGAACCACCTTCACGCTTTCGCTGGGTGCCTGGCACCTGCGTTTCGTCCTGGCGCTTGAGGACGCGTACTGATGGGCTACGTCGAATGGCTGCGCGTGCGTGGCGCGCTGAAGTGGACCGCGATCGTCCTGGGCGTACTCTTCGTCCTGGCGTGCGTGGGGCGCATCAGCATCATGCGGTTCGAGCATCACTCGATGGCAATGCACGAAATGAAGTTCGCATATTTCGTGCTCGTAGGATCGGTGCTTGCCATGATTGTGGCAACGATCCTCGGAGCGCCGTTTGCGCGCGAGAACGACGGTCATCTGGAGGTGGCATTGACCCAGCCCGCCGGCCGGGTCGCTCTAGCTCTGCGGACGATCGGCATCGACGTGGCCGGAATCGTTGCGGCCCTCGCCCTTGGCATCGTCTTTGGGATCGCCGCGCACACGATCTTTTGGCCGCCGAAGGTTACGTTTCATGTCGGCGACGCGATCGCGTTGGCGTTAGGCATCATGGCTCCGCTCGCCTGGTATGCCATGCTTGCGGCCGCCACCGCTTCGCTCAAGCGCGGGTACGCGGCGATTCTGGGCGTCGCATGGCCGGTTGCCGCGATCGTCGCGGGCGTGGCCTTAATCGACGTGCGCGACAATGCGATGTTCGCCCTGATTCACGATGCGTTCTGGGCGCTTAGCCTCATCGATCCGCTCGCGTACATGCATATCGTGGTCACCAACCGCGAATCGGCAGTCGATCCTGCGTGGCTGTCCCGGTTGACGATGCTCGCGGTGCTGGCGTTCGGCTACGGTGCGCTGGCGATAGCCCAGTGGCGCCGGGTGGAAGCCTAAACCGCGGTGAATCCCTCGGCTTGTAGCCAGTAATAGAACTCGTCGCTCCAGTGGTCGCTGGTCGTGCCGTGCTTTTTCATGCCGAAACCGTGGCCCCCGGTGCTAAA
Organism: Candidatus Tumulicola sp.; assembly: GCA_039922955.1. Taxonomy (GTDB): domain Bacteria; phylum Vulcanimicrobiota; class Vulcanimicrobiia; order Vulcanimicrobiales; family Vulcanimicrobiaceae; genus Tumulicola. The sequence continues at coordinate 1,777 of JBDTDR010000217.1, forward strand.
GATGTGCGCCTCGGGCTTGTCGCCCGCCGATCGCAGCGCGTCATAGAACCTGACGATCGGGTCTAGAGCCAGCGGATCGTCCTGCGCCCATGCCATGAATACGGGCGGCAGCTTTGCCGGGATGGCCGGCATCACCCCAAACGGCGCGCCATAGATGAATGCGGCGAAGTTCGGGCGGGCGGCGACGTCCTCCTGAAGCAAAGTTGCGCTCGCGACCATCCCTCCGGCCGAAAAACCGATAAATCCGACTCGGTCGCGCGCTATGCCCCACTGCGCGGAATGCTCGCGAACCACTTTGATGGCCTGAATTCCGTCGGCCATCCCGTACTTACACGCCTTGTCCATGTCGATGTCCGGAAGGCCTTGCTGGCGCTTTTCAACGATGCGGTACTTGAGGACGAACGCCGCAATGCCACGCTCCTGAAGCCAGCGCGCAACGTCGTAACCTTCTAGACCGATGGCGAGCGCGACGCAAGACCCACCCGGCGCGATTACGACCCCGGTTCCGGTCGCCTTAGCTCGGGGCGGAAGGTAAGCGGTCAACGTCGGGGTTACCACGTCAAGCACGACGGTGCCGATAGGGGTGTTTCGGAGCGTGTGTTCTTTCCGCGTCCAATTCTCGGAGCCGGGAGCGGGGCCGCGCCATATGTCTAGCGTCGGCGTCTGCGCGGGTGCGAAGCCGGCCATGAGAACGATGAACGCAATTGTCCCGAATGCCGCCACCGCCGCTTTCCGCATAGGTTCTCCGATCTGTTCTGCCGAGCGGTTTTGGCGAGGCTACGAGGCCGGGAAACTTCCGCCGCGGACTTCGCGCGCGTAGTCGCTCAAAGCTTCGGTGGCCAGGCGGCCGATTTCGGCGTAGCGTTTCGCAAACGCCGGCGAGTGCGAGTACATCCCGAGAATGTCGTGAAGCACCAGCACCTGCGAATCGCAGTGCGGTCCCGAGCCGATACCGATGGTTGGAATCGAAAGCATGGCCGTGATCTCGCGCGAGATTTCGTGATCGACGACCTCGAGCACGATGGCGTAGGCGCCGGCCGATTCGATCGCGCGGGCGTCTTCGATCAATCGGTCGCGGTGCGTTCGCATTTTGAACCCGGGGCCGAGGCCGGCCGTCTGCGGCGTCACGCCGATATGGCCGACGACCGGAATCCCGGAGCGCGCGATCGCGCGCACGCGATCGGCTTCGTAGACGCCGCCCTCGAGCTTCACCGAACAGGCGCCGCCTTCTTTGACGAACCGAATGGCCGAGCGGATCGCATCTTCGTTACTGACCTGATAGGAACCGAACGGCATGTCGGCAATAATGTGCGCCCGCGCGGTACCGCGAACGACGGCCTGCGAGTGATGGATGATGTCGTCGACCGTGACCGGCGTCGTTTCGTCGTATCCGAGAACGACGTTGCCGACGCTGTCGCCGATCAGGATGACATCGATGCCGGCGTCTTCGACGAACTGTCCAAACGGCGCATCGTAGGCGGTCGCGACCGGGAAAAGCGCTTTGCCTTTGCGCCGCTTAATCGTTCCCGCGGTTAGGCGGCGAATCGCGGGGTTTTTCTCTGGCTCGTACGGGCGGGCGTCGCTCGCCCCGTTGGGCGACTTTTTGACCGATGGGTACATGGTTGTCGAAGTCGCTTCGGCGAGGGAAGGGCGGGGCCCCCTGGGAGGGGCGGCGGCCCGCTGCAACCCCTCCTGGGTTGTATAGAGTAGGAAGGTTACACAAACATGCTACAGGACACCAATCGGGCAACGGACCGCAGCGTCGCGCGCGTCGTCGAAGGCATCGGAACCAGCGACGGAGCGGGCGTGGCGCTGACGCGCATTATCGGTCAACCGGCGCTGCCCGACCTCGACCCATTCTTGCTGCTCGACGAGTTTCGGTCGGACGACGCGTCCGACTACATCGCGGGTTTTCCGGAACATCCGCATCGCGGCTTTGAAACGGTCACGTACATGCTCGCGGGGCGCATGCGCCACGGCGACAACAAGGGAAATTCCGGTTTGCTGACGGCGCACAGCGTTCAGTGGATGACGGCCGGAAGCGGTATCGTCCATTCGGAGATGCCGGAACAGGAAGAGGGCTTGATGTGGGGATTTCAGCTGTGGGTGAACCTGCCCGCGAAGAATAAAATGACGGCGCCGCGCTATCAAGATATCGCTCCGGAACGTATTCCGGAAGTCGAGCGCTACGGTGCGCGCGTTCGCGTTATAGCCGGCCGTTTCGACGGCGTGGCCGGACCCGTTGCGACCGCCGATACCGAACCGACCTACCTCGATGTCGAGCTCACGTCCCCCGATGCAACATTCGAAACGGCTTTGCCGGCGACGCACAATGCGTTCGTCTACGCATACGACGGCAGCGTCGCGATCGGTAGTACGCAGCCGCGCGTCATCGCGCGTGGAGAGTTAGCCGTGCTGTCGCCGGGCGAACGCGTCGTTGCGCGTACCCAAGGTGAGAAGGCTGCCTTCATTCTCGCGGCCGGCCGCCCACTCGGCGAACCGATCGCGCGCTACGGCCCGATCGTGATGAATACCCAAGCCGAGCTACGGTCGGCTTTTGAGGATCTCCGGACGGGTCGCTTCTGAAGCACCATTCGTGCGGGACGACGCGATGACCGAGCTGCCGGCGAGCGCTTCAACGAGCGCGACGAACGTGCGCACGGGAATCCCGGTCGGGCCTTTTGCTTGCCACGCGGACTCGTTGTCGAGGTAGGCGGTGCCGGCAATATCGACATGGACCCACGGGGTGGCGTCGTCAACGAAGGCGCGTAGGAAAGCTCCCGCGGTCAACGTTCCGGCCGCGCGGCCGCCGGTGTTCTTGAGGTCGGCGATGTCGCTCTTCATCTGCGTCGAGTACTCTTCGTAGTACGGCATTCTCCAGTAGCGTTCGCCGGTCGGCTTCGATGCCGCGATAAACTCATCGGCAAACGCATCGTCGTTCGATACGACCGCCGCGGCGGCGTGGCCGAGCGCGATGACGACCGCGCCGGTAAGGGTGGCGACGTCTACGATCTTGGTGGCGCCGAGCTTGGCGGCGTAGCACAGGCCGTCGGCGAGGATCAGCCGGCCCTCCGCGTCGGTGTTGATTACTTCGATCGTTTTGCCGTTCATTGCTTTGACGATGTCGCCGGGTTTGGTCGCTTTCCCGCCGGGCATGTTTTCGGTCGCCGGAACGATGCCTACGACGTTGAGTTTCGGTTTGAGTTTACCGATGGCCGACATGGCGGCGATAACGCCGGCCCCGCCGGACATATCGTACTTCATTTCTTCCATGCGATCGGCGGGCTTGATCGAGATGCCGCCGCTGTCGAACGTAATCCCCTTGCCGACCAGCGCGAGGAGTTCTGTGCTCGACGGATCGCCGTTGTACCGCAATACGATGAGTTTCGGCGGTTGGGCGCTGCCTTGCGCGACCGAGAGGAAGGAACCCATGCCTTCTTTGCGGGCGCGCTCTTCGTCTAGCACGTCAATCTCGAGCGCAGCGTCTTGGGCGGCCGCAGCCGCTTCGCCGGCGAGAATCGAAGGCGTCATATCATTGGCGGGCGTAATCGCGAGGCGTCGCGCAAAGTTGACCGCGTCGCCGAGCACGGTGCCGCGCGCGATTCCGCGCTCGAGCGCGGCACCGTCGAATCCGCCGGCGAGCAGCGTGACGCTCTCGATAGCAATTTTTTTCTCCGGCGTTCCTTGATAGACCGTCGTTTCGAACGATCCCGCAATCGCACCCTCGGCGACGAACGAACCGGCGGCGACCTCGTTGCCGCGCGCTTGCGGCGGCAGCGCGATGGCAAAATCGGTAATCCCGCGGCGTCCGAGATAGCGCACCGCGACGGCGGCATACCGGGCCAACAGCGAGCCTTCGAACGCGGCGCTCTCGCCTAAGCCGACCGCGAGAACGCGGCGGAACGGCTCATCCTTGGCGTGGACGAACGCCACCTCGGCGAACTTCCCTTTAATTTCTCCCGACGCGACCGCATCGGCGATTGCGCCGCGGATTTGCGCGTCAACGTCTTTGGCGACGCCCGCGAGAGCGCCGTCGGCGAAGATGGGAACGACCAGGGCCCCGGCATGCACGCTGACGGGCGCATCTTGAGCGATACGGATTTGCATGGTGAGCCTTTCGCGCGGTGAACTACTGCCGAAGATGACAGAGGGTTCGCGGTGTCTTCGCGCGCGCCGCCGTGCCGACCCTGCGAAGGAGGAGAAGTGTCCGACAGAAGTCTCAAGCCGGATGCCTACGCGCAAGCGGGCGTGGATATCGCGGCGGGCAACGCCGCGGTGGCGCGTTATAAGGAACTACTGGCCCAGTGGAGACACCCCGATCAACTCGATGCCATCGGCGGATTCGGCGGGGTGTTCCGGCTCCCGGGCAGCAGCGACCGAGCGCTGGTCGCCTCCAACGACGGCGTCGGCACGAAGATTCTGATCGCGGCCGAGCTGCGGCGGTACGGGACGGTGGGCGCCGACCTGGTCAACCACTGCGTCAACGACATTTTGGTCGTCAACGCGACGCCGCTGTTCTTTTTGGACTACCTGGCGGTCGGTAAACTCGATCCGCCCATGGCGGCCGAAGTCGTCGGCGGGTGCGCGCAGGCGTGCCGCGCTCACAACTGCGCGCTGCTGGGCGGCGAGACCGCGGAGATGCCGGGACTGTACGCGCCGGGGCATTTCGATCTCGCCGGAACGATCGTCGGCGTCGTCGCTACGGCCGACCTTCCCAAACCCGAGAGCGTCGTGCCGGGCGACGCGATCGTCGGACTTCCGGCGGTCGGGCTGCACACCAACGGATATTCGCTAGCGCGCGCGCTGATCGCCGCCGATGAGTGGGGCGCCGAGATGTTCGCCGGCGGCCCGACCTTCGGCGACGCGTTGATGGCCGAGCACCCGTCTTACTACGCCGCGGTACGCGCGATCCAGCGCGTCGCGTGCGTCAAAACGATGTCGCATGTCACCGGCGGCGGCCTGTTGGAAAACGTGCCGCGCACGCTGCCAAAAAACGTCAAGGCGATTTTCGAACAGCAGCGCTGGACGGTGCCGCCGATCGAACGCGAACTCGTGCGGCGCGGCGCTCTCGACGTATCGGAACGCTACCGCACGCTGAACATGGGCATCGGCTATACGCTGGTGGTTCCGTTGGCGGATGCGGCGAAGGCCACGGCCGCCAGTCCGGGCGCGTTCGTAGCCGGCTGGATCGAAGCGCGCGGCGAGGGCGGCGACGAACCGCAGGTGGTAGTCCATCCGGCGCGGGGCGACGCCGCGTGAGCGAATCGATCGCGCGCGACATCGCAGCCGTTTTGGATACGAAGGATATGCGCGAGGTGCGCGCGCGCCGTGCGTCCGAAATCGTTCGGGCGGCGCGCAACTATCGCTGGGTCGGCATCTACGACGTTGACGGAGACCGCATCGAACTGATCGGACATACCGGGCCCGAGGCGCCGGTATCGGTGTCGTTTTCCGTTACGGAGGGTTTGAGCGGCGAGGCGGTGCGCACGGGCACGACGGCGATCGCAAACGACGTCGCCAGGGATCCGCGCTATCTTCCGGCATTCGAATCGACGGGATCGGAAATGATCGTCCCGATTCCCGGAGCGGAAAGCGGGATCGTGATCGGAACGCTCGATGTGGAAAGCGACCGTGTCGGGGCGTTTACCGGCGAGGATCGCGATTTCGTCGAAACGTGCGCGCTCGCGCTTATGGCGCTGTACGAATAGCGGCGTTCGCGTGCGAGACTTGTTCAATCTCGTCGTCGATTTGGACGAGCGGTTTAGTTTGTCGCCGGAATCAACGCGGGCCCTCGCGGATTGCGTTCCGGGCGTGGATATCGTTGCGCAGGCGCACGCCGAGGATGCCACGCTGGCGTGGATCGATGAGGAATTCGGCGGCGCGTGGAGTTCGGAGGCGCACGCCGGCACGAACGCGTTGGCATTTCGAGACCGTTCGCCGGTTGGGTTCGCGACGTTCGATCAGCAGGGACTGCGGTTTCGTTGGCTGAGTGGATTGGCGCGCGAACGCGACGTCGGCGTGTTCGGGCCGTTCGGCGTCGCACCGGCCGAACGCGGGTCGGGCCTGGGGCACGTGCTGCTGCGGCTCGCGCTGTCGGGATTGCGGGAGCGTGGATACGCGCGTGCGTTGATCCCGGCGGTGGGCGACGACCGGTTATCCCGGTATTACGCCGATGCCGTCGGCGCGCGGGTGGCGGAACGCTTCGGCGCGCAGGCGTTGGCGGCGCCGCGGGCGCGTGTGGTCGTGATGGCGTCGGGGAACGGGAGCAACCTCCAAGCCGTGCTGGACGCGGTTCGGACCGGCGATCTGCCGATCGACGTGGTTGGCGTGGTGTCGAACAACCCTCGGGCGGTTGCGCTCGAACGGGCGCGGATGTCCGGCGTTGAATCGGTGTTGGCGATGCCGTGGAATCGCAAAGAAGAAGCGCGTGCCGATTATGACGCACGATTGCTCGCGGCAGCGTCGGCGCTACGGCCCGACCTGGTGCTGCTGCTGGGGTGGATGCACCTGCTCGACGAGCGTTTCGTCCGGAGTTTTCCCAACCTGCTCAACCTCCATCCGGCGTTTCTTCCGCTCGACCCGGAACGCGACGACGTCGGAATGCCCGACGGATCGCGCATCCCGGCATTTCGCGGTGCGTATGCCGTTCGCGACGCGTTAGCCGCCGGAAGCTCGTGGACCGGCGCAACCGTGCACGCGGTCACGCCGGCAACCGACCGCGGCCCCGTACTCGTGCGCAAACCCTTGCGCGTAGAAGCGGGCGAAGACCAATCGCGCCTGATGGAACGTTTGCATTTGGTCGAACACACGCTCGTCCGTGCCGGTATCCAGCGCTGGCTATACGAGCGTGCCGTAAATGGAGATCCCAGCTAGGAGTTTGTCGGAGTTGGGCACATTTGCGTCTTTGGGCCGCCTTTTGCCCGAATACTTCGTTGCTCATCGGTCACGAAGCTACGGCTTCGCTCCCTCTTCGCGCCTCGTCTCCGAACAAAATTCGGCACCAAATCCATAAACGGCCCAACTCCGACAAACTCCTAGTGTAGCGTACCACCGCGAGCGCGTCGTCGAGGGTTCGCACGGTCGGAATCGCCCCACGCCCCGCGGGTCAAGCCTTGCAAATCGTGGAATCCGGTCGGCGTGGTGAGGATCGAACTCGTCGTTCCGGAGCTGTGGCAGGCTCTCGGCGGCGTTATGCAACTGCGGGGCGACGCCTACGTCGAAGCAGTTTCGCTCCAGCCCGGCGTGATCGTCGCGCTGGCGATCGTGCTGGCCGCCGGCTTGAGCGAAGCGCTGGGTCAGAGCATCGTGCTGTTCGCCAATCGCGTGAAACCCGTCCGATTCGTCTTCAGTCTGTTGGTAGATTCGCTGCTCTTCACGTTCGGTTACGGGTTTCTCGTGCTCAGCACGTGGGCCGTCTGCCGGCTGCCGGGAACGCCGCACATCCCGTTTTGGGAACTCGCGCTAGTGTTTGCGATGAGCTACGCGCCGATGCTGTTTGCATTCTTGGGCGCGCTGCCGTATCTGGGTTCGGGAGTGGTGCGCGTGCTGCGCGTCTGGCATTTTCTGGCTATGGTGGTGGGCATCGCGGCGGTCGGCCGGGTGGACGTCTTTGCTGCAGCCACGTATGTGTGGCTGGGCTGGTTAGTGATGGTGCTGGCGCAGCGCAGTTTCGGCAAGCCGATCGTGGACATCGGAACGCGCTTACTCGATGCGGTGGCGGGCGTGCGCGTGCTCGAAGATACGCAAATCGCGATCGGCCGAGTCGAAAGCGGCGCGGGCCGGCGGCCCGACGTACCGCCGGTCGCGGTCGATCCGAAGGCGGCGAAGCACCCGAAGCAATGGATCGCGTTCGTGGGCCTCGGCGCGATGGCGTTGCTCGCGATCGTGGTGGCATTCGCCTTGGAACCCGTGCGCCAGAGCGTCCTCGGGTGGCAAACGCACTTGCCGAAAGTCCTGCAGCTTCCGCTCGACCTCGTGTGGCTGGGCGTCATTGCGATCGTCGTCGCGGCGTTCATGGCGCCGCTCGAAACGCTCGGATGGTGGGCGGGCTGGTACGGTGATGAGATCGATACGCGCGAAGAAACGCGGCCCTCGACGGATCGCGCGGATGCCGCCGGCGTCGCGCGCTACGTGGTATATCTCGACGGAATCGCGCAATCGAGCGGCAAGTACACCCCCGATATCGAGGCGTTTCTCGACGCGCTGTCGCCAGAGCTGCCCGCGAACGTCCGATTGGTCCGCGGCGTGATGGCGTACTCCGTGCTGAACAAACCGCTTGAGGACGATCCGATCCTGTCGCGCTTCTGGAAGCTGGTGGATGCAACGCGCAGCCAGAACATGAACTCGCTGCTCGGCATGTTCATCAATCTTCGCAACGTCACGATCGTCGCGGTGTCGGCCGATCCGCGCTACGGCCCGATGTACAACTTCGGAATCGCCGACATCATCTACAGGTCGCTCATCGCCAACGGCTATCGAAAGAAGAGCGGCGTGCCGGTGACGCTGGTCGGGTACAGCGGCGGCGGTCAGATGGCCTGCGGATCGGCGGCGTTTCTCAAGCGCGCGCTGGACGCGCCGGTGGACGTGATTTCCCTGGGCGGCGTGATCAGCGGCAACGATCCGCTTCTCGACTTAGAACATCTGTATCATCTCGTCGGCGACAAGGATCGCGTCGAACGGATCGGGCCGGTGATGTTCTCGTCACGCTGGCCGATTGCGCTGCTGTCAAACTGGAATCGAGCCAAACGCTTGGGCTCCCTGACGTGCGTCTCGCTGGGCCCGGTAGCGCACCAAGTTCCCGGCGGCATGCTCGACCCCAACGCGCGCCTTCCGGACGGCCGGACGAACCTGGCGCAAACGCTCGATTACATCAAGAGCATCATGACGGGCCGGTTCACCGCCAAGACCGAGCTGGTGAAAAAGCCGAGCAACTACGCGCGCTACGCCGCCGGTGCCGCCGTGCCGGCCTTCGCCGCGCACGAGCCGCCGCCCGTCGCGCGGTATCTTCCCGTTGCGGAGTGGACCGGCCGGCTGATTCTTCCGGCGCGCGAGCAACGTTTCGGCGGGGCGTTGTTTGAAGTGTGCCTTGCTCCCGCCGCGTACGGCGCGCTCGCCGGCACGACGGTGCGCTTGCGCTGGGCCGACGATCCAAACGTTCGCGAGCGCGTGCGCGCGGTCGTGCGCGACGTGAACTTTAGCGCCGAGGCGCTGTCCGCGAGCACCTACGGCGGCCTCGTCATGCCGGTGCGTTTGAACCGCTGGCGGATGGTGGATCCGCTCGAATCGCTGGCCGGCGCCCACCCGATCGACGACGTGGTCGTCAAGCTGGCCGGGCGAGTGAACGTGGTGAGCGGAGCCGGCGGCGACGCTGCGACGTTGGAGATCGAGCGCGAGCCGGTGCAGATCACCGGGCACTACTACGGCTTGGTGACGTTTCGCGGTCCGGCGCCCGAAACCGACGACGGGTATCGCGTGGTGCACTTCGATCGCACGGAGCGAGCCTTTACCGGAGCCGAGGAGATCGTGCGCATGCCGCCGGTCATCCCCGATCTCGACGGACGCAGCAACTCGAGCACGACCGGGATCGATCGCTCGCCGCTTAATGACGAAGGTTGGTTCGCCTACGGCACGCCCGACGAAACCGGACGGTTCGTCGTCCAGGCGCTAGCTCCGCGCGCGTTGCTGCGGGCGGACACGGCGCGGCGAACTCTTTCCGATGCGCGCGCGGCCTATCGGTACGTGCGCCGGGAAGCGTGGCGCGAACTGGTGGCGGCGAAAGGCGGCATCGTTTCCGCGGGGACCGTCCCCTGGAATATCGGAGACGTTGGACTCGTGGTGCACAATTACGGCGGTATCGGCGGGAGGATGCGCGAGAAGGCGGCGTCCGGTCCGATATACTTCGGGCACTTCGCGTACGGCGTCGCCGAAGTGATCGACGATCCGCTGTCCGGCGAGCCGCGTTTCAAAATCACCTACTACCAGGTGTACACGCAGAATACCGACGGGTTGATTGCAGGTGCGCTGGACTGGTCGCGCTACCTGGGCGACCGGCAGTTCGGCTGGGCCGGCGTACGGCCGGTCTGCGACGCGATCCTGCGCGACGATGCGTTTACCGGAGGTTTCGATATCGAAGGGCGCGGCCGCGTGTCGGCGCTCGATGCGCTGGTCAGCCAACTCGAAGTAATGACGGCGCGTTATCGGATCGGCGACGGAACCGGCGGCACGTTCGTCGGCGCGGCCAACAACTGCTCGCAGGATTCCAATCGCGCGCTCTTTGGGACGCTGCGCGGGCTCGCACGCTTCATCGAAACGCACCCGGCCTTTCAGGCGTGGGCCTCAAAGTCGCCCGATGAATCTACGCGTTATCGCGCGCTGGTCGATCTGGCGAAGGGTTTGCACAGGAAGCTGCAGCCGTTCGGTGCGCCCCGGCGCGACTGGAGTACCAACGCGTATAATCTGGGCACGACCATGGAAGATGCGCCGATCAAAAATCTCATTGCAGCCCTCGGGAGTTGGCGGTGCATTCTCCCGCGTCTCGCCTTCAACACGATCGTCGGTACGTTCTTACGCCACGGCGCGTCGCTGACCGTGCTGGGAACCGATCAAATCGGCGGCGAGCGCCCCGACATCGCCCCCGTGGTTCCGACGGCGTTATAACACCGTTCTCGTCGTGTCGGTAGGATCCGAGATGCCAAAGACGGTACGAGGATGCAACCGAGCTGGTCGAGTCCGACGGATGGTAGGATGAACCTTGGAAGCAACACTATTTCTTGCCGATGCCGCGCAGGTATCGCCCGACGGAAAGATGCACGCTCTGGGCATCGGTTGGACGCAAACGGCGAGTCCTATGTCTGCGCCTGGCGCGGTTGGCATCATTTTGCGCGTTCCGTGGGATGAAACCAATCGCAAGATAAAATGGACGCTCGACCTCATCGACGGTGACGGTACGCCCGTGCAGCTTCCTTCGGGCCCCGGGAATTCGACTTCGCTTCATATGGAGAACGAAATTGAGGTCGGGCGTCCGGCCGGAATCAAGCCCGGATCGTCCATAAACGTACCGTTTGCCGTAAATGTGGGCCCGATGCCGCTTCCGGCCAATAGTACCTTTGAATGGGTTTTACGGGTCGAGGGGAGGGAGTGGCGCACGTCATTTGCTACCCGGCCTTTAGAGGCGTGAAAGCAGCGGAGAGTTCGAACGGGAGATCGGGGTCGGCGGACAGCGCCAACGCGTCGACGCGCACGGCCTCGCGCTGATAGTCGGCCGCGGCGGCGATCATCGCGGCGTTGTCAGTGCAGTACTTCGGCTCGGGAACGAACGCCGGGATGCCGCTGCGCTCGCTCCACGTTCGCAGCGCCGCTTGCAGCGCGGAGTTCGCGGCTACGCCACCCGAAAGCGCCACCGCGCGATAGCGATCGCGCTCGAAGGCCGAACGTACGCGCGACATCAGCACGTCCACGACCGCCGCTTGGAACGATGCTGCGACGTCTTCACGCTTGGCGTCGCGGCCGGCTTCGGATGCCAGGAAATACCGGACCGACGTCTTCAACCCGGAGAACGACAGATCGACTGAGCCCACCGGCGCCCGGTGGCGCGGGAATTTATACGCGCGCGGATCGCCGGTCTGCGCGAGCCGGTCGAGTTCGGGGCCGCCCGGATACGGCAATCCGAGCAGTCGCGCGGTCTTGTCGTAGGCCTCGCCGGCGGCGTCGTCGAGCGTTCGTCCGAGGACCCGCATGCGGATGGGCGATTCGACGGCGACGAGTTGCGAGTGCCCGCCGGAGACCAGCAGCGTGAGGAAAGGATACGGCGGCGGTTCCGGGCGGTCGAGAAATGGCGCGAAGATGTGGCCGTGGAGGTGGTTGACGCCGTAGAGCGGCTTGTCGAGCGCGAACGCCAGGGCTTTGGCGGCTGCGACCCCGACGACCAGGCTGCCGACTAGCCCGGGGCCGCGGGTCACGGCGATGCCGTCAACCTCGCCCAAGCTAAGGTGGGCTCGCCCGAGCGCATCTTCGACGGCGGCCGAGAGCAATGCGACATGCTGGCGGCTGGCGATCTCCGGGACGATGCCGCCGTACTTCGCGTGGAACGCATCCTGGTTGGTCGAGACGCTCGCGAGCACCCCGCGTCCGTCCCGAACCAGCGCGGTCGCGGTATCGTCGCAGGACGTCTCGATTCCCAGCAGCAGCATAGGATCGGCGCTTCGCCGGGAAAGCCCCAGGAACCGCGTGGTGCCCGCGAAAAGCGTCGGGCATGCAAGACGTTACCGAAACGAGGCGGCTGCCGTCGCCGGCGCCGCGCCCGCAATCGATCGCGTTCGACGGTGAAAAACTGTGGATGGGTTCGATCGAGACCAACCGGATTTACGCCATCGATCCGCACCAGTGGACGGTAAGCGAAGAAGACCGCGCGCCGGGAAAACCGTGGGGCATCACGGTCGTCGGCGACGAACTGCGCGTCATCTGCGGCGAAACCGACGAGGACAACCGCATCATTCGGCGCTTCGTTCCGGGCCACGGCTTTAAGGATCAGGATGCGATCGTCTGCCCCGACGACACGGGTTCGCAACTTAGCTACGACGGCATCCGGCTCTACGTCAGCCAGTGGTATAACAAACGGCTGCTCGGGATTGACGAAAAAGGCGGCGTGGTGCGCACGATCGATCTGCCGCGCGGCGTCTGCGGGCAGTGTTACGCCGACGGGATATTTTATGTGCTGACGACCGACGACGAGGATTCGACCGATTATTTTCTCTCGCGCGTTTCCGTCAACGGCGGCGCGCCGAAAGTCGAAGATCTCGCGCGGGTCCCGTTTGCCGCTCGTGCGCTCGCGCACGACGGCAGCCGTTTCTGGACGAACCACCGCGAAAACAACGAAATCGTCGCCTTCACGGTCCCAGCAGGCTAGCAGGCCGTCACTCCGGCCGCGTTAGGCGCGTTGTAGTAGGGTTATGACGACGTTGCGGCGGCTAGCCGCCGGAGCGGCCGGGCTGGCTTTCCTGGCCGCCGGATCGGCCGATGTGGACGGTACGCTGCGTTCCGTCGCCGCTCAGTATTATTCCAACGTCACAACGATTGCGCGTATCACCGGGCGCGACTCGACGATGGACTACTATCAGCGGCTGATCGAAGATTCCGATCTTCGCAAGGTAGCCGTTCCAAACGGGTACACGCCCGAGATGTGGCAGCACTACCTCGCCGATACCACGCGCCTCGACGTGAGCCTGGCGACGCAGCTGCTAAACCAACGGTACGCGCCGATGGCCGCGATTCGCGGCCTCGGCGAGACGTTGATCCGTTCGTCAAAAGACGGCACGATGCAGCCGGTCGCAGTGTACGTCCCCACCGGCTACGTTCCGGGGCAGCGAACGCCCCTGGTCGTGTTCCTGCACGGCCGGCTGCAGTCGGAATCGTCGCTGCTCGCGCCGCAGTTCATCGAAGACCTGGCCGAACGGACCGGCACGATTATCGTGGCGCCGTACGGCCGCGGATATTACGACTTCGGAGGGTCGGAGGGCGACGTCTACGACGCCTTGGCCGCCGCCGAGCGAGCCTTTTCGATCGATCCGCGGAAGCGATATTTGGCCGGCTATTCGATGGGTGGATTTTCGGTGTTTGCCGTCGCGCCGATTCATCCCAACCGGTGGTCGGCGGTGATGTCAATCGCCGGCGCGCTGCTGGGATCGCGGTCGTACGCCGTCACCGCGATGTTGCCGACCACGCCCTTTTACATCTTAACCGGCGCGCGCGACGACAACATCCCGACCCAGTATCCCACCACGACCGCCGTGTTTTTGCGCAACGCCGGCATACCGGTAACGTTTTACTCCGATCCCCAGGCGACGCATCGTCTCTACACGCTGCGTACGATCCTTGCGCAGGCGTGGAGCGACATGGAAAACGGGGTGGTGCGCACGCCCGCAACCCTAAAGGCCGCCGGCCCCCTGCTCGGCGTTCCGCCGCCCAGCATAAAAACGTAGACCGGGCCGGTAGCCGGTGACCCGTAGTAGTTGCGCATGCTACATCGTACTGCTACAAGAATCGCCCTTGCGTCGTGGTGGAAGATGGGCAACTGTCGCAGGAAACGGATGTTCCAAACCATGTTACGCGCTCGGCCACGCCGTGGCTACGGCATCGAAAGCTCGAATCGCGAACGTTACGCAATCGCGAGTAACGACTGCGCAGCTCAAAGCCATCCGCGAACGAATTGCCGAAAGCATCGGCATCCTAAACTGACGCGGCTTCGGGCGCCACGAAGTCTCGGTTGCGTTCTTCGTCTTTTACGAGATAGCCGAGGGCGGTGAGAACGAAGACCGCGGCGAGCACGATCAGCGCGATGATGGCCATCGCTTTTCCATAGTTTGCGCCGCCGCCGTGCAAATGGAATCGCAATGCGAAGGCGGCTTCGATTTGCGCTGCGCCGGCGCTGATGAGGTTGCCGACTTGATAGGTGACGCCCGGAAACGTGCCGCGCGTGTCGGCGGGCGAGAGTTCGTTGAGGTGCGCGGGGATCACGCCCCAGGCGCCCTGCACCATGAACTGCATCCAAAACGCGCCCACGCCCAACAGCACGACCGTGTGACCGAACGCCCAGAGCGGCACGATCGCGCCGCCGAGGAGCGCGCACACCAAGATGCAGGCGCGCCGCCCGTACCGCTGCGAAAGCGCGCCGAACGTTATGCCGCCGCCGATTGCTCCGAACGCGGCGACGACCGAGAGCGCGAACACCGTGCCCGGCGAAAATCCGTGCTGCTTTTGCAGAAACGTCGCGTAGAGATCCTGCGTTCCGTGGGACATGAAGTTGAGCGCGGCCATGAACAAGACCGCATACAGAACCAGCGGCCAGTGGCCGGCCAGCGAGCGAAGCAAAAACTGCGGATCCGGCGCGGCCCGCCGCGCGCGGGCGGCCAGCCACGCCGGCGATTCGGGAACGTGGGCGCGAATATAAAAAATCAACAGCGCGGGCAGCACGCCGACCACGAACAAGATGCGCCAGTTCCACTGTTCGAGCCCGAAGATGCCCGCGAAGTGAAAGACGAGATAGTAGGCGAGGGCGGCAAACAGGTAGCCGACCATGTAGCCTTCCTGAAGAATTCCGCTAAAGAGCCCGCGTCGCTGCGGCGGCACGACTTCCATCGCCATCGCCGCGCCGAGCCCCCATTCGCCGCCCATCGCGACGCCGTAAAGCGCGCGCAGCACGAGAAAAATCGTAAAGTTCGGCGAAAATGCGGTCAGCAGCTCAACCAGCGAGTAGAAGGCGATGTCGATCATCAGCGGCGTCCGGCGCCCGTAACGGTCGGCAATCCAGCCGAAGATCAACGCGCCCGCCGGCCGGCACACGAGCGTCAACGTTATCGCGGCGGCGACTTCGGCGATGCCGCGCTTAAAATCCGTCGCGATGCGCGCGACGACGAAGGTCAGCAGAAAGAAGTCGAACGCGTCCAGCGACCAGCCCAGGAAGCTCGCAACGAACGTCTTGCGGGCCGGCCGGCTGAGTTCCGTCCAAGCGCTGCGCACGCTGCGCTTACGGGGAGGCGGAGGGAGACGGTGTCGGCGATGGATTCGAGGAGGGCGCGGCGGATGCCGATGCCGACGGGTTGGGAGACGGCGTCGGCGTGGTGCCCGGCGGAAACTGCATGCCGTAGAGAGCCAGCAGCCAGATCTGCCCGCGCTTCACCGTCACCTTCGGCGTGGTAAAGACGAACTGCACCGATGTGTCCCCCACGGCAGATTTGGTGTACGTCGCGAGAAACTGGTCGGTGCGTTTGCCGCGAACGGCGACTTCGTTATACAGCTGAATGGCAAAGGACCGGCCCGTAACCTGCTGACGCGGCATCGTGTACGCGACGGCGGCGTTGCCGTTAAGCGCAAAATCGGCGTCGCTCTGCAGACGAATCGCGACGAGAGGCGTTAGCCGAAGTGCGCGCGGATCCGGATTGGTCATCACCGGGACGTCTTTCGGCAACGGTTCCATCTGCAGCACGATCGTTCCGGGCGGCGTCGGCGACGGATTCGCGTCGCCGCTGTCGCTGTCGTCCGACGAACTCGCACTCGCGGACGGCGTCGGCGAGGGCGTCGGCGTAGGCGTCGGCTTGGGCTTGGACGTGGCTTTTGCGCCCGGCGACGGTGCCGGCGTCGGCGGCGGCATGTTGAAGCTCACCGTGCACGTGAACTGCGTAACGACCGGGCACTTGACGCCGTTTGGACCGTCTCCGACGGCAAACTGCGATTGGTTAGGCGCGAGCGTCGCGCCGGGCACCGTTAACTCGGCTTGCCCGTTCGCGCCGATGGTCGGCCCTTGGAGCTCGCCGCCGCTGCCCATCGGGCCCGGCTGACTGACGGGCGGCCCCATCATGCCGCCCATACCGCCGCTGTCCATGCCCTGGCAGGCCGCGAGCGCGAGGGCGAGCGCCGCGAAGGCAATGCGAACGTCACATCGCATGCTTATCGCTTGGCCTCGATCGCCGCGCGCAGTTCTTCGGCGAACGAAGCGATCGAGACCGTGCGCTTGGCTTCGATTCCACGTTCGTTCACGTTCACCGTACCGTCGGCGGCTTCTTGTCTGCCGGCGACGAGAATGTAGGGGATTTTCTGCGTCTTCCAGTGGCGAATCTTATACCCGAGCTTTTCGTTGCTCTCGTCGAGGTCCACGCGGTAACCCATGCCGGCAAGGCGAGCCGCAACGTCGCGGGCGTACTCCAACTGGTTCTCCGAAATCGGGACGAGCACGGCTTGGACGGGCGCTAACCAAGCCGGGAAGGCGCCGCCGAAGTGTTCGATCACGATGCCGAAGAAACGCTCGAGCGACCCGGCGAGTGCGCGGTGGATCATAACCGGCGCGTGATCGTGCCCGTCCGCGCCGCGGTAATTCAAATCGAACCGTTCCGGCAATACGAAATCAACCTGCACCGTGCCGAGCTGCCACTTGCGGCCGATCGCGTCACGCACGTTGATGTCGAGCTTGGGCCCATAAAACGCGCCGCCGCCCTCGTCCACGGCGTACGGCAGCTCGTATCGCTCGAGCGCTTTGCGAATCGCGTCCTCGGCGATCGGATCGGTGCCGGTGCGCTCGGACCGTTCGCGCGACGAAAGGACGTACTCGAAATCGGTGAAGCCGAACGCGTTCATCAAGCGGATGGCTTCGTCGAGCGTTTGTTCGAACTCGCCTTGCAGCTGTTCGGGCGTGCAGAACAGATGGGCGTCGTCCTGCGTAAAGCCGCGCACGCGCGTGAGCCCGTGCATCACGCCCGAACGCTCGAAACGATAGACCGTGCCGAACTCGCTGAAACGCACCGGCAAGTCGCGGTAGCTGCGCAGCCGGCTCTTGTAGATGAGGATGTGCCCGGGGCAGTTCATCGGCTTGAGGCGGAAGCGCTGCTCCTCGACCTCGAGCGGCCCAAACATGTTCGGCGCGTAGTTTTCGAGGTGGCCGGAGATCTCGAAGAGCTTTTCGCTCACCACGTGCGGCGTGACGACGGGCTGATACCCGCGGTCGCGCAATCCCTGGCGGATGAAGTCCTCGATAATGCCGCGCACGATCGCGCCTTTGGGATGCCAGAACACGAGGCCGCCACCGGCGTCCTCCTCAATCGAGTAGAGGTCGAGTTCCGACCCGAGCTTGCGGTGGTCGCGCTTCTGGGCCTCCTCGATCTGATGGAGGTGGGCGTCCAGCTCGGCGCGATCGTACCAGGCGGTGCCGTAGATGCGCTGGAGCATCGGATTGTGCTCGTCGCCGCGCCAGTAGGCGCCGGCCACGCTGGTGAGTTTCAGCGCGCCGATCTCGCCGGTCGACGGGGCATGGCCGCCCCGGCAGAGGTCGGTAAACTCGCCGATCGTGTAGAGCATGATTGGTTCGTCCTCCGGAATCGCGCGCGCCAGCTCCACCTTAAACGGGTTATCGCGGAACTCGCTGAGAGCCTCATCGCGGCTGACGGTCCGGCCGGTCATCGGGTAGTCGGCCCGGACGATCTCGTTCATCCGCGCCTCGAGGTGCACCAGATCCTCGGGCGTGAACGGCTCATCCCGGTCGAAATCGTAATAGAAGCCGTTTTCGATGGCCGGCCCGATAGTCGGGCGGGCCCCCGGAAAGAGGTCGGCAACGGCGTATGCCAGCACGTGAGCGGCCGTGTGGCGCAACTCGGGGAGCGGCGTTCGCACTTTGGGGTCGGACATAGAGCACGCGCTTTCGGCGGACGCGTGCCCGAAGGCCTTCGGGCCGGCGCGCCGGCGCCCGCTCGTGCCAAGCCTTAAGGCCGCGCCTATGCGGCCTTAATCTGTCCTTAGCCTTGGACCCTGAGAATGAGAGGTGTTTTTCATTCAGTCGCACGTACACGTGCGGAGGAGCATGCATGCGCAAGAGTTTCACCCTCGCACTAGCCGCGCTGTTCGCGATGGCCATCCCGGCGGCGGCGGCCACGCAGCTGACGGGGGCGGGGTCAACGTGGGACTACCCGTTTTTCTCGAAGGCGTTTTACGAGTACAACAAGATCCACGGCGACGTTCAGGTCAACTATCAGTCGATCGGAAGCGGCGGCGGCATCGCGCAGTTCACGCAACG
Organism: Candidatus Tumulicola sp.; assembly: GCA_039922955.1. Taxonomy (GTDB): domain Bacteria; phylum Vulcanimicrobiota; class Vulcanimicrobiia; order Vulcanimicrobiales; family Vulcanimicrobiaceae; genus Tumulicola. The sequence continues at coordinate 20,330 of JBDTDR010000217.1, forward strand.
CACCGTGGATTTCGGCGCGACCGACGTGCCAATGAACGCGAGCGAGATTAAAGCTGCGCAGGCCGGTGGCGGCCCGGTGCTGCAAGTGCCGGTGGTGCTCGGCGGCGTTTCGGTGATCTACAACGTTCCGGGCGTGGCGAGCGGGCTGCGCTTGAGCCCCAGCGTGCTAGCGGATATCTTCCTTGGGAAAATCGCCAACTGGAACGACCCCCGCATCGTGAAGCTCAATCGCAGCCTGAAGCTGCCGAACACGCCGATCGTGGTCGTGCACCGCTCCGACGGATCGGGAACGACCTACATCTTCACCGATTACCTCAGCAGCGTCTCGTCCGAGTGGAAAGCCAAAGCCGGCACCGGCAAGAGCGTCAGCTGGACGGCGGCCAGCGCCATTGGCGGTAAGGGCAGCGAAGGGCTCGCGGGCCAGGTCAACAACAATCCCGGTGCGATCGGCTACGTGGAACTCGCCTACGCGCTGCAAAACAAAATGTCGCAGGCGCTGCTGCAGAACGCGGCCGGAAAGTACATCGCCGACGGGCCTGGCGGCGTTGCGGCCGCGGCGGCCGCGAAGTCCGGCGTGAGCCCCACGAATTTCTCGATCGTCAACGGAAAGTGCGCGGCGTGCTACCCGATCGCCGGGTACAGCTGGGCGGTCTTCTACGCGAACGCGCAAGACAAAGCCAAGGCTAAGACTCTGAAGCAGATCCTGATGTGGCTGACGGGCGACGACGCCCAAAAGATTGCGGGCTCGCTCGACTACGTCCCGCTCCCCAACAACATCCAAGCGACGGCACACGAGACCCTCGCAGAAATGCGCGTCTGACCTCGTTCCCCCGAACACGCTAGCAAAGGTAGGGAACGCCTCGACCGTGTATTGAGGCGTTCCCTGCTTCTATGGGGTAAACACACATACGGATGCCTGGCGCCCTTCGACCGAAGAGCCGAAACTACGCCGCCGTCGCAGCAGCCGATCGGATCTTTTTCTTCGTGGTGTACGCGGCCGTGGGACTTTTCGTCCTACTGGTCGCGATGCTTTTCGTCGAGCTAGTGCGCGGATCGTGGCCGTCGATCCACGCCTTCGGACTAAAGTTCTTGTGGACGTCGCAGTGGAACCCGGTTACCCAACAGTTCGGAGCGCTGCCGCTCATTTACGGCACGCTTGTCAGCTCGCTTATCGCCATCATCCTGGCCGGCGGGGTTGGAATTTTAGCTGCGGCGTATCTTGCGGAGTTCGCGCCGTCATGGCTAGCGCGGCCGCTCGGCTTTGTCATCGAGCTACTGGCGGCGGTTCCCAGCGTCGTCTTCGGGCTGTGGGGCCTGTTCGTTCTCGCACCGTTCGTCCGCAACGTGCTGGGTCCGTTCCTGCAACACACGCTAGGCTTCTTGCCGATATTCCAAGGGGCGATCCGCGGCGTCGGACTGCTGACGGCCGGCCTGGTTCTCGCGCTGATGATTCTGCCGACCGTGACCGCGATCAGCCGCGAGGTAATCGTGGCGATCGGTGCGGATCTGCGCGAGGCTTCGATGTCGCTGGGAGCGACGAAATGGGAGACGGTCGCGCGCGTCGTGCTGCCGGCATCGCGCATCGGCATTTTCGGGGCGATCGTCTTGGCGCTCGGCCGCGCGCTGGGCGAAACGATTGCGACGACGATGGTGATCGGCAACCGGCCCGAAATCGCGGCCTCGCTGTTCGCGCCGTCGTACACGCTCGCGAGCGTGATCGCCAACGAGTTCACCGAAGCGAACGGTGCCGTCTACGTCAGCGCGCTGATCGAACTGGGCCTGCTGCTCTTTATCGTGAGCTTCGTCGTCAACGCGATGGCCCGGCTTCTCCTGTGGGCAGTCTTGCGAGAGAAATCGTAACGTGGCGGTGTCGGGGCGGAGGGCCAAGAGCCGGGTGGGATTCCGGCATGCGGTGAGCATTGCGGGAACGGCGGTCACCGCGGCGTGCGCGTCGATCGGCGCGATCTCGCTGCTGGTGATTCTCGGCTACGTCGCGCTGCAAGGGTTCCGCTCGATCAATTTTGCGTTTCTCACCCAGGTGCCGGTTCCGGTCGGCGAGCCGGGAGGCGGCGTTGCCAACGGCATCGCCGGGACGCTGATCACGGTCGGATTAGCCACGCTGATCGCAACGCCGATCGGCTTGCTGTCGGGGCTGTTTCTCGCGCTCTTCGGGCGCGGCTGGTTTCCGGAAGTCGTGCGCTTTCTATCGGATGTGCTGTCCGGCATTCCCAGCATCGCGATCGGCTTGTTCGCCTACACGCTTTTGGTCGCGCCGTTCCGGCACTTCTCGGCGGCGTCGGCATCGTTTGCGTTTGCGCTGCTGATGCTCCCGTTGATTTTACGCACGTCAGAAGAAGCGGTTCGCAGCGTTCCGCGCGCTATTCGCGAGGGCGCGCTGGCGTTGGGGCTCTCCGAGTTTTCCGCGACGATGCGGATCGTGGTGCCGGCCGCACGCCCGGCGATCATCACCGGCCTGCTGCTCGCGATCGCGCGCGTCACCGGCGAAACCGCGCCGCTGCTGTTCACCGCCTTCGGCAGTCAGTTCTGGGAACTCAATCCGACCCAGCCGATGGCGCAGCTGCCGTTGCAGGTCTTCACCTATGCGATTTCGCCGTACGCGAGCTGGCATCGGCAGGCCTGGGCCGGCGCGCTGCTGCTGATCCTGGCGGTGCTGGCGCTCAACGTTCTGGCGCGCGTGGTGCTGACGCCGAAGGTGCGGCGATGAGCGAGAACGGCGCGCCGCTGCGCGTCGAAGGCCTGTGTGCGTACTACGGGGCACGCCAGGCGGTGGCCGACGTGTCGATGTCGTTTGCCGCGCATTCCGTCACCGCGCTGATGGGGCCGTCGGGCTGCGGGAAAACGACGATCCTACGGTGCCTGAACCGGATTCACGAGATTCTTCCGGGGGCGTACGCGCAGGGTCAAGTCTTGCTCGGCGGCGAGGACGTGTACGAGTCGGGCATGAGCGTGATCGAACTGCGGCGCCGCGTCGGCATGGTGTTTCAGCGGGCAAACCCCTTTCCCACCCTGTCGATCTTGGGCAACGTGACGGCCGGATTGAACTCGAGCGTTATGTCGGGCGAAAAGCTGCGGCTGGCGGAGAAGGCGCTGCGTTCGGCGGTGCTGTGGGATGAAGTCAAGGACAAGCTGCACAAACCGGCTACCCTGCTGTCGGGGGGCCAGCAGCAGCGGCTGTGCATCGCGCGCGCTTTGGCCGTCGAGCCGGAAGTGCTGCTGATGGACGAGCCGACGTCCTCGCTCGACCCGATCTCGACGCTGAGCATCGAAGAACTGATGACGGCGCTGGCCGCCGAGTACGCGATCGTGGTCGTCACGCACAACATGCAGCAAGCCGCGCGGGTCTCGCATTACTCCGCGTTCATGCTCGCCGACGAGCACGGGGTCGGACGCCTCATCGAGATGGACGAAACCACGCGCATTTTCACCAAGCCCTCGGACCGCCGCACCGAAGATTACATCACCGGCCGCTTCGGCTAGCGGCTACCGTTGCGGACACGGGACGGGAACGCGCGCCGGGCGGCGAAAGCCTCCAAGCCCGCGGGAGAAGGAGGCTAGGGTGTTTGAAGGTCGGGTTGCATTGGTCACGGG
>JBDTDR010000218.1:0-3525 GCA_039922955.1 Candidatus Tumulicola sp.
GCCCTTCGAATCCGGCGCAACGCATCGTCGATCGAGAAATTCCCGCCGCGCTGCTGCACGAGCAGTGCGTCGATGCGCTCGATCTCGTCGGCCAGACTTCCTAGGAGGTGCCCGCCGTCGGCCGCGACAAGCTCGAGCAGCCGCAGGAACGCGACCCGCTCGAGCTTGTTGTCGATCGCAATCGTGTGATCGATGTCAAAGCCGACTCCGGTTACGGCGTTTCGCTCCACGCGAGACTCGGTTCAACCCGGCGCCACGGCGCTACTTCGGCGCCGGGCCGGTGACGATCCGCACGAACGCATCCGGACGAATGACCCGGGCCAGCGCGGCCTGAACGCTGGCAGACGAGGCGGACAGTTCCGCCTGCGCGTCGAGCACGTTTTGATTCAAAGGCAAGTCGCGCAGCGCATAGTTCAGCAGCTGATCGGCCACGCCGTTGTAGCTGGCCTGACGGATCGGGACGTCGCCCATCAAGAGCGCCTTCGAGCGCAGCAGCCGGTCGGCGCCGATCGGCGCTCGCTGGAGGTTTTTCAGGACCGCGAGCACCTGGGCTTCGGCCGGCAGCACGTTTTGTGGGTCCGAGCCGTAACTCACGCTAAACGTGCTGCGAACCTTTCCGGCGTTAAGGCTGCTCCCGACGTAGTACGCATAACCATGCACCTCGCGCAGGTCGTGATAGAGCAGCGACGAGTAGAATCCGCCCGTGAGCACGGCATTGGCCAACTGCAGCTGCGCCCAATCCGGATCCGTCCGCACCAAGTCGACGGTTTCGACCAGTTGAACCGACGACTGAACGCGTCCGGTGGCCGGAACGGTGACTTGGCTCGCGGAGTTGGGTGGAACCGGCGACGGATAGACGTTCGGCTTGGGCCCCGCGGCGGTCCAGTTCGCGAAGTATTTTTCGAAGACGGCTTTGGCTTGCTCCGGCGTCGTATCGCCGATCACGACGATCGTCGTGAGATCCGGACGAAACGCGCTCGCGTACCACGCCTTTACCATGTCGAGGGTCAAACCGCCGACGCTCCGCGGCGACGCAAAGCGCTGCTCCGGATCTCCGGGCGGATAGAGCGCCTTGTTGAGCGCGACCTCCGCCAGATGATCGGGAGACGTCATCGCGCCGGTCAGTTCGCCGACGCTTTGCTTCTTGACGATCGCAAACGCCTTCGCATCGAAGGCTGGATGCAGTTCCTCGTCGGCCAGCAGCTGCACGCCGCGATCGAAGCTCGACGACAGCACGCGCAGGCTGAACTCGGTGCCCGCCGACGTGGTCGCCGCAATCTTGTCGAGTTCGCGTTGGAGCGCGACGCGGTCGTACGTCGTCGTTCCATGCGGCAGCATTCCGTCGGTCAGATCGGCGACACCCTCTTGGCCGGTCGGCTCCTGCACGTTGGCATTGTTGAGGATTTGACCGTGAACCACCACCGTGTGCGTGATGTATTCGGGCGCAACGATCAGACGAACGCCATTTGACAGCGTCGTGTCGACCGGCGCCAGCGTTTGCTGCGGCACCTGCAAGTGGTCGAGCACGTGCTGCGCCCACACCGGCAGCGGCTCGTGCTTGCTGGGAGGAATCGAGTTGTCTTCCTTGTGCATTCCGGCGCCGCCCGAGCTGGTCACGCCGCTGTTCTTGGGCACCGCATACGCCGCCACGACCGTCGCGTTATTCAGATTCGCGCGCAGAACGCGGTTCACGTCCGCGACGGTCACTCCGTCGAAATGCGCGATCATGTCGTCGGGCGACCCGAGGTTTTGAACCGCGACCGCTTGGCTCCATTCGTTGGCGAGTCCCTCGATCGAGTTGCCGTTGAATTCCAGTTCGGAGATTTCGCGCAGCTTCGCGGCCGCAACGAGATCGTCCGGGACGCCATTCTTGCGATATCCATCGATGATCGACCGAATTTCTCGGTCGATCGTCTCCGGCTTGGTCGTGACGGGTACGGCGGCAAAGGCGATCCCCAGCGCCGTTTTCGGGAAGCTTTCCGCAAAAAACTGCGTGCCGAGCGCCTTGCCGGTGAAGGGCAGGCCGCCGAACTCGCTGCGCTGGCTGGAGAGAACGTCGCCCAAGACCTGTCCGGCGGCGTAGTCGGGGCTATCGTACCCGGGCATGCGATAACCCAGCAGCACCGCCGTGTACGGTTGATCCGACACTTCATGATAGATCGCGCCCTTAAGCGGCCGCAAGTGCACCGGCTCTCGCGACGGCAGCTTCGCCGCCGGAATGTCGCCGAATAATTCCTTTACTTTGGCTACCGTCGCCGGCCCGTCGACGTCGCCCACGATGACGTAGACCGCGTTGTTCGGATGATACCACGTGCGATAGAACTTCAGCAGTTGCGTGCCGTTGACGTCCTTAGCGAAACCTTCGACCGTTCCCAGGCCGTTTTTGGCATATGGCGTCCCGCCGACGATTCGGTCTTCCATCTTTACGAACAGACGGTAGATCGCGTTGCTGTTGTCTTGCGTGACCTCTTGGGTGATCGCGCCGCGTTCCTGAGCCCATAGGTCTTGCGACATCAAGAGCCCGGTCGCCCGCGACCGCTCGACCCGCAGCGCGATGTCGAGGTACTGCGACGGAACCGTAAAGAAGTATTGCGTGACGTTCGATTGAGTGTCGGCATCGAAGTTGCCGCCGGTGATCCCCATCGTTTCCATGAGCTGCGACGACGACATCGTTTTGCTCCCGCGGAACATCATGTGCTCGGTCGCGTGAGCCAGCCCATCGATCCACTGTTCGTCGGAGCCGACCTTATAGTTGAGCATCGTCGTAACGACCGGCGCGAGCCGGTCGCGAACGACGATCACGTGCAGCCCGTTGGAAAGGGTCGCACGCGTGACCTCGGTGGCCGCCTGCGAGGGGGCCGCGAGCAAAACGGAAGCCCAAATCGCCGCGAACGCGGCGACAATTCTTCGAAGATTGCGCATGGACGCGCTATTCTCGCCGGCGTGCGCGAACCCCTCAAAGCAGCCCGTTATGGCGCGCTTTAGGAGGAGAGCAAGAGGCTTCGAGTGCTGGGCTGCCGCTCGAGCAATGCGCGCAGCCCGGCGTGCTCGGCAGCCGCAAGCCCCGGATCTGCCGCAACGATCCGTTCGGCGGCGGCCCGGGCGACTCGATAGACTTCGATGTCGGCCACCAGGTCGGCCAGCCGAAGCTCCGCGATGCCTCCGGATTGCGCCGTACCGGCGAACTCGCCGGGCCCCCGCAGGCGCAGGTCTTCTTCGGCGATGTAAAATCCGTCGGTCGAATGCGTCAGGATTTCCAGCCGCTCGGTTTCGCCGAACTCGTCCGGATAAACCAGGATGCAACTCGACGCTGCGGCCCCGCGACCGATCCGCCCGCGAAGCTGATGCAGTTGCGCCAGGCCGTAGCGCTGCGCATCGAGCACGACCATCACGCTCGCGTTGGGCACGTCGACGCCGACTTCCACCACGGTCGTGGCGACCAGAACGTCGAGTTCGCCGCGCACGAAGCGCCCCATGACGTCGTCCTTCTCGCGCGAGACGAGCCGCCCGTGCAGCAGGCCGAGC
>JBDTDR010000219.1:0-44999 GCA_039922955.1 Candidatus Tumulicola sp.
GTCGCGCGGAAGCGGTTGTCGACACGGCCCCCGGCCTGCACCCCGGCAAGACGGCCGCGCTGACGATGGACGGGAACAAGCTCGCGACCTTCGGACGCCTCGATCCGCGCCTGTGCAAAGCGTTCGACGTGCGCCTGCCCGCGTATCTCTGCAGCATCGCGCTCGAAGCTTTGCCCGACTACGCCGTGCCGCACTACCGGCCGGCCTCGAGGTTCCCGGGAACCTCGCGCGACATCGCGCTGGTGGTCGGACTCGACACCGCCGCCCGCGACATCGAGCGAACGATTTCCGGCGCGATCGGCGCGACGTGCACCGGCGTGCGCGTCTTCGACGAATACCGCGGCCCGCAGGTCGAGGGCGGACGAAAGAGCGTCGCCGCCCGCGTCGAGCTCCAGCGCTTCGATGCAACGATCACCGACGAACAGGCCGACGAAGCCGTTGCCCGCGCGTTGCGCGCCGTAAAGGACGAGCTGGGCGCGACGATCCGCGCATGATCGGCGGTTTCGCTTGGCCCGACGTCGTCATCGTTCTCGTGGTGGTCGCGACCACACTCAAAGGTTACTCGCGCGGCTTCGTCCGCGAGCTGGGCGGCGCCGTGGCGATCGCTGCGGCGCTGATCGCACCGTGGTACTACAACGGCAGCGCCGACCCGCAGATCGAGGCCTTCACGCGCTTGGGCTCGGGCCCGGCGCATATTGCCGGCATGGTGCTGACCGGGATCGTCGCGTACGTCGTGGTGTTTGTCGCGGTATGGATCCTCAACCGGATCGCGAAACTGCCGATTCTCGGCATCGGCAACGCGCTCGCGGGAGCCATCGTCGGCTTCGTCAAGGGCGCGATTCTGGTTTGGATCATCCTCTTCGTCGCGCTTTTCTTTGCGCTGACGCCACCGATTCGCGCGAGCTTGCATGCGTCGCGCCTCGTCCCCTATTTTACGCAGTTCGACGGCGCGATCGGAGCGGCGATCGAGAACACCATCCCCCCATTCGCGCGTCCCCTGCTGTCGCCGTTCTTCGCGCGCCACGATCCGTAGTGTTCACACGCTCACGGTGGAGGGTTGCGAAAGCCGTGCGATCGCGGCCGCGGTTCCGGAACTGAGGCCGGCGCCGGCGTCGAGGTCGGCGAGCGTGAGTTCGATCGCGCCGATCGCGCCGAGCAGATCGCCTTCGCTGACGTCACCCATCGTGCCGAAGCGGACGATCTTTCCAGCCAGGTCGCTTTGGCCGCCGGAGAGCATGACGCCGTAGCGCTCGCGCAAGTGCTCTAGGAACCGAGCCGCGGAAAGGCCTGCGGGCGGAAGCGCGGCTACGACGGTAACCGAATGCGCGCTGGGGCGCGAAAATATCGAAAAGCCCAGCGCCTCCAGGCCGGCGCGCACGGCCGCAGCGTAGCGTGCGTGGCGATCGTATGCCGCCGCCATTCCTTCGGCGTGGTAACGCTCGAGCGCGACGGCGAGCGCGTACACGATCGGAATCGGCGGCGTCCAGGGCGTCTGGCCGCCGCGTGCCGATTCGAGCGCACGCTGCAGGTCGAAGTAGAAGCGCGGATTACTCGCCTTGGCCATGCGTGCACGCGCGCGTTCGCTCGCCGCAATCATGGCAACGCCGGGCGGCGCCGCAAACGCTTTCTGCGAAGCCGTGACGACCACGTCGTAGCCCCAGTCGTCCATCCGAAACTCCGATGCCCCCAGCCCGCTCACCGAGTCCACCAGCGAGATCGCTCCGTGCGCCCGAACGATCGGCGCGATCGCACCCATGTCGTTCTGAACGCCGGTCGATGTCTCGTTATGCGTCAACAGAATGCCGGTAATCCGGCGGGCGGTGTCAGCCTCGAGCCGGGCCGCGAGTGCGGCCGGGTCGACCGCGGCGCCAAGCGGCGTTTCCAGCGACTCGACCGTGCAACCGTACGTTCGCGCGATTGCCCCAAACCGCTGACCGAAAACGCCGACCGCGCACGAAAGCACGACGTCGCCGGGTGAAAAACAATTGGTCAAAGCCGCCTCGAGACCACCCGTTCCCGAAGATCCGAGGACGAGCACGTCGCTCTGCGTGCCGAAGACCGGCGCGAGCGCGCGCGAAATCCGCTCGAGCAGCTTGCCGAACTCGGCGCCGCGATGGTCGATCATCGGGCGCGCCATTGCTTCGAGCACGGGCTGCGCGAGCGTGACCGGGCCGGGAAGGAGCAGCAGCGACTTCTTCATGGAATACCCGTTCTATGGATACCGCGCGCATCCGCCTGACCGAACTCAGCTCGTGTGCCGGCTGCGCTGCGAAACTCGGTGCGGCCGAGCTGCACGACGTACTGCGTCGCGTTCGAACCGCGGCTCCCGATCCGCGCGTCCTGGTCGGTTACGGAACGGGCGACGACGCCGGCGTGTTTCTCGTGCGCGACGACGTCGCGCTCGTGCAAACCGTCGACTTTTTCACGCCGATCGTCGACGACCCGTTCGACTTCGGCCGGATCTCGGCGACGAACGCGCTCTCCGACGTGTATGCGATGGGTGGACGGCCGCTGACGGCGCTCAACATCGTAGCCTTTCCGGAAAACCTGGACCTCGCGATTCTCGCGTCAATTCTCGACGGCGGCGCGGCCGTGGCCGGCGAAGCCGGCGTCGCTATTCTCGGAGGACACACGATCAAGGACGCCGAGCCGAAGTACGGCATGGCAGTGACCGGCATCGTCGATTCGGCACACATCGTGACCAACGCGGGCGCGCGACCCGGTGACGCGCTCGTGCTGACCAAACCGCTCGGAACCGGAATTCTGACGACGGCGCTAAAACGCGGCGCGATTGCGGCCGACTCGCTCGCCGAAGCCATCCGTTGGATGACCACGCTCAACGCGCGCGCGTCGCGGGCGATGCTCGCTCACGGATGTCACGCCGCCACCGATATCACCGGGTTCGGCCTGCTCGGGCACGCCGGCGGCATGGCGGCAGCGGCCAACGTGGCCTTCACGATCCAAGCCGAAGCGGTGCCGTTCATGGCGCGCGTGCTCGAACTCATTCGCGCCGGCGCCGTTCCGGGCGGCACGCGGCACAACGCGCAAGCGCACGCCGCATTTACGACGTTTGCACCACGCGTCGACGACGCGGTCCGCATCGCGCTCTCCGACGCACAGACCTCAGGCGGATTGCTGATGGCCATCGCTCCCGAGCGCGTCGGCGCGCTTTCGAGCGAGCTGCGCGCCGGCGGCAGCCTCGCAGCGGTCGTCGGTGCGGTCCGCGCAGGATCGGGAATCTCAGTCGCTTAGCAGCCTGCCGCGCGGCTAGCGTTTGCGAGCGGCGACGCGCCGTTTGCGGTCGTTCGCGCGTGGGCGCTTTACGACCCCGTTGCGCCGCATTGGGACCACGTTGCTCCGCTCGGGCGGTTCCACGCCGAGCGGCACCGGTGAGATCAGCCGCTTGCCGAGCGCGTGGCGAAGCACTTCCGAAAGCTCCTCGACGGGCACGAAGGTCATCGTGTCGCGCACTTCCTTGGGAATGTCGTCGAGATCCATCTCGTTGCGTTTTGGTAATAGAATCTTGCTGATGCCCGCACGTTTGGCGCCCAGCACTTTTTCTTTGAGGCCGCCGATCGGCAGCACTTGCCCGGTTAAGGTGATTTCGCCGGTCATCGCCAGGCTCGGGTCGACCTTGAGGCCGCTGAGAATCGACGCAATCGACGTCGCGAGCGCGATGCCCGCCGACGGACCGTCCTTCGGCGTCGCCCCGGCGGGTACGTGGATGTGCACGTCGTGTTTAGCGAAGTAATCTTCGGCTAAGCCCAGTTCGCTCGAACGGGAGCGCAGGAACGACACGGCCGCCTGCGCGCTCTCCTTCATCACGTCGCCAAGTTGGCCCGTCAGCACGAGCTTCCCCGACCCGGGCATCACTTGCGTCTCGATGAAGAGAATGTCGCCGCCGACCGGCGTATATGCCAAGCCGGTGGCCACGCCGACGGATGCGACGCGCTTACGAACTTCGTTGAAGAAGCGCGGCCGGCTCAAGTATTCGGCGAGGTTTTCCGGCTTGATGCGGCCCTTGAAGCGCGGATTCTCCGCGATCTTCCGCGCAATTTTGCGAAAAACCGTTCCGATCTCTCGTTCGAGGTTGCGCACGCCCGCTTCGCGGGTGTAGTCGTTGATGATCGCGCGAAGCGACGAATCGCTGATCTGCGCCTGCATTTCCTTCAAACCGTTGGCCTTGCGCTGCTTCTTGAGCAAATACCGCTTGGCGATTTGAAGCTTTTCCAGTTCGGTGTAGCCGGGAAGCGCGATGATCTCCATACGATCGCGCAGCGGCGGCGAAATCGTATCCAGGCTGTTGGCCGTGCAGATAAAGAGCACTTGCGAGAGATCGAACGGCAGGTCCAAATAGTGATCGCGGAAGTTGTTGTTTTGCTCGGGATCGAGTACTTCGAGCAGCGCGGACTGCGGATCGCCTCGAAAATCGGCGCCGACTTTGTCGATTTCGTCAATCATCAGCACCGGATTTTTCTTGCCGGCATCGCGGATCGCGCGCACGATCGTACCCGGCATCGCGCCGATGTACGTTCGGCGATGCCCGCGAATCTCGGCCTCGTCGCGCACGCCGCCGACGGAAAGGCGCACGAACTTGCGGCCCATCGCCCGCGCGATCGACTGCCCGAGGGACGTCTTTCCGACGCCGGGCGGCCCGACGAAGCACAAGATCGGCCCGGCGAGCCTTTTCTTGAGCTTACCGACGGCCAGGTACTCTACGATGCGCTCTTTGATCTTCTCGAGGTCGTAGTGATCCTCGTCGAGAATAACGCGCGCTTCCTTGATGTCGATGTGATCGGCGGTTTCGTCGTTCCACGGCAGCGTGATGAGCCAATCCAGATACGTGCGGATGACGCTGTATTCGGGGCTCGCCTGCGGCACCTTCGAAAGGCGGTCCAGCTCGCGGTCCGCGGCCTTCTTGACGTCCTCGGGCATGCCGGCGGCATCGATTTTCTCGCGCAGTTCGTTGAGCTCGGCAAGCTGCGGATCTACTTCGCCGAGTTCTTCCTGAATCGCGCGCAGCTGCTGGCGCAGGTAGAACTCGCGCTGATTTTTTTCCATCTCGCGCTGAATGTCGCTTTGAATCTTGTGGCCAAGTTCGACGACTTCGAGTTCTTTGGTGAGCAGCATGGTGAGTTTGCGCATGCGTTTGGCCGTGTCGCGCTCCTCGAGTAAGGCTTGGCGATCGGCCGTCTCGAGGCGCATCGTGGAGGCAACGAAATACGTCAGCACCGCCGGGTCGGTGATGTTTTGAACCTCCATCTCCATCTCGCGCGGCGCCTGCGGAAGGTACGAGAGCAGTTTTTGAAACAGTCCGCCGAGGTTGCGCTGCATCGCGACGAGCTGTTCGTCTTCGACGGTGACGTCGGGCAGCTCGCTGTAGGCCGCAACCATATACGGCGAGACTTGCGTAAACTGTTCGATCTTGAAAACCTGCTGCCCGGCGACGATGCACCGCAGCGTTCCATCGGGCACCTTGAGCATCTTTTGGATAACACCGATCGTTCCGACGCGTTGAATGTCGTCGGGCTCCGGGTTTTCGATCTCGCGATCCTTCAGGACCGTCAGGCCGATGGGCTTTCCTTCGCGCAAAGCCTCTTCCACCAGCTGGATGCCGGGTTTCTTGACGACGGCCAAGGGGATGACGGTGTGCGGAAACAGCACGGCCTCCTGGAGCGGCAGAATGCCGATCAGGTTCGCCGGAACGACGGTTAGTTTTTTTTGCGGGGACATAGTTCTAGGAATGGGTCCTCTTCACCAAAATGTGGAGTTCGGTACGCGTGGTGGGCCGGTATGCGGTCGTGGCAATCGGAAGGGCGATTATGAGGAGGCCGTCGGCGTAGCTCGCCGCGACGTCGTCGTACTCCACCGCCACCGGCAGGTGGATGCGCTTAGCGAACTCGCCGTACGTGATTTCCTTCTGCACGAACGTTCCATGCCGCAAGCGCACCGCTTCGAGGCGGCGCCCGCCGATATACAGATGGCGCTCGTCGACGCCGACGTGCAGCGTGTCGGGGTCGGCACCGGCGACTTCGACGATCGCAACCACGCGACCGCCGTCTTCGTCGACGAAGACGTCGGCGTTGGGCTCAAACGTGCCGATCTTGGTCCGCAGTACGAAGTCCATGCCTAGCCTTAAACTCCGAATCCTAGCACTCGGATGCGCAGGGTGCTAGGAGCTCGGCTCAGGCTACATGACCGGGTCGGGCAAGGGGCGGTCGGGCGGCCAGGCGATACAGGGTGCAATCTGGATTCGGAGCAAGCTGTAGGCCGTTACCGGAATCTGGACCCGAAAAAACTGGGTGTACTTGGTGGCCACGCCCTGTCGCATCTGCGGAGGGAAGGCCGACACGTTGTCCCCGGGCATGTGGGTCACGGAGAGCACGCGGTTGATCGCCGTGGCGTTGGCGCCCGACATATACCGCTCCGTCCGTTGGCCCAGCCAAGTCGAGCCGTCAGCCAGCGTATACAGAAAACCGATAACCTCGCCGGGCGTGAACGTCGCGGTGGACTCGACTTTATCGATGCGGACGACCTGCATCGATCGATCGATCGGGCTCTGCAGGACGCGCGGCACGGGGCGCGGCGCATCCAGACACGGGCCGTTTTCCAGGGGTTGCTGCATCGGCGCGGCAAGGGGGGTCATCGGGACGCTGGACTGCGCCGGCGTCGCCTGCGCGAGCGTTAAGGCTGAGAGGATGATAGCTGCAAGCATGGCCAGGAACATTCGCAGGCGCACGCCGCAACTCCGGGTTGCCGGCGCCGATATCGTCGAAGAGTTCGCCGGGAGGGTGTTCGCGCCGGTCCAACCAAGCTTGCCGCGTCGCCGATAACGGAGGTGGAGATGCGGCAAGAGTCCCGCGTGCCGCAACTCTTGCGACGGCTCGGAACCCGCGACGCTGCCTTGATCGTGATGGGCGGCATCGTCGGTTCGGGGATCTTCATGAACCCCTCGGTCGTCGCACGTTACGTGCCGACCGCGCTGCTGATCATGATCGTCTGGGCAGCCGGCGGAGCGATCGCGTTATTGGGAGGCGGAATTTTTGCCGAACTCGCGGCTCGCCGCCCACATGACGGCGGCCTGTATGCCTATATGCGCGATGCGTTTCACCCCGCGCTGGCCTTCACGTATGGATGGACCCTGCTCTTGGTTTCGCAAAGCGGCGGCATGGCTGCATCGGCGGTGACGTTCTCCAACTACTTCGAGCCGCTTACGGGCCTGCACGTTTCGACCAAAATGCTCGGCACCGTCGCGATCGCGCTCTTCACTGCGATCAACGCGCTCGGCGTTCGCTCCGGAACGTCGACCCAGAACGTCTTTATGCTCCTCAAGATCGTTGCGATTGGGGGCTTCGTCGTCGTCGGGCTGTTCGCACCGCACGGCGCCGGCGCTGCCGCGGTACCCGGTGCTTCTGCCGGCACGGCGACGATTGCCGCCATGGGCCTAGCGATGGTTCCGGTACTGTTCGCGTACAGCGGTTGGCAAACCGCGAGCTTCATGTCGGCCGAACTGAAGGAGCCCGCGAAAACGCTCCCCCGCGGCATGCTGATCGGGGTGGTGTGCGTCGTAGCGCTCTATCTCGCCGTGAACGCCGTCTGCCTGCGCGTCTTGGGTGTGGGCGGCCTGGCGGCAACGAGAACGCCCGCGTCGGCCATCGCGCAACTCGCGTTCGGACCGATCGGCGCGCGGGTCATGGCGATCGTCGTCGCCCTTTCGACGCTCGGTTTTCTGAGCAATCAAATGCTCACGTCGCCGCGCGTTTATTTTCAAATGGCGGCGGACAAGACGTTCTTCCGGCAACTCGCATGGATCGACCCGCGCACCCACGTTCCGATCGTCGCGATCGTCTTGCAGGGCGTCGTCGCGGCGGTCATCGCACTTTCCGGCCGGTACGACCAGATTCTCAACTATGTCACCAGCGTCGACTACACGTTTTTCGGGTTTTCCGCGATCGCCCTGATCGTTTTTCGCAATCGCGACGCGCGCGATCCAAGCGCACCGCGACCCCATTTTAAAATGCCCGGCCATCCGTGGACGACCCTGCTGTTTCTGGTCGCAGCGTGGGCGATCGTCGGCGACGTGCTGATCAAGTCACCGGTGGACACGTCGGTCGGTCTCGGTATTTTACTGACCGGTCTGCCGGCCTATGCCATCTTTGCGTGGCGCAATAAGCGCCGGGCCGGGCTCGCTTGACGCGCGCCCTGCGGATAGCCGTCGTCGCGCTGATCGGCCTCTTTGAGCTGGCGGCGTTCATCACCACGCTGGTCGCCTACGATCGGCCGGTCGCGGAGTACGGCTCCAATGCTTGAGGAGTTCCTCCAACCACTAGTTACGGCGAGGATTTCACCTTGGCGAGCAATCCTTTCCGTCTACGGATGCATGAGTTTGTCCCACTCATCGCGGTCGATCCGGAGCGACTCTTCCTCGAGCGTTACCAAGGGGCTGCGCGGCAGGCGCTCGCGCTCGCAGAGATCCTCCGACTTCGTGTCGACGTAAAGCAAACCGGTTACGAACTCGCCACGCCCGGTGGCCTCGTGGATCGTCCGCAACGCAACCATCGAATCGGTCGGATCGTAATCGAGATCGAGCTTACGCAGCAAAATGTGCGATCCGTCCTCGAGTTCTACGTCGCGCACCGTGCCCGGTTCGTAGTCGACGGTGATTTCGCGGCCGCCCGCGATGTAGTCGGCCGTGTGCAATACGACGTCGTGATCCTTGACGTACGCATAACTCTTGGTCGAGCCTTCGTGATCGTTAAAGGTTACGCACGGGCTGACGATGTCGAGAATCGCCGTTCCGCGATGCGAGAAGGCCGCCTGCAGCAACGGGACGAGCTGCTTTCCGTCGCCCGAAAACGAACGCGCGACGAACGTCGCGCCCAGCTCGATGGCCAGCCCGCAGACGTCGATGGTCGCGTACTCGTTGACCTTACCGCTCTTTTGCGTGGACCCGACGTCGGCCGTCGCGGAGAACTGGCCCTTGGTCAATCCGTAGCAGCCGTTGTTCTCGATGATGTACGTGAGATCGACGTTGCGCCGAATCATGTGACAGTACTGGCCCAGCCCAATGCTCGCCGTGTCGCCGTCGCCGCTGATGCCCAAAACCAGCAGTTCGCGGTTTGCCACCTTCGCTCCGGTGGCGGCCGACGGCATGCGTCCGTGCAGGCCATTGAAACCGTGCGCCTGCTCGACGAAGTAGGCGGGCGTCTTCGAGGAGCAGCCGATGCCGCTCATCTTCGCGAGTTTATGCGGCTCGACGCCGTACTCGTAGAGCGCCTTGATCAGGTGATTGGTGATCGAGTTGTGGCCGCAGCCGGCGCACAGCGTCGTCGGCAGTCCCTTGTACACTTCGCGCGCGAGGCCGATAAGATTGACGGTCATGGTTTACTCCGCGACGACCGCCGGCTCGCGTTCGGCTTCGAGCAGCGGGTCGATGATGGCGTGCGCGTCGATCGGCACGCCGTTGTAGTGGCAAATGGATTCTAGGCGCTGCACCAAGTGGGTCGGAAGTTCCGTGCGCAGGATTCCGTAGAGCTGTCCGTCGCGATTCTGCTCGACGACGTACACGCGGTCATGGCGTTGAATGAACGTGGCGATTTCGGGGGAAAGCGGTAGCGCGCGAACGCGCAGATAGTCGACCTCGATCCCGGCGTCGCGCAAGCGGTCGCGCGCTTCCACAACGGCGTGATGCGTCGTTCCGTATGCCAGGATCGCAATGCGATGGCCTTTGCCGTCGACGATCGGCGCGGGGACGGCGGTGCGTGCTGTTTCGTGCTTGCGCACTAGTCGGTCGAGATTGCGCTTCCACACCTCGGGGAGTTCCGAATAGCGCGCCTCTTCGTCGTGGCCCGTACCGCGCGTGAAGAAGCCGGCGTTGGAATGCTTGGTGCCGGGAAGCGTGCGATATGGAATGCCGTCTTTGTCGACGTCGCGATAGCGTCCCCAGGACGGCACGCGATTGAGATCGTCCGCAGTCAACACTTTCCCCCGATCGAACGGCTTCTCCGGGTACTGCAACGGTGCGGCCAGCCACGAGTTCATGCCGAGATCGAGGTCGCTGAGCACGAACACCGGCGTCTGAAAGCGATCCGCCAAGTCGAACGCTTCCATGCCGAACTCGTACGCTTCGCGCACGTTCGCGGGCAGGAGCACGACGTGTTTGGTGTCGCCGTGGGAGAGGCTGTAGGCGAAAGCGACGTCACCTTGCATCGTGCGCGTCGGCAGGCCGGTCGATGGCCCCGCACGCTGGACGTCAAAAATTACGCCCGGCACTTCCGCGAAATAGCCATATCCCGCGTACTCGGCCATCAGCGAAATCCCCGGACCCGACGTCGAGGTCATCGCCCGCGCCCCCGCCCAGCCCGCGCCGAACACGATCCCGGCGGCTGCGAGTTCGTCCTCGGCTTGAAGAATCGCGAACTTGCGTTCCCCGGATTCCTTATCGACCCGGAATTTTTCGCAGTAGTGAATGAAATACTCGCACAGCGACGACGAGGGCGTGATCGGATACCACGCCGCGACGGTACAGCCGCCCATCACGCAGCCGAGCGCCGAGGCCCGATTGCCTTCCATGAACAACAGCCCTTCGGTTTTTCCGGTCATCCGTTCGAGACGATACGGGTCGCGCTTTTCGAAATGCTCGCCCGCGTACTCGATGCCGATCCGAATCGCGTTCATGTTCAACTCGACGGCGGTCACCTTGCTTCGGAACTGCGCTTTCAACCCTTCCTCGAGGGCTTCGGCCGGGATCTCGAGCAGCTGCGCGAGCGCCCCGACGTAGATCATGTTCATCAAGTACTTGCGCAGGTCGCCTTTGTCGGCGAAGCGCTCTTTCGCAAGCTGCGCGAACGGAACGGCGTAGTACGTCAAGTCATCCCGTAACGTCTCGCCGCCGACCGGATACGCTGCTTCGTGCAGCACCACGCCGCCGGGTTTAACGCCCGCAACGTCGGATTGCCACGTGGTCGCGTTCAAAGCGACGAGCACGTCGACATCGCGCGTTCGGCACTGGTATCCCTTCGAGGTCACCCGGATGTCGAACCACGTCGGAAGACCCTCGATGTTTGACGGAAAGACGTTCTTCGGCGCAACCGGAACGCCCAGCCGGAGGATGGCGTTGGTAATCACGAGGTTCGAGGACTGGCTGCCCGAACCGTTGACCGTCGCTACCCGAATCGTGAAATCGTTGACGGAGCGCTGAGTCATGAGACGTTCCCTATTTCCTAGCCGAGAGGCCCCTTCCTCGGCCGAGACCTCTTCTTAGTACGCCAAGACCGCGCCGGAACGAAACGGCCCGCGCCGGAACGAAACGGCCCGCGACGAAAAAAGGAGCCCGGCATCGCTGCCGGGCTCCCGATGTTCTCTCCGTCGAAGTCGGAGAACTACATCATGTCGTAGCCGCCCATGCCGCCGCCCGGCATACCGCCCGACTCTTTCTTTGGCTCGGGCTTGTCGGCGATCAACGTTTCCGTCGTCAGGATGAGCGCGCCGATCGATGCCGCGTTTTGCAGCGCCGAGCGCGTCACCTTGAGCGGCTCCACGACGCCGGCCTTGAACATGTCGACGATCTCGCCGCTCATCGCGTCGAAGCCCATCGGGGCATCCTTGCCCTTGACGTTGTTGACCTCGACCGAGCCCTCAAAGCCCGCGTTATACGCGATCTGCTTGAGGGGCTCCTCAAGCGCCTTGCGGATGATGTCGATGCCGATCTTTTCGTCGGCCCACGTGCTGGCGTGGCCGTTGGTTTTCGGCGGCTCGTACTTGTTGATCGCCTTGATGGCGTGCACGAGCGAGCTGCCGCCGCCGGGGATCATGCCTTCCTGCACGGCCGCGCGGGTCGCGCTGAGGGCATCCTCGATGCGGTGTTTCTTCTCTTTGAGTTCGGTTTCGGTGGCCGCTCCGACCTGGATCACGGCGACGCCGCCCGAGAGTTTCGCAAGACGTTCTTGCAGCTTCTCGCGATCGAAGTCCGAGTCCGTATCCTCGACCTGCTTTTTGATCATTTCGATGCGGCCTTTGATGTCCGCCGGCTTGCCGGCGCCGTCAACGATGGTCGTCTCGTCCTTGGTGACGGTCACGCGTTTGGCTTTGCCGAGCTGATCCTGCGTCACCTTGTCGAGTTTGAGACCCAGCTCTTCGGAAATCACCGTCGCGCCCGTAAGCGTGGCGATATCCTTAAGCATCTCTTTGCGGCGGTCGCCGAAGCCGGGGGCCTTTACGCCGACCGACGTGAACGTGCCGCGCAGCTTGTTCACGACGAGGGTCGCAAGGGCTTCGCCCTCGACGTCCTCGGCAATGATCAGCAGCGGCTTCTGCACTTGGACGACCTTTTCGAGCAGCGGGAGGATGTCGGCAATCGCCGAGATCTTGCGCTCCGTCACGAGAATGAACGGGTCGTCGAGCACCGATTCCATCCGCTCGGAGTCGGTGACCATGTACGGCGAGATGTAGCCCTTGTCGAACTGCATGCCGTCTTTGGTTTCGACTTCGGTCTTGAGCGTACGCGATTCCTCAACGGTGATCACGCCGTCTTTGCCGACTTTCTCCATCGCTAGCGCGACGAGATCGCCGATCTCTTTGTCGTTAGCCGAAATGGATGCCACCTGAGCGATCTTCTCTTTGGTGTCGACCTTCTCAGCGTACTTCTCCATCTGAGCGACGGCAATTTCGACGGCCTTTTCGATGCCGCGCTTGATCAGCAGCGGGTTGCTGCCGGCGGTGACGTTGCGCAGACCCTCGCGGATGATCGCTTGGGCGAGCACCGTCGCCGTGGTCGTGCCGTCGCCGGCGATGTCGTTGGTCTTGGAAGCGACTTCCTTCACGAGCTGCGCGCCCATGTTCTCGAACACGTCGGCCAGTTCGATTTCTTTGGCGATCGTCACGCCGTCGTTGGTGATCGTCGGCGAGCCGAACTTCTTGTCGAGAACGACGTTGCGCCCTTTTGGCCCGAGCGTCACCTTGACGGCATCGGCCAGCAAGTTGGCGCCGCGTTCGAGCGCGCGCCGCGCGTTCTCATCGAATATGATTTGCTTTGCAGCCATAATAAAGTTTCAATACTCCTTAAACGCCGGCCGGGACTTTGTCGACGACCGCGAGGATATCTTTTTCGGGAATGATGAGGTACTCGGTGCCGTCGAGCTTCACTTCGCTGCCCGAGTATTTGCGATAGAGTACGCGATCGCCGACCTTGACGCTCATACCGAGCTTGGTGCCGCTTTCCAGCACGCGGCCATCGCCGGCCGCCCGGATCACGCCCTCCTGGGGCTTCTCCTTGGCGGTATCGGGCAGGAATATGCCGCCCGTCGTTTTGTCGTCTTGTTCGACATGCTCGATAACCACGTTATCGTGCAAAGGCTTGAGATTCACGGAAAGACCTCCCCACAGCTATCTCTACAGGCCATTAGCACTCTCAGCGCGAGAGCGCTAGCCGTGCCATCTTAGCAGACTCCCCTGGGGACTGCAAGGGCTTTGGCGGGGTTTCGAACGATGGGACGCCTAGGGCACCAGACGGGCGAACCCGGGGCCGCCGACGGCATAGCCGATCGCGAGCATGGCCGCCAAAAGCACGAAGAAAATCCGCGTCAGGGGGCGTTCCGCGGCGAGCCCGATCAAGAGGAGGCCGAGACCCAGGCTGACCACGGCGCCGGTCGCAAGCCCGGCGTAATCCGAGCGATGCAGCGCGACCCACAGAACGAACGCCGTCCCGAGCCCCAGCACCAGGGCGAGAAGGCCGGAGGCTCCCCAGATGACATACTCGTTCGGCTCCGGGAAGGAGCGGTCGGGCATCACCGAGCTATCGTAGCTGCCAATTCGTAAAGCTCGCTTAAAAAGCGCGCCCAGGCCGCACGAGCGCCTGGGCGAATGCAGCCGCATGGTTTCGAGCGAGCGTATCTCCTGGACCCGGGTCCTACTTCAGGGGGTCGTTGCCGGCGTCGCCGGCGGCATTCTCTTCGATCTGTACGTGTGGGCGACGACGCTCCTCCCCGTTCACGAGAGCATCGCGACGATGTGGCAATGGATTGCGTCGACCGCGTTGGGCAAGGTCGCACTCGCCGACCCCGCCTATGCCGCGGCCGGCGCGGCGATCCACGCGATCGTCGGCATCGGCTGGGCGGTCGGTTACGCTTATGTCGCCGCCGGGCGCCCTTCGATCGATCGCCGCTGGATCGTGTCGGGGCCGGTGTACGGCCTGATCGTCTACACGATCATGCAGACCATTCTACTCGCGGACAATAATTTTACGTATCCGCCGACCCCGAATGCCTTCGTCAACGCACTCTTCGCGCACGCCGCGTTCTTTGGGCTTCCCGTCGCCTACGTCGTTCATCTCCTGCAGCCTCGGAACGCGACGTGATCGGGGGGCTTCGCATCTCGCTCGCAGCACTCCGCAACAACGCGAAGGCGCTCCGCGACCTGGTCGGGCCCAAGCACGCCGCCTTCGTCGTAAAGAGCAACGCCTACGGTCACGGTTTGGTCGAAACCGCATTGGCGGTCGAACCGTTCGCGACGCGGCTGTGCGTGTATGCCTTCGAGGAAGGGATCGGTTTACGCGACGGCGGCGTCACCGCGCCGATTTTGGTGCTCGGGCCGATCGCGCCCGACGCGTTGAACGACGTTATGGCAGCAAAGCTCGAGGTGGCGCTTTGGGACACCGGAGAGTTTGCGCGCAAGCTCGCGGGGGCGGCCCGACGGCGTCAGATGCGTGCGCCGGTTCACGTAAAGATCAACACCGGCCTCAACCGCTTAGGCTTCGAACCGCACGAAGTCGTCGACTCCATCGAAGACTACCTTCACGTTGCGGAAATCGAAATCGCCGGCGTCTTTTCGCACCTGTCGTCGGCCGAAGAGATGGATTCGCCCTCGACGATGCAGCAGCTCGAAATCTTTGAACGCGCGCTGATACCGGTCGAGCCATTGTTCCAACGACACGCCGTCGTGCCGTTGCGCCACATCGCGGCTTCGGCCGCGGCGCTGCTGTGGCCGCAGACGCGGCTGGACATGTCGCGCTTCGGCATCGCGCTTTACGGTTTGTGGCCGTCCGCACAAACGCGCGAGGCCCTGGGGCCGGGCGGTATCGAACTGCAGCCGGCGCTTTCGTATACGTCGGAAGTGGCGGTGGCGCGCTCGATTCCGGCCGGAGCTCCGGTGGGTTACGGCGCGAGCTTCCACGCTCCGCGCGACATGCGCATCGGCGTCGTGCCGGTAGGCTACGCCGACGGCGTGCCGCGCGCGCTCTCGAACCGCGGCGCGTTTCTGGTCGACGGAGCGGCCTGCCCGATCGTCGGTCGGGTTGCCATGAACGTCACCGAAATCGATCTCTCGCTCGCCCCCAACGCGCGCGCGGGTTCGATGGTGACCTTGATCGGCCGCGACGGCAGCGCCCGGATCGGCGCCGACGATTGGGCGAAATGGTGCGACACGATTAACTACGAAATCGTCGCGCGCCTGCCCGGCGAGTTGCCGCGCGCGTACGACGACGAGCCCCGTTAGACGGAGATTACGCGACCGCCGCGATCGCACCCTTAAGGTCGAGCGTGCCCTTGTACAGCGCGCTGCCGACGATACACGAGTCGACCGTCAGCGGAACCAGGCGCTTAAGGCTCCGTAAGTCTGCGACGTTGCGGGCGCCGCCGCTGGCCGTGATCATCACTTCGGCAGCGTTTGCAACCGCGTTGAGCGCATCGATATCGTAGCCTTCGCCCATCCCGTCGCGGCGGATCTCGGTGAAGATGATGCGCGATACGCCCCACTGCGCCACGCGGCGTACGAGCGCGTCGCGGTCCACCGGGGTGCGTTCTTGCCAACCATGCGTCGCCACTTGGGATCCGCGCGCGTCGATGCCGGCAATGACCTTGCCGGGAAAGCGGCTGATGATGTGGCGCGCCAAGCGCTCGTCTTCGACCAGCAGCGTACCCAGAATGATCTCGGCAGCGCCCGCAGCGATCGCGGCCTCGGCGTGCTTGACCGCGCGTAACCCGCCCCCGGTTTGCACCGGCACGTTCACCGCGGCGCATATGCGCTCGACCGCGGTGAGATTCTCGCCCGACCCGAACGCCCCGTCGAGATCGATCACGTGCAACCGCGCCGCGCCGGCTTCCACGAACGACTTCGCGCGTTCGACCGGATCGCCGTCGTAGGTCGACGTCGTCGTCGGGTCGCCTCGTTCCATGCGCACGCACTTTCCGCCGCGCAAATCGATCGCCGGGATCACCAGCATGGTGTCAACTCCTTACTCCGTTGGCGTCGCGCTTTTCGATCGGTACGTACGGCCCGGGGGTGGGGCCGTCGTAGGTGGCCTGCGGTCGGATTAGCCGGTTGTCGGCGAGTTGTTCGAGGATGTGACCGGTCCAGCCGGCGATCCGCCCGCAGGCGAAGAGACAGGTGAACTCGTCGCCCGGAATTCCCAAATCGGCGAGCACCGGAGCCGTGTAGAAGTCGACGTTCGCGTAGATGGTGTTGTCGGGTTTCTTCTCCTGCAGAACCTTGCGGCTTGCGTCTTCGAGCTGGTGTGCGATTGCGTACCAACGGCTGTTACCCTCGTGCTCCGAAAGCTTCTTGGCCATCGCTTCGAGATGCCGCGCGCGCGGATCGCGAACTTTGTATTCCCGATGACCCATGCCCATGATGCGCTCGTTGCGCCCGAGGGCGTCGCGCACGTACTGCTCCGCGTTCTCGGGTTCCTTGACTTCCGTAAGGGCATGATACGACGCGCTGGCGGCCCCGCCGTGAAGGTCGCCTTGCAGCGTCGCCAGCGCCGCGGTGACCGACGCGTACACGTCGGCACGTGTCGATGCCGCGACGCGCGCGGCGAACGTCGACGCGTTGTACGAATGGTCGGCGAGGAGCACGAAATAGGTGTCGAGTGCGTCGGCTTCGATCGCGTGCGGCACCTTGCCCGAGCGCATGTAGAGGAAGTTCGCCGCTTGCGACAGGTCGGCTCGCGGATCGACCGGGTTGAGACCGCGGCGAATGCGATCCCACGCGGCCACGATCGTCGGCATCTTGGCGATGAGTTCGATCGCCGTGTGCACGTCGGAGAGATGTTCGCCGTGCGCGTTTACCGGTGAAAAGAGCCCGAGCCCGCTGACCACGGTACGCAGCACGTCCATCGGCCAGGCAGTTTTCGGAACGTTCTGCATGGACGTAATCAGCGGTTCGGGCAGCGAGCGGCGCGAACCTAACTCCCGCCGCAGCGTTTCGAGTTCGAGGCGATTGGGCAGATGGCCGTAGAGTAGGAGATGAACGATCTCTTCGAAGGTCGCGTTCGGCGCGAGATCGTCGATATCGTAGCCGCGATAGGTCAGGCGTCCGACGGCGCCCTCAACGTTACTGAGCTGGGTGGACCCGACGACGACGCCTTCGAGACCGCGATCGACAACGGTAGGCAACGATACCCTCCAAAGAAACCTTCCGCGAAAACCCGGAGCAGGCCAACGTTTTTCGGCGGACGCAGGCTCGCCTGCATCCGGCCGCCTAAGGGTGCTGCCAAGCAAGCGTCGAATAGCGTCGGCGTATGGCCGCGGAGATTATCCTTTCGGCGGGTTCCGGCGTGGGCGTGATTCGAATCGATCGCCCCGCCAAGAAAAATGCCATCACCACCGCGATGTACGGCGCGATGGCCGACGCGCTCGAAACGTTCGACGGCAACGACGAAGTGCGCGTCGTGACGATCGGCGGCGGCGCCGACTTCACCGCCGGGAACGATCTGCAAGATTTTATGGACGCCTCGACGTCCGGCGACCCATCGAAGGTCGTCGCGGTGATTCGGTTTCTCGAGCGGCTGTGCGATTTTCCTAAACCGGTGGTCGCGGCCGTGCGCGGCAACGCAGTCGGCATCGGCACGACCATGCTCCTGCACGCCGACGTCGTCATCGCCGGGTCATCGGCGCGTTTTCGCTTGCCGTTCGTCCAACTCGGCTTGGTTCCCGAAGCCGGCTCCTCGCTGCTGTTGCCGCTAGCGATCGGACGAACGCGGGCGGCGTGGCTCCTCATGGCGGGGGATTTCGTAAGCGCCCAGGAGGCGCTCGCGATCGGCTTGGTCACGAAAGTCGTCGAGGACGAGCAAGTCGACGGAACCGCCGATTCGATCGCGACCCGGCTCGCCGAGCTGCCGCCGATCGCCCTGCGCGAAACCAAACGCCTGATGCGCGAACCGATCTACGACGCCGTGCGCGAACAAATGGGAGCCGAAGCCGGCATCTTCACCGAGCGCCTAAACTCCGACGAGTTCCGCGCCGCCGTAACCAAGGTCCTAACGCGGTAGAACCGATCGCCGACTACGCGACCGCGTCGCGAAGTTCGCCGCGGGCCAACGCGTAGCCGATTAGCCGTTCGATGAGCGCTTCGAAGGTGATGCCGACCGACGCGCATGCGTCCGGAAGCAAACTGGTCGGCGTCAAGCCCGGCAGCGAGTTGATCTCCAGTATGTACGGGCGCAAATCGCGGTTCACGATGAAATCCGTGCGTGAGTAATCGCGCAGCCCCAACAGACGATGGGCGGAAAGTGCGAGCATTTGGAGGCGCGCTGCGAGGTCTTCGTCGATGCTGGCCGGCGCGATGTGGGTGCTGCCGCCGGGCTCGTACTTGGCGTCGAAGGTGTAGAACTCGTCGCGATTGGCGACGATCTCCACGATCGGGAGCGCCTCTTCACCGAGCACCCCGCACGTGAATTCGCGGCCCTCGACGTACTCCTCGGCAAGAATCTCCGAGTACGCTTTCGAGGCGCCGAGCATCGCCGCAGTCCATTGTTCGTGCGTGCGAACGATCGCGACGCCGGCCGACGATCCTTCAAAGCGCGGTTTCACGACGAGCGGAAGATCGAGCGAGCCGGGCAGCAGCGGCAAGGTGCCGCCGCTTAAGTCGAAAAGGTCCCAGGCGGCGGTGGGCAAGCCTTCACCGGCCAGCAGTTTCTTGGTGAGATGCTTGTCCATCGACAGGGACGACGCTTCCACGCCGCTGCCCGTGTAGGGTATGCAAAGATACTCGAGCAGCGCCTGGACGTGACCGTCTTCGCCGCCCGGGCCGTGAAGTGCGTTGAAGACCGCGTCGGGTTTCAGTTCGCGGACGGCTTCGACGAAGCGACCGTCGTAGTCGAGCGACCGCGCGTCGTAGCCAAGCGATTGCAACGCTCGCATGACGCCCTCTCCGCTTTGCATCGAGATGTCGCGTTCCGCGCTGCTGCCGCCCATCACGACGACGACCTTAGCCGTACGGTTCATGTGTCTACGAAGACTCCGACCAAGTGTACCTCAAGTTGCAGATCCACGCCGAAACGATTCGCTACGGTCGAGCGAACGCGCGCGAGCAACGTCGCAATGTCCTTGGCGCTCGCGCCGCCGACGTTGTTGATGAAGTTGGCGTGCAACGGCGAGACTTCAGCGCCGCCTTCGCGCCATCCCTTGGCCCCGGCGGCTTCGATCAGGCGGGCGGCCTTATCGCCTTCGGGATTGCGAAAGCACGAGCCGGCATTGGGCAGGGCAATCGGCTGCGTTTTTTTTCGCCGCACGAGCCGGGTCTGCATCTCCTCGCGTACGCTGTGCGGGTCGCTCTTCGCGAAGGCCAGCGTCACGCGCGACACGATCGCGTCGCGCGCGAGCGTGGAGTGACGGTAGAAATACCGAACCGCGACGGAATGCGCCGCGGGCCGGCTTGGGGACTGCACCCAAACCTCGACAACGAAGTCGCCGATCTCGCGGTCGGTTCCCGCATTCATCCGCAACGATCCGCCGACGGTCCCGGGAATGCCCGCGAGCGAACCGACGCTCGCGGCACCCGCCGACGCGGCTCGCGCGGTGACCGCCGCCATCCCCGCCGACGCGCCCGCTTCGACGATCACGCGATCGCCGTCGGTTCGCACCGAAACGTCGGCGAACGCGCCGCCGAGCCGAATTACGACGCCGCGCATTCCGCCATCGCCGACCAATACGTTGCTGCCGCTGCCGATCACGAACCAGGGCACGTGCCGTTTGAAGCAAAACCGCATCAGTGCCGCCAGCTCGTCTTCGCTCGCGGCGATAACGAACGCATCCGCCGGACCGCCGATCTTCCACGACGTGTGGGCTGCGAGGGGCTCGTCGAACCGGGCGCGGTCGCCGAAGATCGCTCGCAGCGCGGCGCGATCGCCGGCATCGGCGAGCAGCGAACGCAGCCCTTGGGCGTTGGTTAGGCTCACGCGCGCACCGGCGCCGAGCACGCGACGCGATCCGCCAGACGGGCGGCCACCGCGGTAATGTTTCCTGCCCCCAGGACCAGCACCATGGTCCCCGCCGGCGCCTCGTCAAAAATACGCTCTTCCAAATCTTCGACCCGCGCGACGTAGCGGACGGCCGCCCCGGCAGCGACCAACGGCTCGCCGATAGAGCGCTCGCTCACGCCGGGAATGGCCGGCTCGGAAGCGGCGTATACCGGTGCGAGATAGATGCGGTCGGCTCCGCGCAGCGCGTCGGCGAAATCGCGCGACAAAAAAGCCGTGCGCGAGTAGCGATGCGGCTGAAACGCTACGAACAGCGGGCCTGCGTGATACCCGCGCGCCGCGGCGATCGTCGCTCGCACGGCAGTCGGATGGTGCGCGTAATCGTCCACCACGATCATCCGCTCGCACGTCGCAAGAATATCGAAGCGCCGGCGCACGCCGCGAAACGCCCGCAGCGCGTCGGCGATCCGCGGAAAAGGAATCTCAAGTTCGCGCGCTACCGCTATTGCGGCCAGCGCGTTTTGAACGTTCATCGCCCCGGGAACGCCCAGCTCGACGCTGCCGAGACACGCGTCGCCGGCGATCGCGTCGAAGCGCGCGCCGAGACCCGCGAAACGCAGGTTGGCGGCTCGGACGTCGCCGTGAGGCCCGATGCCGAACGTAATCGTTCGCGCGCGCAGGTCGTGCGAGACGAGCGATGCGGAAAGCGGATTGTCGATCCCGACGATCGCCGTCCCGCCATCGGGAAGCTTGCCGAGAAACTCGGCAAACGCGCGCACCAGCTGCGGCAGTTCGTCGTCGCTGGTGAGGTGGTCGTTCTCGATGTTCGTCACCACGGCCATCGCGGGTTCGAGCAGCGCGAACGATCCGTCGGACTCGTCGGCTTCGGTGACGAACCAGGGCGATCGCCCGTCGTGAGCGTTGGTTTCGAGCAACCCGTCGATGCCGCCCAGCACCAGGCTTGCGTCGACGCCGCCCATGCGCAGCACCGCGTGCGTCATAGCGGTCGTCGTCGTCTTGCCATGCGTTCCGCAAACGGCGATGCCGCGTCGGCCATTGAGGAGCTGCGCGAGCATTTCGCCGCGGTGCAGCACCGGAATGCCGTCGCGCCGTGCGGCGGCGTATTCGGGATTGCCGCGATCGATCGCCGAACTCACGACGACCGTATGCGCGCCGCGGACGTTGCCGGCATCGTGGCCGATCGTCACGCTGATGCCTTCGCGGCGCAGGTCTTCAACCAGGGGCGTCGTTTTGATATCCGAGCCGGAGACCGTTTCGCCGCGCGCCAGCAAGAGGCGCGCGATCGCGCTCATGCCGATGCCGCCGACGCCGACGAAGTGAAAGGCCTTGCGGTTCACGGCTGTTTCTTTCTCGCCGTCAGCCGATCGACCCGGGCGATAATGGTCGCAAGCGGATCCCCGCCGGCGCGCAGGCCCTCGGCGGCGGTTCGCAACGCCTCGAGCCGCTGCGGGACGACCGTTTCGGCCAGCACCGGCTGCAGGCTTCCCGCCTCGACTTCCCGATCGGCGACCACGACGGCGGCTCCGGTTGCGGCGAAACGCCGCGCGTTGACCGCTTGATGGTCGTCGGCGGCAAACGGGTAGGGCACGAGGATCGCCGGTTTCCCGACCGATACGAGCTCCCCGAGGGTGGAGGCGCCGGCCCGCGCAAGGACCAGATCCGCCGCAGCATAGCCCTCCGAAGGGTCGTCCAGGTACGGGCGGACTACGATGGTCGGCCCTTCCATCGCCGCCCGCACGCGCGCGTACTCGCGCTCGCCGGTCACGCAAACGAGCTGCCATCCCGGCGGCAAGCCGTTGCGTTGCACGAGCCCGATGAGTGCGTCGTTGATCGAGCGGGCACCCTGGCTTCCGCCCATCGCGAGCAGCGTCTTGCGATCGGCGTCCAAACCGAAATGCGCGGTCGCTCGGTCGCGCGGCGGCAGCGCCCGCAACGCGCCGCGCACCGGAACGCCGGTGTGCACGTATTTTCCGGAAAATCGCGGATCGCCGTCGGCGAAGGCGCCCCACACCTCGTCGACCAGAGGCGCGAGCAGCCGGTTCGTCAACCCGGGCGCCGCATTGGGCTCCAGCAGCACGATCGGCGCGCGACACATGCGTAGCCCGCGCAAAATTCGCGCGGCCAGTACGAACGGAAAGCAGACATAACCGCCGGTCGCAATCACCAAATCGGGACGTAAGCGCCGCAGCAGAAACACACTTTGCAGCGTACCCGCGAGGTTCGCGCCGAGCGTGCGAAGGAGTTCGGGCGAAAGCTGGCGCGCGAGCGGCCGGCCGGCGATCGTGTGGAGCGGATACCCCGCCTTCGGAACGATCGCGGCTTCCAGCCGATCCGGCGTTCCGACGAACGCCGACGCCCCGCCTTCGCGCGCTCGCAGTTCGTCCGCGATCGCGATCGCCGGATAGAGATGACCGCCCGTGCCTCCGCCGGCGAAGACAACGCGCAAGCCGTTACGGCTGGGCATGAACGCGGCGATGGCGTCCGACGTTGGCGATCAAGGCGACGGCGATCAGATTGACGACCAGCGAGCTGCCGCCGAACGATATGAACGGCAACGGGACGCCCGTCACCGGCCACGACGACGTCACCACGCCGATGTTGATAAAAGCTTGAACGGCGATTATCGCGGCACATCCGCAGGCGAGAAAGAAGCCGAATCGGTCGGGAGAAGCGAGGGCGATTTTGATGCTCCGGTAGGCCAGCGTGACGAACAGCGCAACCACGGCGAAAGCGCCGATCAAGCCGAGTTCTTCGCCCAACACCGAGAAGATGAAATCGGTGTACTGCTCGGGCAGATAGAAGAACTTCGCGCGCGACGCGCCCAGGCCCATGCCGAAAATTCCACCGCTTCCGAGAGCCAACAGCGACTGAACGATGTGGAACCCGGTGTTCTGCGGATCCTTCCATGGGTCCAGAAACGCAAACACGCGTGCGCGCCGGTACGGGCTTGCGATCACCGAAAGCACGGCCACCGGCGCTGTCACGGCCAGGATCGCGATCAGATGAAAGACCCGCGCTCCGGCTGCAAAGAACAGCGTAAACGCCACGAACACGAGCAGGCTCGCGGTACCCATATCGGGTTCCTTGAGCACCAGAACTGCCATGACGATCACCGGAACGCAAAGCGGGGAAAGCCCGCGCACGAGCGACGTGATGCGTTCGCTGCGGGTTGCGAGAACCGCCGAAAGATAGACCACCAGCGCGAGCTTCGCGAACTCCGACGGCTCGAAACGCAAGGACGAAACGCCGATCCAGCGGCGGCCGCCGTTAACCCCGACCCCGACGTGCGGCACGAAGACGAGCAGCAGCCCGACCACCGCCGCGATCAAGAGATACGGCGCCGCCTGCTTCAGGCGCGTGAGATCCATGCGATAGACGCCAAACGCGCAGACCAGTCCGACGGCCAGCCAAATCAACTGGCGTTTGACGTAGTACGCGATATCGCCGTGCTCGGCGTATGCCGTCGCGCTGGAAGCCGAGAAGACCATCACTAAACCGATCCCGACCAGCGTGGCCACGACGGCAAAAAGCACGGCATCGGGCGGCGTCGCAACGAACGAGCGCACCGGCGCGCGATCGGGACCGTCGCGGCGCGACTCCGACGCTCGGCCGCGGGCCGGGTGCGAGCGGGCGTTACGCACCGGCCGGCTCCCTTAACGCGGACACGGCCGCAGCGAAGCGCTCGCCGCGATCCTCGGCCGACGTAAACATGTCGAATGACGCGCACCCCGGCGAAAGCAGCACGACGTCGCCGCCGGCACTGAAATCGCGCGCGCGCCGGACCGCGTCTTCCATCGACGTGGCGCGCACCGCGGGGACGCCCTCGCTGCGCCGCACGATCTCCTCGGCGGACTCGCCGATTCCCACGAGCGCCTTCGCGCGCCTGGCGATAACCGCGCCTAGTTCGCCGAAGGCCGTGCCTTTGGCGCGCCCACCGGCGATCAAGACGATCGGCCGTTCGTAACTGAGCAACGCAGCGATCGTGGAGTCCGGGTTCGTCGACTTCGAATCGTCCACAAACAGCACGCCGTCGATTTCCGCCACCGTCTCGAGCCGGTGCGGCATCGGCCGGAACGTCGCGACGGCCGCGCGCAGCTTCTCCGGAGCGCAGCCAATTGCCAGTGCGGCCAGCAATGCGGCCATCGCATTTCGAACGTTGTGCTCTCCCCGAAGTGGAATCTCGTCGCGCGGGACGATCGAAACCGGGCGCGGGTCCCCGAAGATCGGCCGATACGTCAACGTTCCGTCTTGCAAGAACATCGTCGCGCGATCCTCGCGTGCGCCGGTCGTGAACCACAGCTGCCGCGCTCGAGCGCGCGTGTCGCCGTTGCGCCGGTGCAGCTCGGCGACGCGCGCGTCGTCGAGGTTGCCGACGAAAAAATCGCTCATCGCCTGATTGGCGAAAATGCGGTACTTCGCCTCGGCGTACTCGCCCATCGAATGGTACCGGTCGAGATGGTCGGGCGCGATGTTGAGCAGCACCGCGACGCGCGGTTTGAACGCGCGAATCGTTTCGAGCTGGAACGACGAAACTTCCGCAACGACCCAATCCTTCGCGCCGGCGCCGGCGACTTCTTTGACGAGCGGATTGCCGATGTTGCCGCCGACGCGGACGTTCGAACCGCAAGCCCTCAGCAGGTGCCCGATCAACGCGGTGGTCGTCGACTTCCCTTTGGTACCGGTCACGGCGATAATGGGTGCCTTGCAAAGACGATACGCAAGCTCGATCTCGCCGATCACGGGGACGTTAGCGCGCGCAACGGAAAGCACGACCGGCGACGTCGGCGGAACGCCCGGCGAAAGTATGGCGGACGAGATCCGGCCGGCTACGCCGCCGATGCTCTCCGGCGCCACGAAGCGCGCGCCAAAGCTTTCGGCAACGGCGATCGGTCCCGCCAACTCGCCGGCCGCTTTTTCGTCGGTCGCAAACACCGTCACGCCGCGCTGCCGCAGTACTTCAACGCTCGCGAGCCCGCTGCGGCCCAGCCCGATGACCAGTACCGTCTCCCGCCGGTCGAATGCAAACATCTCGGTCATCGCACGACCGCTAATCCGATCAGCGAACACAGCAGCGACGCCAACCAAAAACGCGCCGTTACCTTCGTTTCCGGCCAGCCGCATAGTTCGTAGTGATGGTGGAGCGGACTCATGCGAAAGATTCGTTTGCCGTTCGTGGCCTTGAAATACGCGACCTGGAGAATGACCGAAAGCGTCTCCGCCGCGAAGACGGCGCCGATCAGCACGAGCAGCAGCATCTCGCCGGTGAGAATCGCGACCCCCGAAAGCAGGCCACCGAGCGCGAGCGAGCCCGTGTCGCCCATGATCATCTTCGCCGGATGCCGGTTGTAGAAAAGAAAACCGACGCACGCGCCGGTGCCGACCGACGCTCCGATCAGCGCGGCCGGCACGAGCGCCTGCGCGGCGATCGGAATCAATACGACCAGCGGCGGAAGGATCGCTCCGGTTGCCAGCCCATCCAGACCGTCGGTGAGATTGACGGCGTGGATGGTCGCGGTAATCGCAAGGATGCCGAGAACGAGCCACAACCAGTGGGGCGCCGTTAGCGAGAAGGTGCCGGCGTGGAAAAGCACGTCGCGCGGAAAATATCCGAACGATCCGTCAATCGAGCGCAGGAACGTGATGGCGATCAAGGCGGTCGCCAAGAATTTCGTGCGCGCGCGCAACCCTCGGTTACGCCCCT
The DNA here is from genome assembly GCA_039922955.1 of Candidatus Tumulicola sp. GTDB lineage: Bacteria > Vulcanimicrobiota > Vulcanimicrobiia > Vulcanimicrobiales > Vulcanimicrobiaceae > Tumulicola. Next base: position 25,914 of record JBDTDR010000219.1, read on the forward strand.
GACGAATCGCCAGATAATCGTCGAGGAGGCCCACGGCGGCGCAGGCGATGACGAGCAAGCCCAGCTGCAACAGGAGGGGAGCGCGGGTGGCCGTCAGCATCGCGGCCGCAGCCAAAACGAAGACCAAGCCGCCCGTCGTCGGCGTGCCGCTCTTGCTTTGGTGGGACTGCGGAGCATATTCGTACGCCTGCTGCCGCAGCTGCAGGCGGCGCAGCATCGGGAGCAACAGTGCCCCGGCGACGAGCGACACCAGTACACCCAGCAGAATCCACCAAGGTGCGGCGCCGAAGAGCGTCCCTGCGTCGAGCGCCGTACCGGTCAAAGCGCCGTGTCCGCTAGGCATCGGAGGCGTTCCGGAACAGCGGGTTCGAGCCGGCACCGCGCCACTTCAACACGACGACCGGGGTCTGTTCGTCGCCGTTGCCGTGCGGGTTGTCGAGCACGGCGTTCTCGACGCCGGTTGCGTCGACGCCGAGCGACGCGCCTAGTACTTTGGCCTTTTCGAGGTCGTTGGCGTCGACGACGGCGCACGCGATACTCATGCGTTCGAAGACCGATTGTGCGAACGCGCCCGGATCCCGGGGAGCGAACACGATCGCCCGTTCGAATGGCGGCATCGTGCCCGTGTACCCGTCGATTGCCGCAATCGCGTCGCCCATGACTTCGTAGAATGCGCCGCGCCGGCCGGCCACGCGTCCCAGCACGTGAGCGGCGGTTGCGTAGAGCACGCGCCAGCGGCCGGCGCGATCGATAACGAGCTGCATGGATTCCGGCTGACTCACGGTTGCGAGCGCGCCGGCTCGGCGCGATAACGCGTACGCGAGTTTCGACGGGCGCACGCACTCGGCTGGGACGAATTCGCCTTGCGCGATCGCCAGCGCGGTTTCCGAAACGGCCACCACGTCGCCCGGGCGCGCGATGCCCGTCACGGCTTCGCTCACGACCGCGATCAAATCGTCACCCGGGCTTATCAAACGCGTCCGTACCGGAATAGCGATCAATCCCGGCGGCAGCTCCGGCCGCGTAACGGCCAAGCCGCGCGTCGCCAAACTCAAGAAAGCAACTCCCCGAGGATTTCCTCCAGCCGGTACTTGCGCGAACCCTTCAACAAGACGACGTCACCGCTGCGGGCGTTCTCGCGCAGCCAGTTTGCGGCGTCCGCATTCGACGCGACGCGTACGACCGCTCCCAATGCGAGCCCGCCCTTGGCAGCGCCCCGCGCCATCGCGTCGGCATAGTCGCCGCTCACCAGCAGCACGCCGGTTCGGCGCGCCGCATGCGCGCCCACTTCTTCGTGCAGCTGGGTCGATTCCGCGCCTAGCTCCGCCATGCTGCCGAGCACCGCGATCGCGCGCTTTGGCCGTTCCATGGTAAGCGCGTCGAGGGCCGCGATCATTCCGCTCGCGTTGGCATTGTACGCATCGTAAATAATGCGCCAGCCGCCCGACATTTGAAACGATTCAAAACGTCCGGTCGGCAGCCGAAGGTTCGGGATCAGGTCGATCATCGCTTCGATATCGACGCCGAGTTCGAGCGCGCCGGCGACGGCCGCCGCGACGTTCGCGCGGTTGTGAGCTCCCGGAACGGTCACTTCCACCGCGCGATCGAAGAGCCGCGTGGTGCCGTCAGCGTCGACCAACCGCGACGGGCCGAACAACACGGTGCTGCGGCCGGGCACGCCGGGCGCGGTCGTCTCGGGGTCGCGCGCGGCGAACCAATGCGGCGGATGGAGCAACGCGGGCGCGCGCGCGACCGACGCGGCATCGTCGGCATTCAAAACCGCTCGCGCGCCGCCCGAAAACAGCTCCCATTTCGTTTCGGCTACCCGCTCGCGCGAGCCCATGATCTCCAAATGGGCGTCGCCGACGTTCGTCAGAATCCCGACCTCGGGCCGGGCGATCGCGACCAGTGCCGCAACGTCGCCGACGTTTCGCGCGCCCATCTCGACGACGATCGCGTCGTGCTCGTCGTTACACGCGTTCAACAGCAAGCGGCTCACGCCGATCTCGTTGTTTTCGTTCGCCGGAGCTGCGATCACGCGCGAGCCATAGCGGCCCGCCAGCAGTTGCACGGCGAAAGCCTTGGTGGTGGTTTTTCCAGCGCTGCCCGTAATCGCGAGGACGCGGCCGCCGAAAAGCCGGCGCGCCAGACTCGCGAGCGCCAAGTACGCCGACTGCGTCCGGGCGACCACCATGGTCGCAGCGCCGGCTACGCGCACGTCGGGCCGGTCGACGATCAGCATGGCGGCGCCGCGGCGCACCGCTTCGCCAACGTAGTCGTGCCCGTCGAAATTCTTTCCGCGCAGCGCGACGAACGTGTCGCCCTCTTGAATCGTGCGCGTATCGGTGCTCGCGCGGATCTCGGCGGGAGCGTTCGCGGCGTCCAGCAGAGTCGCGTTGGTCGCCGACATCGCTGCCTGTAAAGGCAGCTTCATCGAACTGCGCCGCGCAGCTGCAGGGCGCCGCGCGCGACCGCGGCATCGTCGAAATCGAGAACCCGATCGCCGACGATTTGATACGTTTCGTGCCCTTTTCCGGCGACCAGCACCGCGTCGCCTTCCCGGGCCGACGCAACCGCACGCTCGATCGCGCGGCGCCGGTCGAGTTCGACGACGTGCGCTCGACCGCCGATGCCGGCGACGATCTCTTCGGCGATCGCGGCGGGATCTTCGGTTCGCGGGTTGTCGCTGGTCACGAACAAACGGTCGGCGAAGCGGGCGGCCGCGGCGCCCATTTCCGGGCGCTTGCCGCGGTCGCGATCCCCGCCGCAGCCGAAAACGACGAACAGTTCGCCCGCGACGGTCTCGCGAAGCGAACGCAGGGCGTTTTCGAGCGCGTCGGGCGTGTGCGCGTAGTCGACGATCACGTCGACGCCGTTCTCGCGCAGGCGTTCCATCCGTCCCGGCACCCGCTCGAGCTGCGCGAGACCTTGCGCGATCGCCGCGTCGTCGACGCCGAGCGCCTGCGCGATTCCGATCGCCGCTAGGGCATTGGAGACGTTGAAGCGGCCGGGAAGCCGCAGTTCGTAAGGCCGGCCGTCCAGCGTAAAGCGGCTCCCGTCCGGCGTCACGGTGACGCCGAGCGGCACGAGCCGCGCGGCGGCGTTCTTTTCGCCGTAGCCGATGACGGCGACGCCGCGTGCGGTCAGCTCCGCCGCCCAGCGTGCGCCGTACGCGTCGTCGAGGTTGAGCACGCAGGTTTGCACCATTCCAAAGAGCCGTCGTTTGGCGGCCGCGTACGCCTCGAGCGTCGCGTGGAAATCGAGATGATCGCGCGTGACGTTCGTAAGCGCGGCGACGCGAAAACGCACGTCGTCAACGCGGTCGAGCGCGAGCGCGTGTGAACTGACCTCCATGGCGACGGCCGTCGCGCCGGCGTCGCGCATGGAGGCCAGCAAGCCGTGAAGTTCGGGCGGAAGCGGGGTCGTGTTAGCGAGGGTCCAGGAACGTTGGCCAAACGCCGCTCCGACCGTACCGATCGTCCCGCACGGCTTCCCGGCGCGGTCGAAAATCGCGCGAACCATCTGCACCGTCGTGGTTTTTCCGTTCGTTCCGGTTATGCCGACGACATCGAGCGTCTGGGACGGGTCGTTATAGAACGCCGCCGCGAGCGTCGAGAGGGCTCGTCGCGAATCTGAAACCTTTACGACGGTCGCGCCTTGCACGGTGGCCGTCTCGACGACGACCGCGACCGCACCGTTGGCGATTGCTTGCGAAACGAATGCGTGCCCGTCGCTCCGCGTGCCGCGCACGGCGACGAAAAGCGCGCCGGGCCGTACGGCGCGGGAATCGATTTCAACGCTCGTCACCGAGCGGCCGTCGTCCCCGATGACTTCGGTCCCCGCAGGCAGCCGTGAAGTCAGCCGCGCGAGTTCGACGACCGGATCGTCAGCCATGCGGAGCGGTCGTGGGCAAGACCCCGGCGTGCAGCATCGCCGCGCGCGAGATCTCCGCAAACGCCGGCGCGGCGACCACGCTGCCGTAGTACGACCCGATCGGACGCTCGACTTTTACGTACACGACGTACTGCGGCCGCTCGTATGGAACCATTCCGATGAATGACGCGGCGTAGTAGCCCGAACGGTACGCTCCGTCTACGACCATTTCGGCCGTTCCGGTCTTGCCGGCCGTAGAGTATCCCGGAATCTGTGCGGTCGGATCGCCGGTTCCGTGCAGCACGACGCTGCGCAGGAAGCCGCGTAGTTCGGCCGCCGTTCGCGTCGAGAATACGCGACGAGTTACGTGCGGCACAACGCTGCCAACCAGCTTGCCCTGCTGGTCGTAAACGGCACGCACGATGTGCGGCTGCATCAAAAGGCCGCCGTTGGCGATAGCGCAGTAGTAGCGCGCCATTGCGAGCGGCGTCACCGAAACGCCTTGGCCGAAGGACATCGTCGCCAGCGACGGATCGCTCCAATCCGGCGGCGGGGGCACGATCCCGGGGTTCTCGCCCGGAAGCCCGATGCCGGCCGGCGACCCGAAGCCGGCTTTCCGTTCCATGGCGTAAAACGTTTTCGCGCCGATGGAGATGCCCACTTCGGCGGCACCGACGTTGTGCGAGTATTCGATGATCTGGCCTAGCGTTTCGCTGCCCCCGGTGCCGCTCATGAAGCCATCTTCCGCGTTGTGGATAGTTCGCCCGCCCACGACCAACGTGTCGTGCGCGGGGAAGCGCGTCGTTAGCGTGACCTTACCTGAATCCAGCGCGGCGGCCGCGGTCACCAGCTTGTACGTCGAGCCCGGCTCGTAGGCGTCCATGATGGCTCGATCGCGCCGTTGCGCGTCATTGTATTTCCAAAAGCGGTTCGGATCGAAGGTCGGAACGTTGGCCATCGCGAGCACCTCGCCGGTCCACGGATCCATCACGATCGCGGTGCCGTCGAGCGCGTGGAAGGCGGCGACCTGCTTCGCAAGCGAACGCTCGGCAACGAACTGCAGGTAGGAATCGACCGTCAGCTGGAGCGTGGAACCCGGTTCGGCGGCCTTGATCACGCGTTCGTGTCCGAACGGAATCGGTCGCCCAAACTCGTCGGTTTCGAGGACGACGCTTCCCGAGCGCCCGCGCAACGATCGGTCTTGCGAGTATTCGAGGCCGTCGAGACCGTTCTCGTCGGTGCCGACGAAGCCGAGAATGGTCGCCGCCAGGCTCCCGGCCGAATCGACGCGCAACCCGGTCTCCTCTTCCTTGAGCGCGATTCCGCCGATGTTGAGCGCGCGTACGCGTTGGCTGACGTCGTGCGGCACTTTGCGCGCGATCCACGCAAACCACGACGTTTTGTCGTGTAATGCGGTGACGGTCGCCGGGTCGAGCTTCCCAAAAATTTTCTGGAGCTTCGCAATCGTCGCGTCCGGATCGGACAAATCCCGAGGGACGGCATAGACGCTCTCCGACGGCAGCGAGCGGACTAGCACGTTGCCGTTACGATCGAGGATGCTGCCGCGGCGCGCGAACACCTCGACCGTGTCCGAGCGTTGGGCGAGAGCCAGCCGCGCGTAGCGCGCTCCGTGCAGAACCTGCACGTCGTAAAGCCGCCAGGCGAGGTATGCGGCGATCAGCGTGAATCCGTAAAATATGACTTTCGCGCGCATCGGCGAGACGCGCGCGAACGTTCGCTGGTGCATGGTGTATCCGCTCGTGCGCGTCGTCGCTACCGCGGCCGGGCCACCGCCGGCACGAAGAATCCGGCCAGCGATGAAAGCACGGCAACGCGCGGACGGTCGGGAACCTGCGGCCGGCGCAGCCGAACGACGGCGAAGCGCTCCGGGTCCTTCATTCCTAAACGGCTCGCCAGGACCGAGAGGCGCTCGTCGGAACGGAGCGCCGCGATCCGGTCGTCGAGACGCATCGTCTCGTCCAGCATCGCCTCGCGTTGATGCTGCCCCTTGGCCACCGCGTACGACAGGCCGGTGAGCGTCGACGTCAGCACCACGTAACCCATGAACAGCACCAGCAAACAGCCGATCGCCACCGAGACGCGGACGATACTGGAGTAGCGCGCGCGCGATTTGCGCACGATGCGCCGTTGCGTGGCAGCGCGTGCGACGCGGGGGTTTCGTACGCGAACCGGTCGGTCGAAGTAGCGGGGTTGGATCACTCAGCTGGCCTTCCGTCGGGCAGCGCGTAGCTTGGCGCTGCGCGCGCGGGGGTTTTCTGACATCTCGCGCTCGCCGGGAACGAGCGGCTTTTTGGTGAGGATTTCGAGCCGCTCGTCGCTGCGGAACGCCTGCTTGACGATCCGATCTTCGAGCGAATGAAAACTGATGACGACGACGCGCCCGGCGCCGCGTAGGCGGCCGATGGCCGTGCTCAAGCCGTCGCGGAGGGCGCCGAGTTCGTCGTTGACCGCGATGCGCAGCGCCTGAAAGACGCGCGTGGCCGGATGGATGCGTTCGCGGCGTCCCGGCCGGTGAAGAACTCCGGAGACCAGCGACGCAAACTCGGTCGTCGTGGTCGGCAGCGCGCCGGCCGCGCGGCGCGCGACGATCGCATGCGCGATCCGACGCGCCGAGCGCTCCTCGCCAAAGTGAAAGAAGATGTCGGCGAGTTCCCGCTCGCTCGCGGTCGCGAGAATATCGTAGGCGCTGCGGCCGGCGTGAGGATTCATGCGCATGTCGAGCGGCGCGGCCTTCCCAAGTGAAAAGCCGCGTTCCGCGTCGTCAAACTGCATCGACGACACCCCCAGGTCGAAGAGCACGCCATCGATCCACTCCACGCCGCACCGGTCGAGCACGTCGGGCAGTTCTCGGAAGTTCGCCGGCACGAAGGTCAGCCGCGAGTCGAGGATCGTTTCCGCGCGCTCGCTCGCATGCGGATCGGCGTCCAAGGCGATCAGGCGCCCATCGGAGAGCCGGTCCAAAATGGCTTTCGAGTGTCCACCCGCGCCAAACGTGGCATCCACGTAGATCCCATCCGGCCGGATCGCCAAGTAGTCCACGGCGGGTTCGAGGAGCACCGGGACGTGCGTCATGCGCGATCCACATCAGTAGAGTCCCAGGTCGGCCATGAAGTCGGCGACCTCTCCCTGGGGAGCCGCATGGGCGGCGTACCGTTCCTTAGCCCAGATTTCGACCCGCGTCAGCGAGCCGACCGAGACGACCTCGCGTGCGATGCCGGCATAGGTGCGCAGCGTGGCGGGGATGACCAGGCGCCCCTGGGCATCGCACGCGACCTCCTCGGTGTGGGCAAAAAGATGCCGGACGAACCTTCGAAAGGCTTCGTCCTTACGCGGTGCGGCCTCGAGCCGGGAGCAGAAGTTCGCCCAGGTGACGCTCGGAAGGAGCGCTAGGCAGGGGTCCGGCTGCGCAATCGTGAGCACAAAGCCGGTTCCGAGCCGTTCGCGAAAGCGCACGGGAACGATAAGTCGCCCTTTCTCGTCAAGGGCGTGTTCGACCGACCCCGTGAAGCGCGGTAAATCCGCGTGCACACAGCCCTCCCTGAGGCACCACTAAACACCACTTCGCTCCACTATACGCTCCAAACAATCCCAAGGCAAGTGCGAAACAACCGCGCGAACGTACGTTCGCACAAGACCGTCGAGTCGGCATCCAATGCGGGCTGGTTTGGCCCGGGTCCGCAACGCCATCGGCTCGACGGCTCTCGAGCAGAACAAACTCAACTTCGTCATGCCTGAGTTCGGCATACCCCCATAGGGTATGTCTCCGCTCGTGCGAATCGCACCGCATGAGTCATACCGTTGTCAACAAGACGAAGCTGCTCAATCGAGTTCGCCGGATCCGTGGCCAAATCGAGGGGGTCGAACGCGCGCTTCAAGGCGAGGAAGGCTGCAGCGTCGTGCTCCAGCGGATCACCGCCACGCGAGGCGCGATGAACGCGCTGATGTTCGAGGTGCTCGAAGATCAGCTCATGTCGCACGTGTTGACCACAAAAACGCGTGCGAGTGTCGCCGCGGCCCGGGAACTCGTTAACGTCGTGAAAACGTACCTGCGGTGAACCTCGCGCCTCAACTGCTGCTAATCGCCGCGGTCGTTGCGGTCGGCGTGCTGCATACGCTCGTCCCCGATCACTGGGTCCCGATCGCGCTGGTGGCGCGCCAGTCGAGGTGGTCGCGCGCGCAAACGGCCCGCGCCGCGTTCATCGCCGGGCTCGGTCATACGCTTTCGACCCTCGCGATCGGGCTAGTCGTCTGGGCGGCCGGGCTCGCGTTTGCCGTGCGGTTCGGACACCTAGTTGCGATCGTTTCGAGTGCCGCGCTCATCGGCTTCGGCCTCTGGATCGGCGCGGCTTCGCTCATCGAAGCTCGGTTCGACCGGCGTCATCACCGTCGTCCCCACGACCGCGAGCAAGCGCAAGAACGCGAAGGCAAACCGAAATCGCGAACGGCACTCCTGCTCATTCTCGGATCGTCGCCGATGGTGGAAGGCATACCGGCATTTTTTGCGGCGGCAAAATTCGGTTTTGAACTCCTCTCGGTCATGGCATTCTTCTTCGCACTCGCGACCATCGCCACGTACGTAGTCCTTTGCGTCCACTCGGCCGCCGCGCTCCAGCGACTCTCGATCGGACCGCTAGAACGCTATGGAGAAGTCCTCAGCGGCGCGGTCATCGCGGCCGTCGGAATCGTCTTCCTGGTATGGCCGATCGCGTAGCGCTACGAGCTAGACCAAGTCGCGCAGGGTCACGGCGACGGTCCGTTTCGTCCCGTCTTTGGCGACGAGACCGAACTGCAAAACGGTTCCGGGTGCGGCGAAAAACAGCTCGCGAACCGCCTGAAGGCTCATCGCCGAGGCCGGTTTTCCGTCGATCGTCTCGATGGTGTCGCCCTTGACGACACCGGCTTGCGCCGCGGGCGTTCCCGGGCGAACATCCAGCACGACGTGCTTGCCGGCGCGATTGAGCAAGAACAGGCCCGCGCGCTCGTAGACGTCGGGTTGGCCGAACGACCCGTTCGCCGTCAGCGCCATCGTTTGCTTGCCGTAGTCGAGCGTCAGCGTGAATCGTCTAAAAATATTGCCGCCGACGTTGGCTGCAACGAACGGCGTCGCCAACGCGCCCTTCTTTTGCGTCGTGAAGTCGCCGACGACGTTGGGCAACGTGAAGGTGCCGAAGGCTACGGATCGGATACGCCCGAGCTGGCCGAACGCCGGACCGCCGAAACCGAAGCCGTTGACGCCCGTTGCCGTCAAGGTCTTCGGAACGATCTGCGGGTGCGCGGCGATGAACGGCGACATGAGCGAGATGGAATCGCGCGCTCCCGTGTCGAGCGTGCACTGCGAAGCGATGCCGTCGATGCGACAGGCAAACTGCGGCTGCCGGCCGTCGAGAACGAACGGAATGACGTCAGCCGCCGGTGTAGCGCTGCCGGGCATCGCCAGCACGACGGTGTTGCCGGCGTAGTCGAACGTCGTGATGAAGCGCGACAGCACTTCAAAGCCGATCAGTCCATCGACCGGCTGCCCGCCCGACATGCCGAACCCCATGCGGGTCGGCGCGACGCCGAAGAGCTGGTTCTTGATCGTGGCCGCACCGATTTGCAGCGAATCCACATTCGCGAAGCTCACGGACTCCGTCGCCGAGCCTACGCCGCCGCCCTGAATCGAGCCGTGACCGAACGCGCCGATCTCCTTTGCGACCGCCTGATCGACGATGTTCGCGCCGCCCGTATCGTAGATGAAACGATACGGACCCTTGCCGTTAAGCATCACCGAAAGGTAGACGTGATTTTCGACCAGGTCGAACGGAACGCTCGTTTGCGAAGCCCCGCCGGCGATCGCGAAGTCGTGAACGTCGGATGCCGGCTTAGCCAGCTGCGCCAGGGCATCGGGTGGATTAGCGACGGCCTGCGTTATCGCCCCATCGCTGGAATTCCCATCGTTCGATTCGTTATGGCTCGCGTAGGGAATCATCAACCCGTCGACGGGGCGGTAGTCGGACAGGATGGTCGTCGACGTCAGCGGCCCAACCGTTTGCACGATCCGCATCGGCAAGTGCGTCGTCGCGTCGAACCACAGCTCGAACGGGACCGCCGAATTCGGCGCGGTAACGAGCAGCACGTCGTAGGCATGCCCGGCAACGTTCTTAACGCCGCTCCACGCGACCGCAGCCCCGCCGCGATTGGCGCTCCACAGCGCGTAGTCGGCTACGAATGCTTGGCTAATTTCTTGCGCGCGCCCGGCTTGCCCACCGTCGACCCAGACCAGGCCCGAGCCATCGCGATTCCAGGCATCGGTGCCGTCGTAACCGTCCGCGCCCTCGAGCGGCAGTACGCTGAAGGACTCGGCGAAGCGCGCGCCGCCGACTTCCATCCAGGCGCTCCCCGTGCCCGCGATGCCGCCGATCGTGACCTTCGAGCGTAATTCGAGCAGCTTTACTCGGTCGAGCGCCGAACCGCCGAGCGCTGCGCGCGACTGGTTCAGTAACCGAGTGACCGAGCCGGCGGGTGCCGCCGGCGCCGCCGGCGCAGCCGGCGCGGTGAAGGCCAGCATACCGGCCGCCGCGCAGAGCAAACGTGAAGCGTTCATGCGTCAGCTACGCATCCGTGCGGTCAATTGTTTCAGGTAGCGGTTTTGCGGCGAATCGAGCGGGAATCCGGCCCCCCGTTGTGGGAGCGTTACAACCAGCGGCGACCGCAGCCGCGCGTAGCGCGAGGGTGTATTGCGTAGAGGTGCTCCATCGGATCCGCTCGATTCGGAGTGGATCAAAATGGCAGAAACGCTGCCGATCGTCGTTTGGACGGCGACCAGCGACGGCGCGATCGAATTCGTTAGCCGGCGCTGGGAAGAAATGACCGGTCGGCCCGGACGTACGATCGTCGGCAAAAGCTGGGATTCGGTGGTCCATCCGGAGGATCGGGAGCGCACGGCCGCCGCATACCGGGAGTCGCTCCAATCCGGCAAGCCGTTCCGAATCCACGCGCGGATTCGGCGCAGCGATGGAACCTACCGCTGGGCCCGGAGCCAGTCGCAGGCGTTTCACGATTCTGCCGGCAGCGTCGTTCGCTGGTTCGGGGTCGTGCTCGACATTCAAGAAGTGCATAATGCCGAAGATCAATTCCGGTCGCTGGCGGAATCGGTGCCCCTCATCGTGTGGACCTCCGATGCGGACGGCTGGATCGATTGGTACAGCCAGCGATGGTACGAATATACCGGTCAGAGCTTCGAGGATGCGCTCGGCTGGGGATGGCAAGCCGCGCACCACCCCGACGATTTTTTGGAAGTGATGCGCCGTTGGCCGAACTCGATCGCAACCGGAGAAACGTTTGAGATGGAGTTTCGCCTCCGCAAGCACGACGGCACGTTCCATTGGTTTCTCACGCGAGCCGCACCAATCCGCGACGACGCCGGAAAGGTGGTTCGCTGGTACGGCAGCAACGTCGACATCGACGCACAAAAGTTTACCGTGGAACGAAGCCGACGGATCGCCGAAACGCTTCACGATGTTTTTCTGCCCAAGCAGCTCCCGCAATTTGCCGACCTGCGGCTGGACGCCGTCTATTTGCCGGCCGAAAGGGACGGGCTCGTGGGCGGCGACTGGTACGACGCATTCGAGCTGCCGGACGGACGGCTGGTCTTTTCGATCGGCGACGTGGCCGGCCACGGACTGGAAGCTTCGATCACCGTCGGGCGATTGCGCCAGGCCATTTTCACGCTGGCCTGGCGTGAAGACGACCCCGGCGCCATTCTCAAGGAACTCGACCGGCTTCTCACCCATCAGGAACCCGGCACGATGGTGACCGCCATCGTTGGAAGCCTCGATCCGTCCCATTCCACGATGAAATATGCGGTGGCCGGGCACCCGCCGCCGCTGATCGCGCACGTCAAGCACCAGCCTGCCCGCATGCTGCCGTTTGGGGAACCGCCTTTAGGGATCGGTTGGAATCGCGATCCAACGACGCACGTCGTGTCGATCGCGCGCGAGTCCGTGGTCGCGTTTTACACCGACGGCATGACCGAATTCTCGCGCGACGCCATGACGGTGGAGACGAAGCTGGCGGCCGCGCTTTCGCTGCTGGTCGGCGACACCAGCATTGCCCGGCCCGCCAAAGCCGTTCAGGAACTCGTCTTCGACGGCATGCTCCCAACTGACGACGCCGCGCTTTTGGTGATGCAGTTCTCCGCAGTCCGTCCCAATCCCGACCGCGCCGGCGACCTGCCGCTGGAAAGAGTCTGGAGATTTCACTCCAGCAGCGCGCGCACCGCACAAACGTCGCGTCGCGAAGTTATGGCCTACCTTCGCGGAGTGGCGCGCGATTCTGAAAACCTTTTCGAAGTCGAGCTCATTATCGGCGAGATTTTCGCAAACACTGTGCAGCACGCGCCCGGTCTCGTCGAGGTTCGGGTAGAGTGGCTACAAGAGCGCCCGGTCATCACCGTTAGCGATACCGGACCGGGGCTCGAGTTTTTGATCGGAAAGCTGCCCGAGGACATCTTAAGCGAAACCGGTCGCGGCATCTTTCTCGTAAAGACGCTGGCGCAAGACGTTTCGCTAAAGTCGAGGCCCGGTTACGGCTCCGAACTTCGCGCCGTCCTTCCGCTCAAACGAACCGGTGCCGTGCTTAAGCCGGCTCGCGGGCGCGCTCGCGATCGATGAGTGCCCGTTTGCGCGGCAGGCCCCACCGATAGCCGCCTAGTTCGCCGGATCCGCGAATCACGCGGTGGCACGGAATGACCAGCGCGACGACGTTGCTCGCGCAAGCCTGCGCTACGGCGCGCGCGGCCTTCGGTGCACCGATTCCCGCGGCCACCTCGGCGTACGATTCGACGCCGCCGTACGGTATCGATTGCAAGTATTTCCAGACGCGCATTTGAAACGCCGTCGCTCGAATGTCGAGGGGCAGCTCGAAGTTCGGCTCCCCGCCGGCCAGATAGCCGGCGATCGCGTCGACCCAGCGTTGGAACTCGGGATGGTACGGCTCGCGCATCGGCTCGATGGCGGCATTGGCGTACTCGTGGCGGAGCGCGGCGAGCAGCTCGTCGTGGCCGTCGCCGAACTGGGCGAAGCAGACCCCGCGATCGGTCGCCCCGATCATCATCGCGCCGACCGGAGTCTCGAGCGTTGCGTAGGAAATCGAAACGCCCGCTCCGGCCCGCCGGTACTGCGCCGGCGTCATGCCTAGTCTCGTCGGCGCCTGCTCGTACACGCGGCTAGCCGAGCCGTATCCGGCATCGTAGATGGCGGCGTCGATCGGCTTGGCGGCCTGCAGGGCCCCCTTGAAGTTCCGCATGCGCACCCCGGCCAGATATTGCTTGGCCGTGACGCCGACCTCAGCTTTGAAGCTGCGCGCGAAATGAAACCGGCTCATCGCCGCCTTAGATGCGAGGTCGCCGAGGGTCAGCGGTTCGTCGCTATGCCGCTCGATGTAGCGGCAAACGTCTCGGATTCGCTCAGGAACAGAACAGGGTGAATGGTTTACCATGGGTATCAGTCTATCGGTGCGGACGCCGGAAAACCATCGGAAAGTTGCGGTGGGGCACGCCTGGTTGCTTGTTCCGCTCGGGCCGCACCGCCAGGCCCGGCGGGAACGTTAGAAGAAAGCGCGGTTAAAGTTTCGGCGGCCCCGAGCGGGGCGCCGTCGTACGTGGTATTTTGAGGGACGATGCGGCGACTACTCGGGATGTTCGGCCTATTGAGCCTGATCTACGGCTGCAGCGGTGCGGGGTATCTTCCGTATTCCGCCCACGCGCTCGGGCCGGGCGAGATCCGCTCGCTGGTCTCCGGCGCATCGCACACGAGCGGCGTGCCCGAAGGCCTCGTCCGCGCAGTTCTGATGGCCGAATCCGCCGGCGACCCGTCGGCGATCAGCTCGGCCGGCGCGCAAGGGCTGATGCAGCTGATGCCGGGGACCTCGTCGGGCTGCGGCATCGCCAATCCATTCGATCCGACGCAAAACGTCGAATGCGGCACGACCTATCTTCGGTCGCTGCTCGTTCGGTATAACAACAACGTCACGTTAGCGGTGGCCGCGTACAACGCGGGGCCGGGCGCGGTCGACCGGTATCGCGGGGTGCCGCCGTACCCGGAGACGCGCGCGTACGTGGCGCGCGTGCTCGCGGCGTACCGAAGCTATTAGCCCCGTTCGCGATGGCGACCCTCACCCACCGGCAACCGATTCCTCGCGTTAGCACGGCGCTGTTTCGGCCGTCCATCCTGGACGGCTATCTCTTGCGCGAAATGTTCGGTCCGTTCATGTTCGCGTTGGCGGCCTTTCTGCTGTTCTGGGCGCTCAACATCTTCTTTCTCGCCGCCGACTACATCATCAACCAGCACGCGCCGTTCTTTCTCGTGCTCCGATTCGTGATCTTCCGCATTCCGCAGGCGATCCCGATGGCGTTTCCGTTCGGATGCCTGTTCGCGGCTCTGTTGGCGATGGGGCGCGTCATGGGCGACAACGAGATTACCGCCATGCGTACCGCGGGCATCTCCGTGCTGCGCATCGTGGTCGCTCCGATGGCCTTCGGGCTGGCGATGTTCGTGATCGCGTACGCCATGAACGAATGGGTGGCTCCGCCCTCGGTGGAACTGTCCACGCGAACGTTCTATCAAATCGTTTACCACACCGCGGCTCTCCCGGTCGAACCGCAGTTTTTTCGCAAAGACGGGGACACCGGCAACGTCTTTTACGTAACCCAGGTTGCACCCGACAACAAGACGATGGTCGGCATTCAGATTTTCAAACCGGCACGCTACGGTCCGTGGAACCAGACGCTGCAAGCTAAGACGGCGACCGTCAACGGCAGCACGTTAATCCTCCACGACGTCATCGACACGCGCTACAACAACGACGGGTTCATGACCAGCCAGCAGCGCGTCAAAGAGATTACGATCGGGCTTCCGCTCGGCGAAACGGCTTCGCAGTTCGTGAGCACCGTCAACAACGACCCCTGGACGATGAGCAGCAAGTCGTTGCGAACTCAAGTCAATTCGTTGCAATCTCAAGGCATCGGGGGTACCGCCCTAGGCAACCTGCAGATAAATCTCGCCGATAAATTGGCGTGGCCATTTGCCTGCCTCATCAGCGTTTTGCTGGCGGTGCCTCTCGCTTTACGTTTTGGCAAACGCGGCCGTACGCTAGGCATCGCCCTGGCGGTCGTCCTGTTTTTCATATACTATCTCATGATTTCGGCAGCGTCCGCGTTTGGACGTAACGGGGCGATCAATCCATTCGTCGCCGCGTGGCTGCCGAACGTCGTCATGGGGACGGCCGGCGCGGTCTTGCTTTGGATGGAAGAGCGCTGACGAAGTGCTTTTTGGGAACGTGAAGAATCGCGGCGTCGCCGCGATCGCGTGTTTAGCCTTGCTTTTCGGTTGCGCGCTCCCGGCCGGAGCAAATGCGCCCGACGACGACAAGAATGCGGCGATGGCGCTCCTCCTCTTCAACAAGCAGACCTGCGCCCAGCGCATCGGCGATTCGCGCCTCCCCGACGCCGCGGTCGTCGCCCAAGCGACGTCCGCGCCGTCGGCCTCTCCACAAAGCAGCGCATCGCCGGGGAGCAGCGCATCGCCCGGCCCCGTGACGACCCCCGGCCTGCCGGGCACCCAGCCGGGCGCGGCGAATTCGACCCACCAGCTGTACGCCACCCCGCGACCGCAGCCCGGCGCGTCGGCTCCGGTGACGCCGCCGCCAGTACCCACGCCGACCCCTAGCCCGACCGCGTCGAGCGAGCCGATTTTTCTGATTCGCGGCGGCGAGACGCCGCCGCCGCTCACGCCGGCCGGAAACGCGACGCCCGAGCCGACGGCCGCTCCGACCGGAGTGCCGACGCTCCAGCCCGGTTACGTCGCCGTCATCGCCGACCGCGTCAGCGGCGGCACGACCAAAGGGCAGCCCGGCGACGCCGAGGGTAACGTGCACATTTACTACGCCGACGAAGAGATCGTCGGCGACAAGGCCCACTTCGACGGCCTGCGCACGGTCACGATCACCGGCCACCCCTTCCTCATCAATCACACCCACGACTCGGTGCTGACCGCGGACGCGATCGATTTCGACACGGTTGCCGAAACGGCTAAGCTGGTCAACGGCAACGGGGAAAGCGCGCAGGGCGTCGAGCGCGGGTTCGTGCATTTTAAGGCCAACGATCTGCACACCGATCCCGACGGCTCGGCCCACGGCCTCAATCCGAGCGTCACGACCTGCGAGAATCCGCGAGCCGGATATCACATCACCGGCAAGACCATGGACGTCATTCCGGGCGACAAGATCGTGATAAATAAAGCCATCTTGTGGCTCGGCGCAGCGGCCATTTTCTACTTACCGCGACTCGTCATTCCGCTACGAACCGTCCAGGACCAGCGCGCGCGGCCGCGGTGGTTCCCGGAAGTCGGGTACGACTCGTACGAAGGCGCGTGGGTGAAGTTCCAAGTGCCTTTTGGCAAGGACCAATATTATTACGGCTACTACATCGTGAACTATTTCACGAAAGCCGGCTTGGGCCTCGGCTACGTCGGCTTCTATTCGAGCAAGAAAGGCCGCCGAACGGTCAGCATCAATTTTTACGGCATGAACGACCGGCTGGCGGGCAGCCGAACCTACAACATCGCCGCCCAAGAGCAGGAGAATTTTTCACAGCACTTGCGCGGCAACTTTCAGTTCGGCTACCAATCCAACTATGGAGCGCTGACGAACGTTCCGCCGAACGAAACGTTGAGCGGCGCCATCGTGCACCAAACGCAGAACACGTCGCAGAATTACTCCTTCAGCCACAGCTCGGTTGGTACGCAATCCAGCAGCAACAGTCTTTCGTTTACCGATACCCGGCAGTTCAACCAAGCCCTCAATCAATCCGTAAGCTTGAACATTTCGAATAGCTCTTCGAACTTCGGCGTATCGTCGTTCAATCAAACCACCGAGTTCGACTACTTGATGCACTACACGACCGCGGGAGCGGACTATCAGTTCGAGTACAACAAGACGCTCGCGCAGCAACCGTTCGGCATCGACAAGATCCCCGAGGTCCAGGTCCGGCCGTACGACTTCTTCCAGCACTTTATCTTTCCGGTGGCGGCCCAGCTTACGGTGGGAGAGTACAGCGAGCCGACCAGCCAACTCGCTACCTGGCGCGGCGACGCGGGCCTCGTGCTCGGGCCGGCGCTCGCGAAGATTTGGGGCAGCGACTTCGAGGCGACCGTGAACGTGGACCAGTACGCGTACGGCACCGGCGACCTCAAGGCTGCCGTGGCGCAAGAGATGAGCCTCACGACGCCGATCGGATCGCACATCGTGAATTCGCTCACCTACAACGAAGCGAACTACAACGGCCCCGCGCTCGTGCCGTTCCAATATCTCGACCAGCAACCGACCGAGAACACGAAGAACGCGCAGGACCTCATTCGCTTCTTCAACGACGACGTGTATACGGTATCGCTGGGTTTTTCGACGAATTTCGACGGGATGGCCCAGCCGGTGAGCTATCAGATTACGGCGCGGCCGTCGGCGCGCTCGGTCGTCCTTTTAGGCGGCTCGTTCATTCCGGGCTCGGGCCTGGGATTCGAAACGACCAACCTGCAACTTTCGACCCCGTTCGGCCGCGACGCATCGCTTCAGTTCGTCACCGATCTGCAATGGAAGGGCCCCGAATTATTCTCCAACAAGATCATCTACTACACCCGTACGATCGGCAACTGTTATCAGGTGCAGGTGCTGTACAGTGAGGCGTCTCAGTCGGTGAACGTCGGCTTGAGCCTGCTCGCGTTCCCAAGCCAAACCGAGACATTCTCGATCGGCCAAAGCGGTTCGATCGTCCCGACCACGTTTAACTTTTAACAGGTTTTCCGCAACCTGTTTGTGTTAAAATGCGTCGCACTGCGGATGACCGCAGGCGCAGCTTTCTGATTCCAGGCTGCGTTCTTCAGCCGAGCTGCAGAAATCGCTGCAGTACGCTTCGCCGGCGGTCGCCGGGCCGATCACGAGACAGTTGCAAGGTTCGTGCGCGCACTCGATGCCATGGTCTTGCATGCGTGGCTCCTACAGTCACCCTATGGGTTATTTGCAATCTCGATGCTGACGATTTGCGCGGGCGGGTCGATCTGCAGTCCGCTCGAGAGCGCGTAGAAAACCTGGTCGAACACCGGCGGCGGCGACGGCGACGGGGGAGGCGGGGTCGGGGCGGCGACGACGAGCGGCGGCGAGTTCCATTGCGGATCGACCGGACCGCCGGCTCCCATCGAATCGACGTACACGAGCTGATTTTGATTGTTTGCCTGCGTCGTGAAGGCGTTAAAACGCCACGTACTGGAAAACGGCGTCGGGCTGGGCCCCGGAGATTGAAGGATGCTGTTGAAGATCGCACGTTGGAAAATGATCGTGAGTTCGGTCCCGGTGCCGTTGCTGTTCGCCGTATATTGGAACTGCTGCGGCGTCGTGCCTAGCGGTACGAACGCCGGGGGTATGTGGGGGTTGGAATTCTTGACGAACGCGATGGGCCGCGCAGAGGTAGCGCCGCCGATGCCGGTGATCTCCAGGGCCGACGAATACGCCGCCCAATTATTCTGAAACGGGTGGGTGTCGGGCGACAGCCCGTTTCCGCTCGTGTTGAACACGACCCAATATTGGTAGCTGGAAAAGTTGAATTGACCCGCGACGTCAAACTTGACGCTCATGTAGCCCACGGGCGCACCGCCCGGCCCTAAACCGGGAGGATTCGGTGTGACCTGCCGGCCGCACGCCGCAACGATGAACGCCGTTACAACCACGAAACCGAAACTCAATCTGCGAATCATACTTTCCTCGTTGCGGCTGCGCGACGTGGCTATTGCCGCGTGTGCGGCCGTCGCACTCGCGGTGTCCTTCCCGAAGCTGGGCGCCGCGTGGCTGGTGCCCTTCGGGGCCGCGGCGCTGTTCTGGACGTGGCAAGGAGCTTCCTTGAAATGGGCCGCCGCGCTCGGTTGGTTTGCAGGAGTCATTTTCTTCGCGGTCGGCTTCGCCTGGATCGGGCATACCGTCAGCGACTACATCGGCGTCTTCGGGCCGTTTCTCATGTTCGGCCCGGCCCTCGTCGAGGCCCCATACTTCGCTCTCGCCGGGTTGCTGGCGGCTGTCGCCTACCGCCGCATGCGGCCCGAGTTCGCGCCGCTCGGCGCCGCGGCGGCGTTTACGGTCGCGGAATGGCTGCGGTCGGTCGGTTTGCTCGGC
>JBDTDR010000220.1:0-3118 GCA_039922955.1 Candidatus Tumulicola sp.
CGATCGGGCTCGCGGAGGCGGCGGCCGGCGGCGCCGCACCGGACGGCGACATGGGCGCCGGCGTCGGCCGATCGCCGCTTTCCTGCGCGATCGCAACGCCCGTCGCGAGGACGGATAGCAGCGAAACGAGAGCGGCGAGAAACAGGAGCGATCGTCGGACAAACACGGTTCGGACCTCCCAGCCGGTAACGGGCACAAGCTTGCACGATATGGGGCCCGGCCAGCCGATACCTGCCTTGCTCTTAGGCGCGTTGACGCAGGGCCTCGTACATCAGCACCGCGGCGGCAACCGAGGCGTTGAGCGTCGCTACTTCCCCGCGCATCGGTATGCTCGCGAGGTAGTCGCACTCGCGTTTGACGAGGTGCGCGAGCCCGGTGCCTTCGGCGCCGATCACCAGTGCCAGATCGCGATTGAGGTCGGCCCGCGTCATGTCGACCGACTCAAGCCCCGCGTCGGCACCCACGATCCAGATGCCGGCCCTCTTCATGACGCGAATCGCGTCGGCCAGATTTGCAACGCGGGCGATCGGCAGATGCGCTGCAGCTCCGGCCGCCGACTTGCGCACGGTGGCGTTGATGCCCGCCGATCGCCGGTCGGGAAGGATTACCGCGTCGGCGCCGGCGCACTCGGCCGTGCGCACGATCGCGCCGACGTTGTGCGGATCGGTCAGATGATCCAGGACTACGTACAGACGTTTCGCGCCGCGTGCGCGTCCGGCGAGAACGTCGTGCAACGATGCGTAGGCAAAAGGCGGCGAAATCGCAACGACGCCTTGGTGAGCCTTAAACGGCAGCTTGGCGAAAAATGCTCGCGGTTCGAAGCGCACGACAATTCCAAGCTCCTTCGCGCGCCCGAGCAATCCGCGTAAAACTGCGTCTTTCTTACGATCGTCGGCGACGTGAATCGAACGCAGCCGCTCGCCGGCCGCGAGCGCTTCGTCGGTGGCGTGAATCCCGTAGACGACGTCGTCGAAGTCGAGGGCCGGCCGCTCGCGATGACGGCGACCGCCGGCTAGCCGGCGACGCTCCACGACGTGCCTTCCTTTGAATCTTTCAGCACCACTCCGCATTCGAACATGGCGTCGCGCAATCGGTCGGACGCCGCCCAATCCTTGCGCGCGCGCGCTTGTTCGCGCATGCCGATGACCCGGTCGATGGCTTCTTCCGCGGTCGCGCCGTCCCAGCGCTCGTGCAGCGCCGCGGCCAGGCGCTCGACGAAATCGGCCGGCAGCCGGGCTTCCGATTCCTCGAGCCACGCCGGTCCAGGCTCGATGCCCAGAAGCGCCAGCAAGTACGCGTACTCGTACAGCGCCTCGCCGTCGCCGGCGCGCTTGGCGATCGCATCGACGTTTCCGGCGAACTCCAGCACGGCGGCGAGCGCGGCCGCGGTATTCATATCGGCGTCGAGTTCGCTTTCGACGCGTCGCACGTAGCCGGTCGCCGCGAGTTCCGTCACAACGGTGCCGGAACGCGACGCAAGCGCGCGATAGGCCTTCTTGAGCTGGCGTAACGCGACCGTCGCGCCCGCCACCGAGTCCTCGGTGAAGTTCTTTACTTTGCTGTAGCTGGTTTGAAGCAGGAAGAGGCGGATCGCTTGCGGATCGTGACGCTCGAGCAGGTCGGAGAGCGGTTCGTAGTTCCCGAGCGATTTCGACATCTTCTTGTTGTCGAACAGCAGCAGACCGCCGTGCACCCAAAAGCTCGCCATCGGCGGGTGCGCCATCAGCGGTTCGCTCTGCGCGATTTCGTTTTCATGATGGGGAAAAATGAGATCCGCACCGCCGCCGTGGATGTCGAATCCATCACCTTCGGGGTCGAGCAAGACGCGCGCCATCGCCGAACACTCGATATGCCAGCCCGGCCGCCCCTCGCCGTACGGGTCGAAAGGCCAGCTCGGCTCGCCGGCTTTGGCAAATTTCCAAAGCGCGAAGTCGAGCGGGTCCTCTTTTTGCTCGTCGACTTCGACGCGCGCGCCGGCCTCGAGTTCGGAGATATTGCGATGGGCGAGTTTCCCATAGCGTGGAAAGGACGCGACCCGATAGTAGACGCCGTCCTTGGACGGGTAGGCATGCCCGATTGCAACCAGCTCGCGGATCATCCCCTGAATCGGCGCGATGAACTCCGTCGCGTAGGGTTCGCGATCGTAGCCGAGCACGCCGAGTTTGCGCATCGAGGCTTTAAACTCGGCGTAATTCCGGTCGATAATCGCGTGATAGTCCTCGCCGGTTCGCTTGGCTTCGTTGATGCTACGATCGTCGATGTCGGTAACGTTCTGAACGAAGGTCACTCGATACTTGAGGTGCGTGAGGTATCGGCGCAAAACGTCGAAAAAAAGAAACGAACGCGCGTGCCCGAGATGCGCTCGGGCCGACGGCGTCAGGCCGCAGACGTATATGCGCACTTCGCCGGCGCGTAACGACTCGAACGGCTCGACCGTGCGCGTCCGCGAGTTGTACAGGTTCAGATGACCCAGCTCCAAGATTCTTCGGGCACCGCTTCGCCCTGTTCGATGTCGATCACGCGCTTCTCGATCCGATCGATCTTCTGCTGTAAACGCGTGATCGCGTCGGCGGTCGGGTCGGGCATCTCGACTTGCGGGCGATCGGGCACCGCGCGGATCGGTTTGCCGTCTTGCGCGACGATGCGAGCCGGTACGCCGACGACGGTCGCGTTGGCGGGCACGTCCTTGACGACGACCGAACCGCCGCCGACCTTCGCGTTGTCGCCCAGAACGATCGCCCCGAGAACCGCCGAGTTGACGCCGACCGTCACGTTGCGGCCCAAGGTCGGGTGGCGCTTCCCGTGCGAAAGGCTCGTGCCGCCGAGCGTCACGCCTTGATAGATCGTGCAGCCCTCGCCGATTTCGGCGGTCTCGCCGATCACGACGCCCATGCCGTGATCGATGAAGACGCCCCGGCCGATTTTCGCGCCCGGATGGATTTCGATACCGGTTAAAAAGCGCATGCCGTGCGCCAAGAAGCGCGCGAGGATCGGGACGCCGGCGAGCGGGTGGATCAGCCGGTGGGCAGCGATGGCGTGAAACCCCGGATACGACAGCACCACGTCGAGCCAGCCGCGCGCGGCGGGGTCGCGTTCGAGCGGGGCCCGCAGGTCCGCC
>JBDTDR010000221.1:0-15271 GCA_039922955.1 Candidatus Tumulicola sp.
TGGACGACCTCGTCACGGCGAGCGGGCGGAAAAAGCCGCAGCGCGTCGGTCTGTCGGCCACGGTCCGCCCTCTCGAGCGGATGGCGAACTTCCTTAGCCCGACGGCGTCGGTGGTCGACGTCGGCAGCCGCCGCGACCTAGGGCTTGCGGTCGAGATACCCAGCGACGAGCTGGGCGCGGTGGCCAGCGGCGAGATGTGGGCCGAAATCTACGACGACGTTGCCGAAAAGATTCTCGCCAATCGCACCACCTTGGTTTTCGTTCCGACGCGGCGCATGAGCGAGCGCGTCGCCTTTGCCTTAGAGCAGCGCTTAGGTGAAGGCGTCGTCATGCCGCATCACGGCAGCCTGGCGCGCGAGGCGCGCTTCGAAGCCGAGAATCGCCTCAAGAACGGCGAGCTGCGGGCGGTGGTTGCGACCGCCTCGCTCGAACTCGGCATCGACATCGGCACGATCGACCTCGTCGTGCAGCTCGGAAGCCCGCGCTCGATTGCCACCGCCTTGCAGCGCATCGGTCGCTCGGGTCACTGGGTCGGCGCGATGCCGCAGGGCCGGTTGTACGCCACCACGCGCGACGAACTCCTCGAGTGCGCGGCCTTAGTGCGCAGCTTGCGCGGCGGCGGCATGGACTCGCTTCCCATTCCCGACGCGCCGCTGGATATTCTCGCTCAACAAATCGTGGCCGCTTGCGCGGCGCACGAATGGAATGCCGACGCGCTCTACGCGCTCGTGCGCACGACGTACCCGTATCGCGACCTGGCGCGCTCGGATTTCGACGAGGTCGTTTCGCTGGTCGCCGACGGGGTGGCCACCTCGCGCGGCCGCACCGGGACGTTTCTGCATTACGATCGGGTCAACGGCATGCTGCGGGCGCGCCGCGGCGCGCGCATTTCGGCGATTACTTGCGGCGGCGCGATCCCCGAAACCGCCAACTATACCGTGGTAGCCGAACCCGACGGGCACCTCGTCGGAACGCTCGACGAAGATTTTGCCGTTGAAAGCATGGCCGGCGACATCTTTTTGCTGGGAACCAACTCGTGGAAAATCCGCCGGGTTGAAACCGGCGTCGTGCGCGTCGAAGACGCCCACGGTGCGCCGCCGACGATTCCGTTTTGGAACGGCGAAGGGCTCGGGCGCACGATCGAACTGTCGCACGAGGTTTCCACCTTGCGCGCGGCCATCGACGAACGCGACGACGCCGACGCGATCGCCCTGTTAATGGAGGATTGCGGCCTGGATCGGGCCGGTGCCGAACAAGCCGTGGCCTACGTGCGCGCCGCTAAAGCCGGTCTGGGCGTGGTTCCGACCGACCAAACGATCGTCGCCGAGCGCTTCTTCGACGAGGGCGGGGGGATGCAGCTGATCCTGCACGCGCCGTTTGGGGCGCGAATCAATCGCGCGTGGGGGCTGGCGTTGCGCAAGCGCTTCTGCGTCTCGTTCAATTTCGAACTGCAGGCTGCCGCAACCGACAACGGCATCGTCATCTCGCTGGCCGAGCAGCACGCCTTTCCTCTCGAGGCCGTGTTCGAGTACGTGAAATCGGCCAGCGTGGAGAGGGTCCTTACGCAAGCGCTGCTGCCGGCGCCGATGTTCGAAGCGCGCTGGCGCTGGAATGCAACTCGCGCGCTGTCGATCGTGCGGTTTCGCGGCGGTCGTAAAGTGCCCCCACAGCTGCTGCGCATGCGCGCGGCCGATTTGCTGGCGGCCGTGTTCCCCGATCAGGCCGCATGCCCGGAAAATCTGACCGGCCCGATTCGCATTCCGGACCACGTGCTGGTGCGCGAGACGATCGCCAACTGCTTGCACGAAGCGATGGATCTCGACGGTTTGCTGACGGTCTTGCGCGGCGTCGAGTCCGGCGCGATCCGCACGGTTGCGGTCGATACTCCCGAACCGTCGGTCTTCAGCCACGAAATTCTCAACGCCAATCCGTTTGCGTATCTCGACGACGCGCCGCTCGAGGAGCGCCGGGCGCGCGCGGTGCAGCTGCGCCGCAGCACCCGCGACGACGTCAACGGCGCCGGAATTCTCGATCCGGCCGCGATTGCCGAAATCACCGAAGAATCGTGGCCGGTCGTACGCGACGCCGACGAGCTTCACGATGCGCTCGCGACGCTGATCGTGTTGCCGCCGGTGCCGGATTGGAACTCCTGGTTTGAGTCGTTGGTCGCTCAACGCCGGGCCGCGACGCTGCTCGTCGGCGGACCTGCCGGCGACGTACCGTTCTGGGTGTGCGCCGAACGTCTCGCGCTGGCGCGGGTGGCGTATCCGCATGCGGCGCTGCAGCCGGAGCCGGCGGCGGTTCCCGGCATGCCGGTGGCCGAACGCGCGGAAGAGGCGGTCGCGGAAATCGTGCGCGGCTGGCTCGAATGCTGCGGCCCGGTCACGGTCGCCGAGATGGCCGAACGCCTGGCCGTCCCTGCCGATGCGATCGTCGCAGCCATGCTGCGACTCGAAACCGAAGGACAAGTGCTACGCGGGCGATTCCGCGGAAACGACGCGGAGGAATGGTGCAACCGGCGCGTGCTGGCCCGCATCCACCGGCTGACGATCGGTCAGCTGCGCCGCGAGATCGAACCCGTCACGAGCGCCGACTACGCCCGCTTTCTGTATCGCTGGCAACACGTGGCTCCGGCGTCGCGGCTGCACGGTATCGACGGGACGCTGCAAACGATCCGTCAACTGGAAGGCTACGAGATCCCGGCGGCGGCTTGGGAGACGCAGATTTTACCGCGGCGCATCGCTGGATACAAAAGCGAATATCTTGACCGGCTGTGCTACTCGGGCGACGTGATGTGGGGGCGTATTTCTCAACATCCCGCGCTGGTGCCCAACGACGAGGAACGCAAACGCCGCGTACGGCCGACCAAGCTCGCGCCGATCGCGCTGCTCGCGCGCAGCAACGCCGAAGAGCTGATCGTGCGCAACGACTACGAGCCCGAAGGGCTTTCCCATGCGGCGCGCGAGGTGCTCGCGGCCATCGAGCAACGCGGTGCGCCCTTCTTTGCCGAGATCGTGCGAAACACGAAGCGCATCCCGGCCGAGGTTGAAGAAGCGCTCTGGCAACTCGTCGCCGCGGGTTTAGTAACCGCCGACGGCTTCGACGCGCTGCGCTCGCTCATTGACGCCAAGCGCCGCCTGGGCGAGAAGGGGCTGCGCGCGCGCCCGCGCTCGTCGAGCGGCCGCTGGACGCGGCTGATCTCCACCACGGAACGCATCGACGCCGACCTGTTTGCGCGCCGCTTGCTGACACGCTGGGGCGTCGTCTTTCGCGACGTGATCGCACGCGAAAGCCTGGCGCCACGGTGGCGCGAGCTGCTCGTCGCATTGCGCCGCATGGAGGCCCGCGGAGAAATTCGCGGCGGGCGTTTCATCGCCACGATCGTCGGCGAGCAGTTCGCGCTGCCGGACGCGATCGACGCGTTGCGCGCGGCTCGTCGCGACGGGGATGCCGGCGAAACGCTCGGCGCCGTATCAGCGTACGATCCGCTGCAAATCGTCAACGCATTTCTGCCCCAAGCCAACCGCGCCGAACTCGCTAAAGCCCGATCTGGTTTAGGCTCCAGATGAAGCGCTGGGTGACCGGACTGTCCCACCAGTTAGCAACGGTCGCTTCCAGCTCCGGCAGCGAGCGCAAGTGACGAACGTGTGTCTCGATCGAAGTGCGGTCGGGCGCGGAGCCGTCGATTTCGGCGCTCAAGCGATCGATCGTCGCGTGCGCGGCGTGGCCCGGCGGAAGCGTGGCGTGGAGGTGCTCGCTTGGCAGCGACGGCCGTTCGGGCAGCAACGGAAGCAACGTTTCCGCGTCCGTAATGAGTTCTTCGCCCGCAATGAGCCCGGTCGCATCCGCGTCCTTAATCCCTTCTCGAAGGTCGCCGATGCGATCTTCAATAGTGGGTTGGTGGGCTTTTGGGCGATCGTTCATACGAATCACTCCTCGTAAGCAGCGAGCACCTGTAGTATCGCACCTCCCGGGCTCGTTGGAAAGAGGACTACGCCGACGCCCCGCGTCGAGGACTGCGGTATGAGAGGTCGGAAGAAGACGTGCCATGACCGCGGAGAAGCGCGTTCCGATTCCGCAGACGGAGCGCAAGGTTTGGCCCGGAAGCCGGGAAGCCGAGCCGCTAACCGCGGATTCCGACGTTCTTCTAACCGCATGGTTGCGACCGAGGCGCGGCGGCGACCTGGACGTAGAAAAGGCGCGAACGCTGGGTCTTACGCCGCCGTTGCAGCGAACGTATGCCGACCGAAAAACGCTGGCTCGGCAAACCGATGCGGATCCGGCGGATATCGAGTTGCTGCGGCGTTATTGCGGGCGTTTCGACCTTATGGTCGTGGATTCGCACTGGCGGTCGGTTTCCATCAGCGGATCGCTCGATCGATTGGTTCGCGCCTTCGGCGCCACGGTCGCGATCTTCGAAGACGAGGGGCGGCGACGTTTTCGACATCGCTCGGAAGCGTTGCACGTCCCTCCCGAAGTCGCAAGCGTGGTTCGCGGCATCTTCGGGCTGCACCAATGGCCGCGCTCGCGGAAGCTTGGATCGCTGGAGCGGCATTCGACGCCGCTGCGCGCGCGTGACGTTGCGGCGCGGTACCAATTCCCAGATGCCGACGGCCGCGGCCAAACGATCGGCGTCGTGCAACTGCGCGGCCTGTTCGAGCCGAGCGATTTTGACCGGTGCATGAGCGCGCAGGGTGTCACCGCCGCGCGTCCGGTCGTAAAGCGAGTCGACAGTGCTGCCGTGGCCCACGAGATCGCAACGACTAAAGATCTCGAGGCAGCGCTCGACGTGCAAATCATCGGTTCGCTGGTGCCGGGAGCGCGCATCGTCGTATACGAAGCGCCCGACGACGAACGTGGGTTTCTCGACGCAATTCGCGCGGCGCTCTTCGACCAAGAACAATCGCCCGGGGTGTTGTCGATAAGTTACGGGTGGCCCGAGCATCTGTGGACGCCGGTTGCGCTGACCATTCTCGACGAGTTGTTTACCGTTGCGGCGCTCTTGGGCGTGAGCGTCTTCTGTTCTTCGGGAGACGACGGGGCGGAGCTCGATTACGACGGCAAGCCGCACGTGTTGGCGCCCGCCTCGAGCCCGTTCGCCATCGCGTGCGGGGCCACCATTATCCCGAACGACGGTACGCAAGAAGCGGCGTGGGAAAAAACCGGCGGCGGTTTTAGCGAGCGGTTCGCGTTCCCGCCGTGGCAAACCGTCGCGCCGTCGGCGGCGTCGCATTACGGCGTGCCGCCCGGCCGCGGCGTCCCCGACGTTGCCGCGCAGCAAAACCCCGGCTACTACGTGATTATGGAGGGAACCGAACTAGCGATGGGCGGCACGAGCGCCGTCGCGCCGATGTGGGCGGCACTCACGGCGCGGATCAATCAGCGGCTCGGCACCCGGATCGGTTTTTTCCTACCGATTTTGTACGGGCAGATCGGCGAACATCTGTTTGACGACGTCATCACCGGAAGCAACGGGCCTTTCCAGGCCGGCGCCGGATGGAATCCCTGCACGGGTCTCGGCGTCCCGATTGGTATCGCCATCGAGAAAGCGCTAGGCGGGTCGTAGCCGCTTGTAGTTTAGTTCATGCACCCGAGGGCGTTGTCGCGGAACTGCTGATGGGCCGCCTTGTAGGTGTCGACGGCGCGCTGGAGGCCTGCTTTATCGGCGCCCGGCGTTGATGCGAGTTTGTGATGGAGGTCGTCGATGGAGCGTCCGTGCGCGTCGATGCTGTGGGCCGCTTGATCGTGCGAAGCACTAGCCATGGTCGTTACTTCCCTTCGGCGGTTGCCGCGTCGTGTGAGATAGGTTGGCTTATCGCCGCGGCGTGCTCGAGCGCCTGCTCGTCCCTAAGCCGAGCTCCGGCGCTCATCCGCTGGGCAAATTCTTCCTCGTCGTAGATGCGGGTGAGCAGACGCGTGAGTCGTTCGTAGCCGTGCTGCTCGGTGGTTTCACGCGTATCGTTGCCCGCGTAGCGTGCGTCGGTGAAACCTAGGAGCGCCGCCGCGCGCTCGTGATCGCCAAGCAGGCCGGCGAGCACGGCGTGATGCTCTAAAGCGCTGATCATCCAGCGTGCACCCGAGTGCCGAAGGAGCCCAAGGGCTTCTCGCAGGAGGGCCCGAGCGTCATCGTACTGGTCGACGGCCATCGCGTACGCGGCCAGGTTGCAGATCGCAAGCGCCAGCGGCGCGGCATTGAGATGCACGAACGTCTCTCGTGCTTTGCCTGCGGCCGCTCGCGCAGCCTCGACGTTCCCAACGGCAAACTCGAGTTCGCCGAGGTTGAGCAGAGCGCTCGCATGCGCTTCGCTGCCGGGTCGCTCCCTATCCGCGACTTCGCCGAAGCGCCGGCGCGCGAGGTCAACGTCACCGCGCTGGAGATTCGACACCGCCCAGTTTCGCAAGACCGCGTTCCGGGCGATCGCCGAAAGCGTATCGGCGGACCGATAGGCTTCGCTAAAAAGTGCTTCCGCATCGTCAAAGCGCCGGGCGTCGCGGTGGCAGCTGCCCAAATTTCCCAGCGCTCGAGCGATTTCGTCGGGATCCGACGAAGCTCGCGCGGCCGCGAGCGCGCCGATCGCGGTCGCCTCGCGCCGGGCGATTGGACGACCCACGAGCCACTCCAAACGGACGAGGTGACGAAGAACGCACGCCCTCGTGACGTGGTTCGCCTCGGCGTCATCGAGTTTCGCCGCCGCATCGAACCAGCGGACGGCTTCTTGCGGCGTCGTAACGAGTTCCGGCCATTCGACGTGTGCGAGCAAACTTCGAGCCGCCGCGGTGTCATTTTCGCGGAAGAGTGCCCAGTCCAGCGCCGCGCGGATGTTATCGATCTCGGGCGCGAGCGCGCGCTGCCACTGCACGTCCTCCAACGATTCCACAAGAGGGGCGACGCCGCAGACGAGCTCGGCGTAATACTGGGCGTGCTTCTTGGCGACGCCGTCGCCTTCGTTGGCTGCGGCCAAGCGTTCTTGGCTGTACTCTCGGATCGAGTTGAGCAAGCGGTAGCGCCATTCATCGTCGTCGGACGGTTCCACAACGACGAGCGACTTCGAGACCAGCGCGGAGAGAAGCTCGAAGACGTGCCATTCGTCGATGGCGGCGTCCGCGCACACGGCTGCCGCGGCTTGCAGCGTCCATCCGCCGGAAAAGACCGATAGCCGCCGGAACACCGCGCGCTCGTCTGCGTCGAGCAGGTCGAAGCTCCAGTCGATCAGTGCGCGGAGCGTCTGCTGGCGCGGCAGACGGTCGCGGCTCGTCTGCGTCAGGAGCCGGAAGCGCTCGTTTAACTTTTCCGAAAGCTGCTTTGGGCTGAGTACCGCCGTTTTTGACGCCGCCAGTTCGATCGCCAACGGAATCCCGTCGAGCCGGCGGCAAATCTCCGCGACGACCGGCGCGCTCTCGCCGGTTAGCACAAATCGTTTATCGGCATCCCGGGCACGCTCGCAAAACAGGGCGACGGCGGCGTCCGGCTCGAGCGACGGCAGGCGGTACGTCTGCTCGCCCGCGATTTCGAGCCCTTGACGACTCGAAGCGAGCACGCGTATCTTTTGACAGCCGCTCAGAATGGCCGCGATCGCGCGCGCAGCGGGTTCGACCACATGCTCGCAGTTGTCGAAGACGAGCAGCGCGTTTTTCGATTTGAGGGCGCGCACGAGATTCTCGGTCGGATCGCCTCCGGCCGGCAGGGCGATCCCCAGCGCATGCGCGACGGTAGCCGGAATGTAATCGCCGTTTGCCAACGGTGCGAGTTCGACGAACCACACGCCGTCGCCCGAACCGTCGAGCAGATTCGCGCCGACCTGCAACGTCGTGCGCGTCTTCCCAACGCCGCCACACCGACCAACGTGACCAGACGATGATCCCGAACGAGCGCGCCGATCTCCTCGATTTCTTTTTCGCGCCCGACGAACGAAGTCAGCTGCAGCGGCAGGTTCGTTGCGCGTGCGTTCAAGGAGCGAAGGGGTGGAAAGGCGGCAGGGAAATCGGGGGCGTCGAGTTGGAAGACTTGCTCGGGCCGGGCGAGATCTTTGAGGCGATGTTCGCCGAGGTCGCTCAGGCCCGTGTCGTGCGGAAGTTCGCTTTCGACGATTGCGGCGGTTACGCCCGAGACAAGGATCTGGCCGCCGTGACCGACCGAGAGCAGCCGCGCAACGCGATTGACCGCCGGTCCGAAATAGTCGCCCTCGCGCTCGTAGGCCGTTCCGATATGGACCGCGGTGCGCACGTGCAATCCGCCGACTTCCGAGAAATCTTCTGCGGCAAGCGCGCGCCGCGCGTCGAGCATTGCGGCGATCGCATCGCCCGGGCGCCAAAATGCGGCGCAGAATGCATCACCAAAGGTCTTGAAGACGTAGCCGCCGTGCGCAACGATCGCCCCACGCATCAGGGCGTCGTGGCGGCGTACGGCCTGCTCCATGGCGGCGTGGTCGCGGTCCCAGCGTTGGGTGCTGCCTTCGATATCGGTGAAAGCGAAGGTCACGGTTCCACTGGGACGTTCCCCTCGGTGAGGGCCCGACGCCGGATCCTGGGTAGCGCTCACTCAGCGGCTCTTCGCCGCGAATCCTCAAGCAACCGTTCGGGGGCTAGGACCTGAACGGTTCGGCTGCGGCGCGATCGTCCTAGACGTTGAACTCCTTTTCCAAAACGAAGATCTTTGCCGTGTCTTGCAAAAAGCCGTCAGTCTCCATGGCCTGCGCCGTCTCTGGGGAATCCAGGGTTTTCAAGGCCGCGGCTACGTCTTGCGGCTCAAAGCAAACGGCAATGTGATTGCCTTCCGCGACGGCATAGCTGACCTTGGTCGTGGTTTGGCGTTTAAAGAGCTCGGTATGCGTCCGGAAGCCCTTCTCCCATTGTACGGGATCCTTACACTGCCCGACGATGATAATTTTGGCCACGTGCTGCTCTCCTTGTCGTGGTGGATGCGGCTGCCCGCGACCGCATGGTATTTTCGGGGAGCCGTCGTTCGGGAATCCAAGGGCGCCCCCTCCCGGAGCCGGCGCGGCCTTCGTCTGGGACATTGGGGCAGCCCTCGCCGCCATCATCGCGGCCGCCGGCGAGGAACGGACGCCGGCCACGCAATAACGGCGACCTCGATGAGCGAACGACGGCTCGAGAAGGGTGTCTTGAAGTCGCGCGGATAACGGGAGTCAAGGACTAACAATGAAGAGATGTGCCGGCTTGTTTGTCGCCGCGTTCATGACAGCTTGTGGTTCGCCGTATTCGCAATCGGACTCCGTGCCCGTGCCCGTTGCCGCCCCATTGCACCATCGTGCGGGGTCGTATCCGATCGGCCACGTCGTGGTCATCATGCAGGAGAACCGCAGTTTCGATAACCTCTTCCGCGGTTTTCCGAAAGCCGATTCGGCCACGTTCGGCTACGGCCACGGAACGAAATATACGCTGCAAGAGCTGCCGTTGAAGTGGGACTTCGACATCAATCATTATCACTACGAATTCTTGGAAGACTACGACGGCGGAACGAACGACGGCTTCGACCGCCTGATCCACGGGCCCACATCGGGCTGCAAGTATCTCCCGTGGGACTGGGTCAACCATCCATCGTGCTGGTCGTTTTGGAGCGGCAAAGTCTACGCGAAGATGGCGTATTCGTATGTGAAGAAGTCCGAGATTCAACCATATTGGACGATGGCAGCCCAGTACACGCTGGGCGATCATAACTTTGGCTCGACCAACGGACCGAGCTTTGAGCCGCATCAAGAGTTGATCGCGGGTCAAACAGGTCACGCGTCGGAAGTCCCGAGTACGACCCCGTGGGGTTGCGACCGTCCAAAGGAAGATGAGTACTACCTTGAATACGGGTCGGATAATCAAAACGACTTTCCACCGGCGGTGGGACACGAGGTCTATGCGATGCCGGGGCACGTGTGCTTCACGTACGAGACCATCGCGAACTTACTCGACAATGCGAGCATTTCGTGGCGCTGGTACAAGCAGCCAGATCCCACCCCCGGGCACCAGGAAGACTCGTACTGGCTCGACGCATTCGATGCAATCCAGGCGGTGCGATTCGGGTCGGATTACAAGAACGTCGTGACGCCCGATAAGCAAGTTCTTAACGACATTTCAAGCGGCAGTCTTGCACAAGTATCCTGGGTGATGCCACACGGCGGAGCCTCGGATCATCCCGGCAATAACTCCGGCAACTGCGGTCCCGCGTGGGTGACAGCTATCGTCAACGCCATCGGCCAGAGCAACTATTGGAAGAGCACGGCGGTAATCATCACCTGGGACGAGTGGGGCGGATGGTTCGATCACGTCAAACCGCCGCAGTACGCAAACCCCGAGACCGGCGTGTACGAGGGGTTAGGATATCGGGTGCCGTTGATCATCATTTCGCCGTACGCCAAGACCCGCTACGTGTCGAAGTCGCAGCATGAGACTGCCAGCGCACTGCATTTCATCGAGAAGATGTTCGGGTTGCCGTCGCTCGGCAACGACGATGCACGAGCTGATGCCTACGACGATGTCTTCAATTTCTCGCAGGCTCCGACGCCTTTCAAGATGATCCCGCCGCCGCCGAACTATCAGACCTGCATGTCGCAATCGAATCCACCACCGGAAATCGACTACTAGGGGTTCGCTCGGCAACGACAGGCCTGAGTATCGTCAACGGCTACCGAATGGCTACCATCGCGGCTTTAGGTGGTACAACGCCGCGCGCGCAGGAAGCCGGAAAGCGTTGAAATATAGGACGCTTCAAGGCACGTGGGAGCGTACGAATCTGGTGGTTCGCACGGTCTTCAAAATCGCTGAGGCCGTCGCAAGGCGGCTGGTAGGTTCGATTCCTACACGCTCCCGCCACTTCCAAATTTCCCCGTATTTACACGCGTTTTGCGGCATGGCGTGTCTTTCACTACACTGTTTGCTTCGGTTTTGTTGAAAAATCCGATTGAGCATTTTCAGACTCCCTCCAACTCCGGCGCGCCCGCCGCCCCAACCGGCAGAAGTGCCGCGTGAACGGCCAGGACCTCGGCGGCACCGCCCAGCCCGTCCGGACCGGAAGCGTCGCCGACATAAACCCACTTCCCCCCCATCCCGACCTCCCTTATGAACGGATTCGAAGTGTCAGCGACCCCTCGATCGAAAATGGCCGCCGGCAACGCTTCGTTGCGGCTTTAGCACCGGTCGAGCCTGCCACCATCAGCCAAGAGCAGCAACGTGCCCGAAAAAGCGAACGGCGTCTGGTGTTTGACGCCGGAGAGGCGCGCCACCAGCGGGCGGGTTTTCTAATGAAGATCAACGCCTCTATGATCGCGGCCTTCAACACATCGCAAACGCGCACCAGTCGCTAAGCAACGATACAATTTCCGGCGTAATGGAAGATGAAGGCTTGCATACGTGCGCAGTCAGCGCCGGTGGAACCAGCGATTCCACCATCGGCTCAGCCTGCCTATGCTTCTCCGAAAGCCTTCTGCTCCAAGTGGGCGTCGTTGTTGCCGTCAAGTTCTGGATGCGTTACCGCTGGTGGATCCTTATGATGAACGCTTGCCGAAGGATTAAATCCCTTGCCGAACTGCATCAGAAAATCGTAGCCGCAAACCTCGCAATGTGCCCTTTCCGGTCGAGCACCCGAAGCCGGTTTGTCGCGCTCCGTTCACGGATCTGCTGCAGTCGATACTTTCGTGCTCCCTCCAGGTCTAGGTCGTCTGTATTATCTTCCGCGATCGCATTGAGCGCCTCGTTCCCTAGGACCTTAGGCGACCACAACGAAAAGACGCGGAAAGGAGCGCATATGATGAGCCTTCGCAGCATACTCGGAGCGTTCGTTGGAGCAGGTCTGCTGTCGGCGTGCGGAGGCAGTGCTCTCTCGTCGTCAACGCCCGCTGCGGATGGGCCGCCGGTCACCACGCAGATGCGGGCGGCGAGCCCGCGAACGCACCGTCCCGACACGGGCGCTAATTTGTATGTCGTTAACTACGACACCAACACGGTGACGGTTTACGCTCCGGGGGGCGAGTCACCTCAGCGCACGATCTCCAACCGCCTGAACTCGCCGTATAAGTTAGCCTTCGACGCCTCCGGCAACTTGTACGTCGGAAATTTGTTTGGTTATGACGCAAACGGCAACGTGAGAGTATACGCCCGAGGCAAGGGGCTTCTGCTCAGAACGATTCACCAAGGCGTGAGCGATCCGGGGCCGTTGGCGTTTGACGCCTCCGGTGATCTCTACGTCGGAAATCAAAGCGCAAATAATGTAACGGTCTATGCTCC
Organism: Candidatus Tumulicola sp.; assembly: GCA_039922955.1. Taxonomy (GTDB): domain Bacteria; phylum Vulcanimicrobiota; class Vulcanimicrobiia; order Vulcanimicrobiales; family Vulcanimicrobiaceae; genus Tumulicola. The sequence goes on from JBDTDR010000221.1 coordinate 12,232, forward strand.
AGGCGAGGATTCCGTGCTGCGCACGATCCCGAACACGATCGACCCAGTGGCACTTGCTTTTGACGGTTCCGGTAACCTGTACGTTGCCAACTATATCGGGCAGAAGGTGACGGTCTATGCACCGGGCAGTACATCGGTGCTCAGAACGATCACGGAAGGCATCAGCGACCCAGTGGCATTAGCCTTTGACGCTTCTGGCAACCTGTACGTCGCCAACGGATACAATAGTACTGTGACCGTGTATGCCCCAGGCAGTACGTCCGTTCTAAGAACGATTTCACAAGGCATAAGCAGTCCTCAGGCGCTATCGTTTGACGGAAAAGGGCACCTTTACGTCGGGAACTTCGGAACGAACGCGGTGACGGTCTATCCCCCGAATAGTCAGAACGTTCTCCGCAAGGTGTCGCAAGGCGTGAACGACCCGATTGCCCTTGCATTTGACTCTTCCGAGTATCTATATGTGGCAAATCTCATTGGGCATACCGTCACGGTCTACACGCCAGGCGGTAGGAGCCTGCTGCGCACGATTTCCGAGGGTATTTCTTACCCGATTTTCCTCGCGTTCGGTCCGTGAACTTGCTGAAGCTCGTCGATCAAGACTTGGCCGCGGAACACCACGTCGAGGCGGCTTTCGAGATCGCGGCTCGGGCCTGAGCGTCGTGTCGCGAGGCCGTTGTGCATTGCGGACTTTGTGCATTGCAACTGTGCGGCCATCAGCGCCACGCCGCGGGTTAGCTCGCCCCTAGCCGCCCCGCAGCCCTGAGCCCCGGCGCCGAGGGCAACGAATCAAGCCCCCGGTAAGGGGGGCCTCGTTTCAAAAGGCCTTAGCTATCTATCCCCGCGTGACCGTGCCCTAAGTTCGCGGATGACGCATTTACTTCGAAGTGGAAGTCACCAATTAGCCGCAAATTACGTGTATGGGCAATATATGTTCGTCGACTTCAGAAACGTATATCCCACTCTTGAGCCGTGGGCATTGACTCCATAGAATTCGATATCGGCACCGCCGCAAGATTGACCCGGCGTGATAAGCCACTGCGTTTGGCTGCTGCCTTCCCGCTCCGCGTTGTAGCAGAGTTTGCCGTTAAAGCATGAGTTGAGTTTTCCCAAGTACGAACTGACGACGCTCGGCCTGGATACGGTCACGACGATGCCGGCCTTTGTGTGTCTCGTCAAACGTAGGGACACGGCGAAACCTTGACGCCGCGCGTTCCGCCGCCGTCTTTGTCAGGCGTGATCGCGGCCGGTTGCCCCGCGCGTAATGCGGGCGGCATGACGGCCGAGCCGAGCGAAGATCCCGATGGTCCCGGCGCGCATGCGGAAAGGACGGCTATGCCAACAGCCACGCCTACGGTGTGCCGATGAAACATCGTGAACGACCTCCAGCGCCGACTCTTATCTGAAACCTCATTTCTGAAAAAAGTCTGAAGCAGGGCGAGGCCGAGCGGGGTGCCCAAAAGCGGCGGTCTCGGAAGCTGTTGCCGCCAGTGCTCCGGAGCTACCTCGCCGATCGCGGTTTGTCCTCCGGCGCTTTGCCTTGGTAGCAAACTGCGATCGTTGCCCAGGCCCTGCCGCCGCTCTTCGATTCTGAAAGCGCGGATCAAGCCCATTGCCCGCGCCACGTAGTTGTGTGGCGTTGACTAAACTGACTTCGATCTGCGCAGGTTCTGCGTCTACGCCGAAGTAGTAATCCAATATGATTTACCGCTTGCTTTCTACTTGCAAAATTGCGTGTGCTTTCGCGCTATTGCTCCATTCCCCCGGCGTTGCGGCGGCGTCGATCGGAGCGGCATTGAACTGGTCGCCGTGTCCGGACGTACCGAACACCGAGTGTGCCCGACTTCCAGTTCCGATCGACCCGGCCAAGCCGAACGGCGAAAAGCTTAACATACGCCTGGGCCGCGTGCCGGCACAGGATCGGGCGAACAAAAAGGGCGTCATCGTCTTTCTCCCGGGCGGACCCGGCGCGGGAATCGGCGCGATCTTCGGCGGCGATAACCGCAAGGCGCAGCATATCGACGAGCTCAGCAGGAGCTGGGATCTCGTGGTATTCGACCCGCGGGGCATCGGAGAGAGCAGCCCGATCCGCTGCTCGCCGCAGGCGGTCCCCTCACCCCCGCCTCCATCGCTGCAGCCGCCGGGACGAAAGTACTATCAGAATGTCGCGCGCTCGAACGCCGCGTTTTTCAAGACGTGCTTTGCAGAAAGCGGCGAATTGATGCGGCACTTATCCTCGGCTGACACGGCCGCCGACATCGAGCAGATCCGCCGCGTGCTGACGCCCAACGAAGGTCTGATTGCGTACGCGGGTTCGTACGGATCGGCGTACGGCCAGGCGTATCTCGAGCGATACCCGACGCTTGTCAAGGCGATGGTCCTCGACGGCGTGGTTGATCACAGCATCGATTTCCCGACGTTCGTCGCGCGCAACGTGCGCTCGGTCGATGACGAGTTCGACCGAATGGTGCGTTGGTGCGCGTCGAGCACGTCGTGCGCGTTGCACGGCCGCTCCCTCGCTGCCGTCTACGATGAAGTGGCGCACGCCCACCCTGACTTTATTCCCGTTATTTCGCAGTTGCTGGCGGCCGGAAGCGACCCGGAGTTCGGCTGGCCCGCGCTCGCAAAAATGCTCGCCGCGGCCAAGGCCGGCGATACGGCCGGCTTCGAAGAGATGCGCAAAGGGACGTCGCTCGCCGGCGGTGCGGATCCGCACGTAGCGGCCGGCAAGAGCGGTCTCTTCTCCGGGGTGATCTGCGCGGACTACGGTCCACAGACCGACTTCGGCGCGCTCGTCGCCGCCGGACGCGCCATTGCCAACGAGGCCCCGCGCTTTGCATGGAAGTTCTGGGACTACACGCCTAATCTCCGTGCTAGCGTCGGCGTCGGCGATTGCGTCGGCTGGCCGATCGCCGCAGGATATCCGCCGCACCCGCTGCGCATCGGACTGAATTCCAACGTCATGGTCGCGAATCCGACACACGACCCGGCGACGCCACTGGCCAATGCGCTCTCCGTCTGGCTGCAGATTCCGCAAGCACGA
>JBDTDR010000222.1:0-13480 GCA_039922955.1 Candidatus Tumulicola sp.
CGATCGGGCTCGCGGAGGCGGCGGCCGGCGGCGCCGCACCGGACGGCGACATGGGCGCCGGCGTCGGCCGATCGCCGCTTTCCTGCGCGATCGCAACGCCCGTCGCGAGGACGGATAGCAGCGAAACAAGGGCGCAACAGTATGCGAGCAATCGGGTTAAGCGGGACAATAAGTTCTCCTCCGGGTTACACCGTGCGTAACGAATAGCGCGGCGGTTTCGATTTTACACTCAATGCCGGGTCGGAGCTATCCCAAAAGCGCAGGCTACGAACCCTTGCATCTCGCTGCGTCCGGACCGGTGCTGAGAAGCTCCGCGATCAGCGCGTCTCGCGCGTCCCGATCGCAGTCCCGCACGTAACTCTCAAGTTCCTCGAAAAGCTTTTTCATGTTGCCGTAAAGCTCTGGGACCATGTAGCCGGCTCGGCGCCACCGTACCCGAAGATCCCATTCGATGCGCTCGGTTAACCCAGGATCCAGTTCGTTGGCGGTCGCGAACTGGGCTGCCGCACTCGCGTCCGCCGCCTCGGATAGGAGTCCTTCGAAATCGCTGCGGTCCTGCCAGACGGCCCGGCCGTTGTGAAACAGCTCGATCGCCAGCAAACCGCGGCATCGGAGCTGATCCTGCTCCCAATCGTGTCTATCGGTCGCCCGTGCGAACGCCGCCCGCACCATGTATTCGCAGATCCTGTCCAGCAAGGTATCGTACGAGGCGTTTTCGACGATGCGCGCAGACGGCGAGATCTGAGCCGAGTAGCGGTCCATTGTCGCCTCAATCTTCAGGTTCGAGGCCGACGGATATAATCGATCCGCTCTCCCTCCAGGTTAACGGCGGGAGCGCTGCGCCGCTATCCCGGAATTGCAAATCTTAGCCCGGTTTTATCCGACCTTCACCGGTGGTTTGCGCGCGCGCCTAACGGACGGGCAGTACGAACATTCTCAGGAGCCCAAAAACGAGGATTCCAAAGCCTACGACGACGAGGTAAATATTGTTGGGAGATACGAACCGCGTGCTGACGCCGGCGAGGAACGATACGGCCGCAAATATCACGGTGAGGCGCACGTACCAGTCGCCAAGCTCGCTGGCGCTCGCGGCCGACTGAAAACTTGCCGTCGCCGATGCGTTCAAGCGTGCGGCTTCGACCTCCGAATGCAACCGGTACTGCGGCATCGCGAACGGCGTGGATGGGGCGGCAAAATTTCGCAAGGGCTTCGCCGCTAGCCACGCATCCATCGCCGGCCGCATCTCCGGGCGAAGGCGGCGATAGATGAAGTCGCGCTGCTGGTCGCGGCCCGCGGCTACCGCTCCGACGTACTGCAGGAACGTTACAACGTCGATGGTTTCGAGAGCGTTCGCGCGAGCCGACGCCGCCGTTGCGGCGACTCTCTGAGCCGATGCCTCGTTATAGTGTCTGGTTTCGAGCGCGGTCCATCGCGCAGCCTCGTACCCACACCACGCGGTCAGCACGGTTGCCGCGGAAATGAGCACGACCGAAGAGAACTCCACCCAGCGATCGAACCGCGATTCCTGGTTTTCCGTCATGCTCGCATTTTTCGACGTTCGCCCGGTATTCGCTCCCGAACCCCGAACCGTATCGACATTTTGGGATAGAGCCCGAGGCGCAACCACGCTATGCTTGCGGGGTTCGCGAATTCGACATCGCGAATACTCCAGAAAGGCTTCCTACAATGCCCGCGAAAAAACCTAATATCCTCATACTCTGGGGCGACGATATCGGCATCTGGAATATTAGCCGCTTCAGCAACGGCATGATGGGCTACCGAACCCCCAACATCGACCGCGTCGCCAACGAGGGCGCCCTCTTCACCGACTACTACTCCCAGCAGAGCTGCACTGCCGGTCGCGCCTGCTTCATCACGGGACAGAACCCGATTCGCACCGGCCTCACCAAGGTCGGCATGCCCGGCGCCACCGTCGGGTTGCAGGCGGAAGACCCGACTATCGCCGAGATGCTCAAACCGTTGGGCTATGCCACCGGCCAGTTCGGTAAGAACCACCTGGGCGACCGCGACGAGTTTCTGCCGACGGTCCACGGTTTCGATGAGTTCTTCGGCAACCTCTATCACCTCAACGCCGAGGAAGAACCCGAACTGCCCGACTATCCCAAGGACCCGGCCTTCAAGAAGCAATTCGGGCCGCGCGGCGTGCTGCACTGCAAGGCCGACGGTAAAGGCGGCCAGACGATCGTCGACACCGGTCCGCTCACGAAAAAGCGGATGGAAACCGTTGACGAGGAGATTACCGACAAGGCTCTGGCATGGATGGAGACGCAGGCTAAGGCCGACCAGCCGTTCTTCCTCTGGTACAACGCCACGGCCATGCACTTCCGGACCCACGTCGCCGAAAAGAACCTCGGCAAGAGCGGCCAGGATCCGTACAGCGATCGCATGGTCGTGCACGACGAGCAGATCGGCATGATGCTCGACAAGCTCGACGAACTGGGAATCGCCGACAACACCATCGTCATGTACTCGACCGACAACGGCCCGGAGAACGACACCTGGCCGGACGGCGCTACCACCCCATTCCGCGGCCAGAAGGACTCCAACTGGGAAGGCGGCTGGCGCGTGCCGTCATTCATCCGCTGGCCCGGAAAGATCAAAGCCGGTTCGGTTTTCAACGGCATCGTCTCCCATATCGACATGTTCCCGACGTTGCTGGCCATTGCCGGGAATCCGGACATAACCAAACAGCTACTCGACGGATGTACGGTGGGCGGCAAGCCTTACCACGTTCATCTCGACGGTTACAACATGGTTCCGTATTTCACCGGGGCGGTGACCGAAAGCCCAAGAAACGCGATCATGTACTTCAGCGATGACGGCGACGTGATCGCCGTGCGGGTAGGCGACTGGAAGTTCAATCTCGCCGTCCAGCGCGCCAACCAGATGCAACAGTGGGCCGAACCGTTCGTGAAGCTTCGTGTGCCGCACATCATGAGCATGCGGCGCGATCCCTTCGAACGGGCCGACTTCAACTCGAACACCTACTGGGACTGGATGGTCGATCACGTGCCCCAGATGTACGCGATGCAGGCGTTGGTGGCGCAGCAGATCGCCGACTTCATCAAGTTCCCGCCACGGCAAAAACCCGCCTCGTTCAACCTGGACTCGGTGATGGCACAGGTGTCCCAGCCGCACGGTTAGGATGCCGGCGTCTCAAAGAGCCTTTCATGCCGGGCGCCATCCGCCCGGCATGGAAGGCTCCAGTAGCTTATGAAGGACGACGAAGCTCCCGAGACGTCCCGAGCGGCAATCGCCGCCGAGGTGCGCGCATTTTACGAACGTCACCCCTACCCGCCCCCGGTGGACGACCTGGATGCCTACCGCCGGTCTTGGGACGACCGGCGCCGGCACGCCGAATCGCACCTGTTCTGGCCGGCCGAGCCCTACCGGGAGGACCGGAGCATATTGGTGGCCGGCTGCGGCACGACCCAGGCCGCCCACTACGCGTTGCGCTGGCCCCGCGCGAAGGTGGTTGGGATCGACGTCAGCGCAAAAAGCATCGCGCTCACGCAAAGGTTGAAGCGTAAACACGCGCTCGACAATCTCGAGGTGCGCCAGCTCGCCGTGGAGCGTGCGGCCGACCTCGGGCAATCGTTCGAGCACGTGGTTTGCACCGGCGTGCTGCACCATCTGGCTGACCCCGACGCGGGTCTGCGGGCGCTGCGAGACGTCCTCGAACCGGCCGGCGCCCTCAGCGTCATGGTTTACGCGCCCTACGGACGCGCGGGGGTGTATATGCTTGCGGATTACTGCCGCCGCGTCCGGATTGGCCGGACGGATCGAGAGATCCGCGACCTCGCCGCGTGCCTGAAAGCGCTCCCGCCCGACCATCCGCTTGCGCCGCTGCTGCGCAAATCGCCCGATTTCGATACCGAGGCCGGGCTAGCCGACACGCTGCTCCATCCACGGGACCGATCGTACTCGGTCGATCAGCTGATGGATTTTCTCGACCGAGCCGGCCTAAGGTTCGGGCGCTGGGTGCGCCAGGCGCCGTATCTGCCGGGGTGCGGCGCGCTGGCATCCACTCCGCACCATGCGGCGCTCGCCGCGCTAACTCCCCAAGCGCAATATGCCGCCGTCGAACTGTTCCGCGGGACGATGGTCCGCCACAGCGTCGTGGCGTACCGACGGGACCAGCCCGCGCCGGGGGCGTCCGTCGACTTTGACGGGGATGCGTGGCCGGGTTATACGCCCATTCGGCTGCCCGATACGCTGGTCGTGCGCGATCGGCTGCCGGCGGGAGCGACGGCCGTGCTGATAAACCCCAATCACACCTACACCGACCTGTATCTGCCGATCGACGCGCGGCAGGAACGCCTGCTGGCCGCCGTCGATGGCGTCCGCAGCATCGCGGAAATCTGCGGCGAGCGTGGCGATCGACGCTTCGCCCGCGAGTTCTTCCAGCAGCTCTGGCGCTGGGACCAGGTTGTCTTTAACCGGAGTAACCCGCCGGAACGAACGCGAAACGTGCCCGCCAATGAATGACGATACACCCAAGCCCGACGCTCCACGCTTCGAGGTGCGGATTACTTCCGACAGTCATTTCGGATGGATTCGCACGCGGATGGCGTTAGAGCGAACGCAGATGGCGTGGGTTCGAACCGGCGTCGCGCTGATCGGGTTCGGATTCACGATCTATCAAGTGCTCGAACGAATGCCCAACCCGGTGCACGTCCATTCGGCGCGCGATCTCGGTCTAATCCTCATCGGTACCGGAATCCTGGCGATGCTCATCGCGATTCTCGACTATCGCGCGATGATCGACTACTTGTGGAGCCCCGATTTCGAGTCGCTGGCGGGCCTCAGCGACAGAAAGCGCCATCATTCTCGCGTGCTTCCGGTCACCCTGATCGTGCTTGCCGTCGGCATCTTCGCCTTCGTCGCGGTCGCATTTCGCGTCTCGTAGTTCTGCTAGCGGAAGCCCGCGCGCGGGGCGTTCGCCGTTATTTGCACCAGCGTGGCCGCGGCGAGCGCGGCTTCGTAGCCCTTGTCGCCGCGTTTGGGATCCGCACGCTCTTGCGCCTGATCGTACGTCTCGGTCGTCAGCACGCCAAAGCCGATCGGCACGCCGGTTGAAAGCTGGACGTCCATGATGCCGCGCGCGCATTCTCCGGCGACGAAATCGAAATGCGGCGTTTCGCCGCGAACGATCGCGCCCAGCGCCACCAGCGCGTGGTAACGTTGCGTTTCAAACAGGTTTCTGCAGGCCAAGGGCAGCTCGAAGCAGCCCGGCACGTCGAACACGTCGATATCGCCGGCGGCCACGCCGCAATCGCGCAGGGCGCGCTTGGCGCCGTCCACCAGCCGATCGGCCAGCTCGTCGTAAAAGCGGGCGGCAACGATCGCAAAGCGCTTTCCGGCGCAATTCAACGGCGCGGGCCGCTTCGATCCGTTCTTCTTCAATCCGCCACCGCCGCGGGTTTGTCGAACATGTGACCGAGCTTCGAGCGCTTCGTATCCATGTAGTGCCGGTTATATGCGGTCGGCGCGGTTTGCATCGGCATGCGGCCGACGATCCTGAGCCCGTAGCCCTCTAGCCCGAAGATCTTGCGCGGATTGTTGGTGATCAATCGCATCTCTCTAACGCCGAGATCGGCGAGGATCTGCGAGCCGATGCCGTAATCGCGCTTGTCGACCGGAAGGCCCAGCGCCACGTTCGCTTCGACGGTGTCGGCGCCGCGGTCCTGAAGTTCGTAGGCGCGCAGCTTGTTGGCAAGCCCGATGCCGCGGCCTTCTTGACGCAGGTACAGCAGCACGCCGCGCCCTTCGGCAGCGATCAAGTCCATCGCGCCGTCGCGCTGGGCGGCGCAGTCGCAACGAATCGAGTGCAGCGCGTCGCCGGTCAGACATTCAGAGTGAACCCGCACGAGAAGGTCCTTGCCGTCGCCGATCTCGCCCATCACCAGCGCGACGTGCGTGTTTGCATCGATCGTCGTTTCGTAAGCGACCCCCTTCCAGTTGCCCTTCGTCGTGGGCAAATCGAACTCGGCAACGTTCTTCACGAGTTTTTCGTTACGCATGCGATAAGCGATCAGATCCTTGACCGTGACGAGCTTAAGCCCGTGCCGATCGGCATACGCACGCAGCCCGTCGAACCGCTCCATCGTTCCGTCGTCGGCCATAATTTCGCAGATCACGCCGGCCGGGTACAACCCCGCCAAACGCGCGAGGTCGACCGAGGCCTCGGTCTGGCCGGCGCGAACGAGCACGCCGCCTTCGCGCGCGCGCAGCGGAAACGTGTGGCCCGGACGCAGAAAATCGGCCGCCTTGGCGTCGGGATCCAACAGCTTCTTGATCGTTGCGGCGCGGTCGGGCGCCGAAATCCCGGTGGTCGTAAGTCCGCGCGCTTCCACCGAAACGGTAAACGCCGTTTCGTGCACCGCCGTATTGTCACTGACCATCTGCGGAATCTGCAGCTCGTCGAGCCGTCGCCCAGGCAGCGGAACGCAGATCAGGCCCCCCGCCTCTTTGCGCATGAAGTTGACCGCGTCGGCCGTGATCATTTGAGCCGCCATCACCAGGTCGCCCTCGTTCTCGCGGTCCTCGTCGTCGAGCACGACGACCATTTTGCCGGCCCGAACGTCGGCGATCGCGCCCTCGATCGAGTCAAACGGGCTCGACGCTTCGCCCAGCTGCTCGGCGAGCGCCGGTAAAACGTGGGCCAAGCGCTGCAGGGTGCGATACGAAGGTTCCCGCCGCCCCGAGCGCAGCAGCGAAATGGCCGACTCCGTCAATCCGGCGCGGCCGGCCAGCTCCGAGGCGGAAATCTGCGCCTCGTCCATGACCGCGTTGAGACGTTGCGCAAAAGTGTTCACCTCCCGAGCCTAAGGCCGCGCCTTAACATCTGTCAAGGCGTTTAGGCCAGCTGCCGCGGCTGGCGGCGCGGTCGGGGTAAAGGGGCGCCAACCGGCCGAGCGAATGGTCTTCTTCATATCCCGCTCCGATTTACGGACTGGAGAGTTTTTTCTCATGAAACTGCAATTCATCGTTCCCATTCTTCTGTTTTCCCTGGTTGGGTGCGCGACCGTGCAGCGCGGAACGATCTTCCAACCCGTCCCATCCGGTACGATCCTACTTCGGCTCGTGGGCGGCAACGGAGACGTCATCTCGTCGGGTCCGAAGCATCCGTTCGCCGTGCACAACGGCTTCTCGCTCTACGTGAACGAGGCCAAGTACGTCGGGTACTTCACCGCGACGACCGTGTCGTGGACCGCGCCCCAACCGTGCTACTCAGTGCCCGCCAAGCCCAACAACGCCGTGCTGACGTTCTCGCCGGTTCCCAGCTGCCACCCGGGGTACGGCGGCGTCGATGGGATCCGCGTTTCGGACACGCTTGGAAATTCGACCACCCAGTACTTCGAAAACAAGTAAGACGTAAGCGCTTGCCTGCGGCGCTCCGCTCTGGGTGATAGCGGCGGGCGCCAAGGCGGCATACTTGAAACGAGTGTTTCAAGTATGCTAACCTGGGCATATGTCCCGTACAGCCGACCAAGCGCACCGGGCCGACCTGCTCGAGCGAAGCGTTGACTACGTCTGCCGCCACGGCCTAGCCGGCCTGTCGCTGCGGCCGCTCGCCAAAGCCGTCGGCACCAGCCCGCGCGTCTTGCTGTACTATTTCGGGTCCAAGGAGGCGTTGGTCGTCGAGATCATCCGGCGCGGCCGCGGGCGGCAGCGCGAGACGATGGCCAACTTGAAGTTCACCTCGACGCTCTCGCCGCGCGAGATCACGCGCATGCTCTGGCAACATTGGAGCGAGCCGCAGTGGGAACCGCTGATGCGGCTGTTCTTTGAAGTCTACGGCCTGGCATTGCAGGATCGCTCGCGCTTTCCGGGGTTTCTGGAAAACGCGGTCGAGGAATGGCTCGGGGCGCTCGAAGACTGCTCGTCGCTGCCGGGTTTCGACCGCGACGACGCGCGCGCGTTCGCCACGATGATGATCGCCACTTTCCGCGGTTTTCTGCTCGACCTTTGCGCCACCCACGATCGCGCGCGGATCGACCGCGCGGTCGACCTTTGGCTTTCCATGCTCGATTACGCCCCCGTCGCAAAGGACCGTCTCGATGCAACAGCTTAGTATCGGCTCGCGCCGCAGGGCGGCTACCTCCTTCATCTTCATCACCGTGATGCTCGACATGCTGACGTTCGGCATGATCGGGCCGGTGCTGCCGAAACTCATCGCGAGTTTCGTCGGTGGGAACATGTCCAACGCCGCGTTCGTCATCGGCATCTTTGCGACGGTGTGGGCGCTGATGCAGTTCTTCGCTTCGCCGTTGATGGGCATGCTCTCCGATCGCGTCGGCCGGCGCCCCGTGATCCTGCTGTCCAACGCCGTGACGGCCGTGGACTACGTGATCATGGCGCTGGCACCCAATCTCATATGGCTGTTTGCGGGTCGCGTGCTCTCCGGCATCGCGACGGCAAACATGACGGCGGCGAGCGCCTACATTGCCGACGTCACGCCACCCGAGAAACGCGCCAAAGCCTTCGGAATACTCGGAAGCGCTTTCGGACTCGGGTTCATTCTCGGCCCCGCGATCGGCGGACTCGTCGGCAACATCGATCCGCGTCTGGCGTTCTGGGCGGCGGCGCTCTGCAGCCTGATCAACACGCTCTACGGCATCTTCGTCCTGCCCGAATCGCTACCGCGCGACAAACGCACGCCGCGCTTGGAATGGAGTCGCGCTAACCCGATCGGTTCGATCGCGCTCTTGCGCTCGCACCACGAACTGTGGGGCTTGACCTGGGTCAACTTCATCGGGTATGTCGCGCACGAAGTTTTTCCCAACATCTGGGTGATCTACTGCATCGCCGTGTTCGGCTGGAGCACCGGGAGCATCGGCTTAACGCTCGCGCTCGTCGGCGTCCTTACAGTCGTCAATCAAGCGACGATGATCGGACCGGCGGTAGCCAAGTTCGGCGAACGGCGCGTGCTGCTCGCCAGCCTCGTTCTTGCGGTGGCCGGAACCGCGCTCATGGGAACTGACAACGGCTTCGTCTTCCTGGTCGCGATCGTCCTAATCTGCCTGCCGATGTACAACGCCACGTCGCAGGCACTGATGACGCGGCACGTCGGCCCGTCGGAGCAAGGTGAACTGCAAGGCGCGCTCGGTTCGATCCGCGGAATCTCAATGCTGATCGGTCCCGGCCTCTTTACCTTGGTTTTCGCGCAGTTCATCGGGCCGTGGCGTTCGGCCGGCGTGCCGGGAGCGCCATGGTACGTCGCCGCGCTCCTGTACGCCGGCGCATTTATGCTCGCGTGGCGCGTGACCGGCCGCAAAGACGACGTCGTGCTGCCGCTCCCCGACCCCGCGCCGGTTTCCTACGTTGACGGCTAGCCAACCGCATCGAAGACCACGATCGGTTTGACGATCCGCGCTTCGGCCAAATCGCGATAGGCGCTCGCCGTCGCATCGAGTGCAACCGTCGTCGCGCCCAGCTTATCGGCCGTAACGACGCCGTCTTCGATGAGCCGCAGGGCGGAGCGCGTATCGTTAGGACCGCACGAATAACTCGCAACGATTCGCAGGTCGCTGAAGTAGAACCGCTGCGCATCCAGCGCCAACGGCGTTCCCGGCTCCAGCGGCGCGAACATGACGACCGTTCCTCCCGGCGCGGCGGCCGAAAGCGCGGCCTGTAGCGCTTGCGGCGTGCCCGGACCGCAAATCACCACGTTCGCGCCGTCGCCCAGCGTCGCTTCGGCTTCGTCGGGATGAAACGCGACCGCACCGCAGCCTTCGGCCAGCGTACGCCGCTCGGCCATGAAATCGCTCGCCAGAACGCGCGCCCCGAGCGCTTTACCCGCCAGGACGTGCATCAAACCCATGACGCCCAACCCGACGATGTAGAGCGTCGCGCCCGGCTCCACGCCTCCGCGCCGGAGCGATTTCACTACGCACGCGAGCGGCTCGACCAGCGACGCATCCACGAAGGCAACGCGGTCGGGCAAACGTAGCGTGTCCCGCTGATTTTCGCGCGGGACGCGAAAGAACTCGGCGATGCCGCCGGGATCGATCTTGCTGGCTCGCCACGTCGCGCATTGAACGAAGTCGCCACGATCGCAGGCGTCGCAGGCAAAACACGGGGCATGGTGGTGCACGAACACGCGATCGCCAACGGCGAAACGCCGGCCGTCTTCGTCGCGCGGGTCCGCGCCCGGCCCGATCGCCGCGATCGTTCCGGCCGGCTCGTGTCCCAGCACCAGCGGCGCTTTGCGCCGAATGTACCAGGCCATCACGTCGCCGCTACAGATACCGCTCGCCATCGTGCGCACCAGCAGTTCGCTTTCGCGCAGTTCGGGTACCGGCCGCTCCTCGATGCGGATGTTGTCAACGTCGTAGAGCACGGCGGCGCGCATCGTTTTGGGAAGGCTCACGGTTCGATCAGCACCTTCATCCCCTCGGCGGCATCGAGGCGCGCGAAGGCCGTCGCAACGTCGCCCAACGCGTACGCGTGCGAGAGCAACGGCAGCAGGGGTATCGCGTGCGCAACGATGAGGTCGTGGGCTCGCCGAACGTCTCGCGGCGCAAAATGAAACGGGCTGATCAGACGTATTTGGTCGTAGTGCAGCCGCGCCGCCGCAAACGACACGCGCGCTTCGGCCGGCAATCCTCCGAAAAATGAAACCATCCCGCCGCGACGCACCAACGCGGGCGCGTCCTCCCACACCTCGAGGCTTCCCGTGCATTCGATCGCGGCGTCCGCACCGCGGCCGCCCGTGCGCGCGTGCAGCGCCTCGCGCGCCGGCGTCGAGCGCGTGTCGACCGTCTCGATGCCAAGTTCGCGCGCCAATTCCAACCGCTCCGGCCGGCGCCCAACCAGAATCGCGTTACGGCCGTCGTGTTTCAGCAGCAGCGCGTGCAGAATCCCGAAACCACCGTCGCCGAGGATGGCCACCGTCGCGCCCGGCGTGGGCGCGAGAAACGCCGCCGAGTGAACGACGCAGGCCAGCGGTTCGAGAAATGCCGCCTGCGGATACGAAACATCGCGCGGTTTCACGAAGCAGTTGCGGGCGACGATGTGCGCCGGCACCTCGACGTAGTCGGCATATGCGCCGAGAATCATCGTCGACATCACCGATTCGCACAGTTCTTCTTGCGCATTGCCGCACCAGAAGCAGCGGCCGCACGGTGCCGAATGCGCGCACATGACCGCATCGCCGGCGCGCAGCTCGGTCACGCCGCTGCCGACGGACGCGACGTCACCCGAGAATTCGTGCCCGAACCGCGTGGGCATCGGCATCTGCGGATGGCCGCGCCGGTAGGCCTTCAAATCGGTTCCGTCGGTGAGCGCGGCACGCACGCGCACCACGATTCCACCCGGGGATGCCGTCGGAACGGGCTCATCGCGCAGCTCGATCCGCCGCGGCGCGATCAGCATCGCGACCCGCGACCTCCCCTGCCCGCTCACGTGGCCGCTTCGGCAACGCACGCCAGCAGCACGCTGCGAATCGCGGCCGGCAGCGGCTGACCTTTTCTGTTTGCGGCATCGATGCAGGCGACCGTGATGGTGAAGACCGCGCCGGGTCGTTCGGTGCGCTCGTTGAAGACGACCGTCTTCCAGCGAACGCTTGACGCCCCGACTTTTTCCAAGTGGGTCCGCAGGCGCAGCCAATCGTCCATTAAAGCGGGCGCATGATACTCGACCTCGCAGTGCACCCGCGGCAGCCAGAAACCGTGCGCCTGGAAGACCGCGTCGTACGGGAACCCGAGTTCGCGAAAGAACTCCATCTCCGCCCGTTCCGCGAAGCGCCAGTACGCCGCAAAATAGACGATCCCGGCGATATCCACGTCCGACCACTGCGTCCGCACGCGCGTTTCGAACACGCGCGCTCCGGGCGGCAGCGTTTCTTTGTATCTCACGTCTTGGTGACATCCGGTGGGTCGGCGCGAAGCGCCGCCAGCACGTATCGCGCCAGCGGATCGACCTCGACGTTCACGCGGCTTCCGGGCGGTCGCGCCCCGAGCGTGGTGCGTGCCAGCGTCTCGGGAATCAGCGCGATTTCAAACCAGCCGTCGCCCGACGCCGCGACCGTGACGCTCACCCCGTCGATCGCGACGAACGCCTTCTCGGTCATCGCGGCTTCCAGCGACACGGAACGCTCGATCCGGACCCGCTCGCCCTGCCCTTCCGGCGTGCGCGTCAAAATCCGTGCCGTCGCGTCGACGTGGCCGTACACGAAGTGCCCGCCGAGGCGATCGCCCACCCGCAGTGCATACTCGAGATTGACCGCGTCACCCGGCCGGCGCTCGCCCAGCGTGCTTCGCGCCAGCGTCTCGGGAACCACGTCGAATGCGACCTCATCGCCGTGAATCGCCGTCGCGGTCAGACACACGCCGTCAACCGCGATTGAATCCTTCACGTTGGGCCCCTCGCGCTCGACGCCTTCGCAACGAATGTGCAGCGTCGAGCCGCCGCTCGGCAACGCATCGAGCGCGACGACCCTGCCACGATACCCGATCAAACCGCTAAACACGTGCGAGCGTTCCCGAAATCACGACGTCTTCGCCGACGCGCATGACGCGATCGAAGCGCAGGCGCGGCCGCAGCGCCGCGAGATCCACGCCCGCGAGCACCGGAACCGCGTGGTCGTTGCCAAGCAGCAGCGGCGCAACCGCCCAGTAAAACCGGTCGATCGCGCCGGCCTCGATCAGGCGCGCGCCTAAAGTCGGCCCACCCTCGCACAGCACGCTGAAAACGCCCGCCGCGCGCAGCGCCTTCATCGCCAACGCTAAATCGAGCCGCACGTCGCCGGTCTCGCCGACGAACAGCATCTCGGCTACGCCGCGCAGATTGTCGAACCGCGCGCGCCGGCCCGCGGGCGCCAACACGATCGTTTTCGCGTAGTCTTCCACGTCGGCAAGAATTCGGCTCGCGGCGTCAATGCTTTCGGTCTCGCAGGCGACGACGCGCACGAACGGTCGCAAGCGGTGGTGCGGCGGGCGCACCGTCAGCTGCGGGTCGTCGACCCGCACCGTCCCGGCGCCGACCATCACCGCATCGTAGGCGATCCGCAGCTCGCGCACGTACAACCGTTCCGCCTCGGAGGTTATCCACTCTTGAACGCCTGGCTGCGAGGTAATCGCGCCGTCCAACGACATCGCCATCTTGAGCGCCGCATACGGACGATCGGCGGCGATCGATCCCGCAAAGATTTCGATCAGGTCGTGCGCGCGCTCGTCGTCGGTGATGCGGACGTCAATTCCACGTTCGCGCAGCAGCGCGACGCCGCGGCCATCCGTTTTCGGATTTGGATCGATCGCGCCGGCAACGACCCGCTCGATGCCGGCTTGCGCGAGCGCCGGCGCGCACGGCGGCGTGCGTCCCACGCACACGCACGGCTCCAGCGTAACGTACAGGGTTGCGCCGCGTGCCGTATCTCCGGCCTGCGCCAGCGCGTTGGCTTCGGCGTGGGGCTCACCGGCGCGATGATGATAGCCCTCGCCCCGGATGCGGCCGT